>DBVR01000041.1:8417-11903 GCA_002308755.1 Christensenella sp. UBA1259
ACAGAACGGTGATGAGCGCGGCGGTGCTTGCGGCGGGCGCTACGGCAAATTCCGAAATAGTCGGCGCGGAAGCGCACGCCAAATCTTACGTCGGGTTCTTTACCGACTACCGGAAAGCGGGAGGGAAATATGTCATCGTTTAACGGCAGAAAACTCAAAATAGAGATATTCGGCGCATCTCACGCCGAAAAAATAGGCGTAAAGGTTTCGGGTTTTCCCGATTTTAAGATAGATAAAAACGGACTCGACGCTTTTTTGGACAGGCGAAAGTCTAAAAACGACGCATATTCCACGCCGAGAAAGGAAAAGGACGAGGTGGTTTTTTCGGGACTTACGGGCGATAGTATCCGCGGAGATTTTACGGCGGAGATAATAAATTCCGATATTAAAAGTTCGGCGTACTCGGACCTTTACGGAAAACCCCGCCCTTCCCACGCCGATTACGCCTGGCACTTAAAAGACGGCACGCTCGACTTTACGGGCGGCGGGAGATTTTCCGGCCGCATGACCGCGCCGTTCTGCGTTATAGGCGGGATATGTAAGCAGTTTTTGAAAGAAAAAGGCGTTAAAGTAGAAGCCTACGTTTCCAAGGTGGGCAAAATTGCCGCAAGGTCGTATAAGGGCGGCGATATCGCCCTTTCGGAGATACTTGCCTTGCGGGAAGGCGTTTTCCCGTCGCTGGATAAAAAAGCCGAGATATTGTCGGAGATAGAAAAGGCGAAGAAAAAGGGCGATTCCCTGGGCGGCGTTATAGAGTGCTGCGTATTCGGGTTTCCTGTAGGGGTCGGCGACGATACCTTTTCGGGACTCGAAGGAAAAATTTCTTCGCTCGTATTCTCCGTTCCCGCAGTGAAGGGCGTGGAATTCGGTTCGGGATTTACGGGCGCGGAAAACTTCGGGAGCGAAGAAAACGATAATCTTTACTATAAAGACGGGAAGGTCGCATTTTTATCCAACAATTCGGGCGGCATAAACGGCGGGATAAGCAACGGAAACGTTATTACCCTTTCGGCGGCGATAAAACCCACGCCGTCGATATCACTCCCGCAAAAGACGGTGGATCTTGTAAATAAGACCGATACCGAGATAAGTATAAAGGGCAGGCACGACGCCTGCATCGTGCCGAGAGCCGTCCCCGTGATAGAAAGCGCGGTGGCGATAGCCCTCGTCGACGAAATATTATAAAGGAGAGATATATGCGAGACTTAAAAGACGTAAGAGCGGATATAAACGCGATAGACGACGAGATGACGGAACTTTTCGGGAAGCGTATGGCGCTTTCCGAAGAAGTGGCTAAAATAAAAGCCGCAAACGCGCTTCCCGCGGAAGACAGAGAAAGAGAAAGAGAGATAATTTTCAGGCTAACGAAAAAACTGCCCGAAGAACTTTCCCTGTACTTAAAGGAATTTTACGAAACGGTGTTTTTCACCGGCAAGGCGTATCAGAGTTTCGTAATGAAAAAGACTTCCGCGACGGCAAAAAGGCTTGGGGAACTGCTGAAAAAAGGGCTCGGCAAAATGCCCGTTTCGGCAACCGTCGCCTGTCAGGGCATAAGCGGCGCGAACAGCGGCGCGGCGGCGGCGAAATTCTTTCCCATATCCGATATAACCTATTTTAAGAACTTCGAAGGGGTGTTTTCGGCGGTATCGAAAGGGCTTTGCGAGTTCGGGGTGCTGCCCATAGAAAACAGCACGGCGGGTTCGGTATCGGAAGTGTACGACCTTATGAAAAAATACAATTTCCATATAGCGGCGTCCTGCAAGATACAGATAAAACACTGCCTTGCCGCCCTGCCCGAAGCAAGCCTTGCGGATATAAAGACCGTAGTTTCTCACCCGCAGGCTATACTTCAATGCAAGGAATTTATAAAGGACGGGGGCTTTACGTCTTTACACGAAGAAAACACGGCGGTAGCCGCAAAGCGGGTAAAGGATTCGGGCGATATTTCCCTTGCCGCGCTGTGCTCTGCCGAGTGCGCCGAAATATACGGGCTTAAAGTACTTAAAACCGACGTACAGGATAACGGTGCGAATTTCACGAGATTTATCTGCATAGAAAAAGACCTTAACGTCTATAAAAACGCCGACAGAATAAGCGTTATGACGAGTTTATCACACGAACCCGGCAGTCTTAACAGGGTACTCGGCAGGTTTTCCGCTTTGGGGCTTAACCTTACCAAGATAGAATCCCGCCCGATAGCGGGGGCTGACTTCGAGTTTATGTTCTACTTCGATTTCGAAGGCGATATCGCCGATAAAAACGTATTGAACCTTATTTCCGAGATGGAAAACGGCTCGCGCAATTTCGTATTTCTCGGCGCGTACGGGGAAAAGGCATGAAATATTGTCTTATCGGCGCAAAATTAGGTTACAGTTATTCCGCGCTCGTGCACGGACGGTTCGGGCTCGACTACTCTCTTTTAGAAGTGGCGGAAAAAGACCTTGCAAAGTTTGTTAAGGAAAACCCTTTCGACGGGTTCAACGTAACCATACCCTATAAAAAATCGGTAATCCCCTACCTTGACGGCGTTTCGGAAGAAGCCGAAAGGATAGGCGCGGTCAACACCGTCGTAAAAAAAGACGGGAAACTTTTCGGCTACAACACCGACGCGGCGGGATTTGAGTACGCGATAAAAAGAAAGGGCGTGTCCTTAAAGGATAAAAACGTTCTTATATTAGGCAGCGGCGGTGCGGCGGCGGTAGCGCGGTTCGTTGCGGGAAAATCGGGCGCAAGGCGAACAGATACCGTTTCGCGCGGCGGGAAGATCAACTACGATAACTGTTACGATCTAAAAGACGCCGAAATAATAATAAACGCCACCCCCGTCGGCACTTTCCCCGATATTTCGGAAACGCCGATATTCCCCGAAAAATTTCCCGCGGTAAAATTCGTAATCGATATGACCTACAATCCCTTTAACACCGAACTTCTGCGGCGGGCGAAAGACGCGGGCTTTGAAACTTCTTCGGGACTGTCTATGCTCGTAAAACAGGCGATAGAGTCGGAAAGGCTGTGGGGTTTTAACGCCGACGATAACGCCTGCGAAGACGCCGCTTTTAATATTTATAAACAAAAAAGCAATCTTATTCTTATCGGTATGCCGTCTTCTGGGAAAAGTTCGCTCGGCAAAATCCTTGCCGAAAAACTCGGCAAAACTTTCGTCGATACCGACGACGAGATAATAAAAAGGACAGGCTTTTCGCCCGAAAAGATAATACTTACCCGCGGCGAAAGTTCTTTACGCGACGTAGAAAGCAAGGTTATAAAAGATCTGTCGTTGTCTTTCGGGTGCGTTATAGCGACGGGCGGCGGCGCGGTGCTTCGCCCCGAAAACCTGAATCTTTTAAGTAAAAACGGTGTTATATGCTATATAAGGCGGGATATTTCCCTGCTGTCGACGAAAGACCGCCCGCTTTCAAAAAATTCAGGCAAAGAACGACTGTTTGAAGAACGTCGTCCGCTTTACGAAAAATATTGCGATTTTTC
>DBVR01000041.1:11912-12276 GCA_002308755.1 Christensenella sp. UBA1259
GCGGAAAACGACGGCGATATAAAAGATACCGCAAAGGAGATAATTAAAAAATATGAAGATACTTGTCGTCAACGGACCTAACCTTAATATGCTGGGCTTAAGAGAGCCCGACATTTACGGGCACGAAGGTTATAAAACGCTCGTTAAAACGGTAAAACAAACGGCAAAAGAGATAGGCGTAAAGGTAAAGTGCTTTCAGTCNNNTCGGAAGGCGCTATCGTTACCGCCGTTCAGAAAGCCTATAAGAAGTTCGACGGGATAGTGATAAACGCGGGCGGCTACACACACACGTCCGTCGCGATAGCCGACGCGATAAAAGCGGTGGGGATTCCGACCGCGGAAGTGCATATAAGCGATATAACTA
>DBVR01000006.1:0-2955 GCA_002308755.1 Christensenella sp. UBA1259
TTTAAAAAATTTTACGCTTTCGGGCGTTTCCGCCCGAAAGCGTAAATGCTTTTCGTTAACAAACCGTTATTTCAATTTGTCACAGACTTTAAGAGTTAAGCGATGGAAGTGAACGCATCTCCGCCCGTGAGACCGTATGCGGTATTCAAAGCATCAACTTCCGCCGAAGTCATACCGGTTGCCGCGACAGAAATCTTCTTAGCGTTGTCGCCCGTGCCGTTTAACTGAGTCATATCTGCGGCTTTGAACAAGTTGTTACTCGAATCTAAGTAAACAATCGTATTAACACCGGCTATTTCCACAGACTTAGCGGCATACTTGGTGATTTCGGTAATAGCGCTCGAAGTGTTATCTTTAAGTTCGAACTGCGTTTCTAATCTCCACGCTTCGGTAAGTTTAAGGAAGTACTCGTTGGTGCAGGTCGTATCTTCGCCTTCAACGTACAGACGGAGAGTTACCTTAAAGTATTTCGTGGAGTTCTGCGCTACTTCTATCGAAGTAAGAGCATTCGTAGCCATAATGCTGATCGCGGTGGGAGCGGAAGCCGCAGCGGAAACAGCGTTGTCAGCCGTCTGGTTTGCAGCGCCGGTCACGTCGATTATGCAAGTCGCGGTAGAGGCTTTAGCAGCAAAACCGGTACAAGTTTCTCCGCTATACGTACCTTCCTGAACAAACATAGCAACGCGGTGCGCCTTCGTATTGTCGGTCGCGGTACCGGTGTAAACTAAGTCTAATTTAGTCAGGGATATATACTTGGATGCGGAAGTACTCGTGTTTACGGCTTTGAGATCGATAACGTAATCAACGTATCCGACAGCGCCCGTAGTACCGTAAGCGGTATTGAAAGCGGTCGTATCGGCAGAATTATACGCTACGTAATCGTCGCTTTCCGAATCGCCGTCAGCCAAACCACTCGTGGTGTAGAAGAAGTTTTCGCCGTTTACCGTCGAAACAGGTTCGATAATTCCCGATACGGTCTGGTTAACGGTTGCGTGGAAATCACTTTCAGCCGCTTTAGTCGTACCAGCCGTGCCGGACGCAACGAGAAGGTTGCTGGAAACCTGCGTGGTCACCGACATACCCGAGATGGTTACTTTGTTGTTCATAGAGAACCATGCGAAGGTCGAAGTGCCGACCAGTGTTGCCGAGATCAATAACATTGCTATCGCAGGTATGATCTTTCTGAGTGTCTTTTTCATTTTTTTTCTCCTTTTGAAAAAAATATTTTTTTTATTATCACGGGCGTTGCCCGCTTTTTCCTTTAACCGTTTTGTGTTTCCACCACGTCTCTGGCGGATATCTGCATCGCAAACTTGATAGAACCGTTTATGACGCTGTCCACGCAATCGTTGTCGTCGCCTTCCAGCCACACCACTATGGTAAATCTCACTATCGCGTCGGGTAATACGTTATTTACCAGTCCGTAGCACACCACGTTGATGTTGGCGAAGGTCTTGTCGCACAGGTGTACTTCTTTGCCGCCGCCGTCCGATCTCGTTTTGGCGTAATCTGTGTACTCTCCGTCGACGTAAAGCCTTACTCTCACCGCTTCGTCCATGCCGTTGGTTACGTTGTTGAAAGAAAGTTCGTAACTTAAGGCACATTCGGTTGCGCACATGTTCTTGCAGTAGAAAGTGTAGGCAAGGTATCTTTCGTTACTGTGGTCGCCGTTTATTCCGTCTATGTTGAGCGGCAGTTCGTTACCGCAGATATTCGTGAGTTTGGCGATCTTTTCGCTGGAAAGCATCGAACTTCTGGTAAGAAAGTCTTCGTTTTCGCAAAGGGATATGTTGTATTCTATTTCCTGACCTTTGACGTTGACCGTAAAACTCCCCGTTCTGTCGTATACCAGCGCGAACCCGTATACTACTAACAAGAGAGAAGATATAATCGCGACCGCAATAAGTATTATTTTTCTGAATATCCGGAAGTACATGACTTCCGTCGCGCTTCTTCTCAAAAACGCCGAAGTTTTTTTGCCGCTCCTACGGGGGGGCTTTTTTGCCGCCTCGTCGAAAAGAGAAGGCTCGGCGTCGTTTTTCTTTTTCTTCACGTTACGCATCCTCCTTTTCGCAAAGCGCGGACGCAAAATCGTGCGTTCCCTTTATCACCGTAAACCTGCCCGAGTAATTATCCGCAGGGATAAACCCGAAACACTCGGCTTTATTGAGTTCCCTTAATTCGTCGTCGTCCTTAACACCTTCCGCTATCACGGAAACGTCCATAGACTTTAAAAATCTTATGAGTGACAACAAAACGCCGGGTTTGTTTCTGTCGAGTGCCAGCCCCGTTATTGCGGGGGTGAGTACCACGGTGTCCACCGCTACGTCCAAAAGTGCGGAAGTGGGGAAGTCGTCCGCGGCGACGCCGCTTATTACCGTTTTAACCCCTAACACTTTAAGATCCGCAAGTCCTTTCAGGACCTTTTCTCTTTCTGCGGTGAGTATGCTTTTCGAAAATTCCAAGCAGAGTTTACCGTTTTCCGTAAAGTTCTCCGCTTTAAATATATTGTCGAGTACCGAATAAAGATCTTCCTGCGTCAGAAACGCCGTAGCGCCCGATACCGATATCCAGGATATCCTTCTTCCTTCGGCGACCATCGCTTTTATGCAACGTATGGCTTTCACTATGTTGTGCGCCGTAATTTCTTTGCCCGTTTCCGTCTTATCGGTTTTTTCCGCAAATCCTTCTATCTTTCCGTTTACCGAAGAAAACATTTCGGTTTGCGTTCTGTAAGCGACGGGGCGGGCGGAGTAACAATCGTATATGCCGGTGAAGTTAAGCGTTACAGGTTCTATGCCCGAAGAAACGGTTTCATTTACAAGCCTGTCGAATAACTCCATGTCCTTTTTTAACTCCCGAGAATAAAAAAAGTCGCATGTTCGTTACCCCTACGGATAAACAAAAATGCAACTGGCTGCCTTTTATAAGGCCCTATAGCTTTGCGTCATTGAC
>DBVR01000006.1:3023-7788 GCA_002308755.1 Christensenella sp. UBA1259
TGAAAAAATTTTCAAAATTTTTTAAAAATTTTTATTTATCGTATTTTTTTTGTGAAAAAAGGTTGCGCGCGCGCGTGCTTTTATGGTAATATATGCATACTATATATATAATGGTTTATAATGCCGTTATGTGCAAGGACAGTTAAACTTATGGGAAAAACCTCAAAGATAAAAGAAAGGGGAATTAAACTCGGCGTAGTAAATTACGTAATGCTTGCCGTTACGCTTATTATCTCCGCTCTTTTACTTGCCGCAAACTACAATTCTTCCAAGGCGTACAGGGAACTTGACACTACCGCAGAAAATTATATTATCTGGCACAAGAACGCCGACGACATACAGGCGGCGTCCGATTATCTTACCGAAAGGGTAAGATTTTTTTCGGTAACGGGCGAAAAACGGTATCTCGACGACTATTTTACCGAAGCGAAAGAGACCAGAAGGCGTGAGACCGCCCTTCAGAACATAGAAAACATGTCTTTCAACTCGGAATCGTATAATTCGTTGGAGAACGCGGTAAACGCTTCCTACGCGCTTATGGATACCGAATATTACGCTATGCGTCTCACCGTTGAAGGGTACGGATACGACGTAGACCTTTACCCCGAGGAAGTAAAGGACGTAGTCTTGTCGGACACCGACATTGCTTTATCTGCGGAAGAACAGAAAGGCAAGGCGATAGATATGCTTTGCAACGACGCTTACAGCGACAGTAAGGAAGAAATAAGCGGGCATATCGCGGAGTGTATATCCACTATAGACAGGGAATTTGCCGCGCGGCAGAAAGCCGCCGCGAGCGACCTTGCCTTTATGTTCCGTTACGAACAGTTGCTCATTATAGGGTATATAATCGTAGTTACGCTTCTTATACTTCTCATTACATTAAATATTCTCGTACCGCTTACCCGTGCGATACCGTGCATTAAAGAAGACGAAAAGATTCCCGTAAACGGCGCGTACGAATACCGCTATCTTGCCGAGACCTACAATAAAATGTACGACTTGAATCGGGAACACAAGGAAAAACTCATGCTGGAAGCCACGCACGACGCGTTGACGGGGATATTCAACAGGCGGGAATTCAAACAGATACTCGAAAACAACAAAGAGAATATTTTTGCGATCGCGCTTTTCGACGTGGATCACTTCAAGCAGATAAACGACGTTCACGGGCACGACGTAGGAGATGCCGTACTTACGACGGTATCCAAAAGGATAGAAAAGATATTTGAAGGCGTGGGGCACGCCTGCCGTATCGGTGGCGACGAGATAGCAGTCATCATCACGGGTACGGACACGAAGAAGGACGTTATATACGAAAGGTCCGCGGCGGTGAACGCCTCTATTTCTTCGGAAGCGGATATACCGGGAGTAACGGTCAGCGCGGGGATCGCCTACTACGAAGAAGGTATGACCATAAACTCTCTCTTTAAGCACGCCGACAGGGCGCTGTATATGACCAAGAGAAACCAAAGGGGCGGCTGTACCGTCTATAATACGCAGGAGTAAAACGGATAGACAAACGAAAACTCCCGACTTCAAGTCGGGAGTTTTAAGTTTAAATTGAAATCAAAAATCAGTGTTTCAGGCCGTTTTTCCTGTAAAAGTCTTCCTTATCCTGATACATGTGTTGGTCTGCGCGATTGAACACTTCCTTATACGAAGTATCTTTCTCGGGGGTGAACACGGCGTAGCCCTTTGAAAGGGTGAGCGTGGAGTTAAAGTTATTGCCTTTTTTATTGAGTTCTTCCGTTTCCTTATCCACGAGCGCCAACATAGGCTGTATATCGACGTCTTTGACGTTACTTAATATAACCAGAAACTCGTCGCCGCCCACGCGGTAAACGGGGTCGTTTGCGAACACTTTCTTTATTATTTTCGCGGCGGATTTTATTAAGTAATTGCCGCACTCGTGTCCCAGAGTGTCGTTGGCGGCTTTAAGTCCGTTTATATCGAACATGGCCACGGCGAAATCCGCCGTACCGTTTTTGATTTCCGCTTTAATGCGTTCTCTGTGTTCGAAATACGCCCTTACGTTGCCGACTTTGGTAAGATAGTCGGTGTTCGCCTGCTGATGCAGGTATTCCATGTGATCTCTAAGGCGTTTTTTCATGTCTTCCGTTCTTTTATTGAGATACGTCATAAAGTCCAGACCGTCGTAAGAAGGGAGTTCTTCTTCCGAAGATTTTTCTATCCCGTCGATTTCGTCGAAAATAGTTTCCAGATCGTCGGAAAGGGCGGTCATTTCTTCGTTGAGTTTAAGAAAACGCTTGCGCATTGTCTTGGTGAACACCACCGTTACGGGCACGCCTGCCGCAAGCACGAAAAGGCAGCACAGTATTATTATGGGCGTGTTGTCGTGTACCTGCCGCGAAAACCATACCGCGTCGAAATCGACGCCCACCAGCGCCACGACTTCGCCGTTTGCTTTTACGGGACTCCAAGCGGTGTAGTATTTTCCCCACTCGTCTTCGTAACTGTCGGTATCGACCGCTGCCGTACCCGACCACGCTGACTCTTGCGAAGGCGTATATACCACCGGTTTTCCGTAATAAGCGGGCTCTTCCGGATCGGGGTCGCAGATGAATATGAATTTGCCGCCTTCGTATCTCACGAGATAGATATATTTTATATTGTCGTTTTCCTGCAACGTCTGTATGCGTGCAAGAAGCGCCGCCGTATCTTTGTACAACTGCGAAGGCTCCTTCCGCTCGCCGTTCTCTTCGGTAAGCGGTGCGTCGTCCGCCGAAAGGTTCTTTATTTCGTTGCCGTCGAGAAAACTTGCCGCGGTATTCGAAAGCGACAGCATATTCTCTCTCGTTGCTGCTTTAAGGGTATTCGCCGATCTTATGGTAAGAGTTATACCGATAACTATCGTCGAAATTATCATAGCGGCAAGCATTATAAAGAAATACTTTTTCGTAAAATTTTTTACGTTTACCTGATTTTTCCCCATATATCTCCCGCGGCCACCCGTCGTTTTTCGGGATTTTTGCCGCAAAATCGTCGAAATAATGCGAATTTTGACAAATGCGTGTCAACCCTTATAACTTATACATTATATACGATAAGAGTGCGTCTGTCAAGTGTTTTTATTCTTCGCGCTCCGACGTTAAAATAACGGGCGATAAAAACGTGCCGTGTCGGAACAAAGCAAACGGTCGTCTTACATTATAGTATGTTATGTCGAAAAACTCAATGTTTTTACGGATTATGTTCACTACGTCCGCTTTGCGTTAAACGTTTTCGGCGGCGGCAAAAAAATCCGTTTTCGATCGGTATCACCCCCCGTATGCGTTGACAAAACGTAATGCAAATGGTAAGATATTTACGTAGATTATCCGACTCGAATCGTTTACGGAGAAAGGAGATGAAAAGAGATGAAATACGTACCGGAATTCGATAAAGGGTTTTCGCCCGTATCGGAAGTTTTAAAAGCTTACAGGAAAGACGTGAAAAACGCCCCTCACGAGACGCTTAAAATATGCGTCGAAAGAAACAAAGGTTACAACTACGTTTTTTCGTTCGACGTGTATAAGGAAGAAAGCAAGTTGGAGATCAGTTACCGCATAGTCGAAAGGATGATAAAGGCGGTACTGTGGGTAGCGGGCGGATACAAGATATATATATGCGGCAGCGATTATATTTTCGACCGCGTGAAAAAAGATTATTCCGCCTCGGGCGCACGGGCTTTCGACGTGGATTTTATGTCCACCGTTTACGAAAGACCTTTCGAGGTGGTCAAAGTTTCCGAAAAGGATTTCCCGAAGGAAAACAAGTGTTCGTTGAAGATAGGCGGGCATCTGGAAGGTTGTCGCATAGGTTTCGACGCGGGCGGCAGCGACAGGAAGGTTTCGGCGGTAATAGACGGCAAAGTCGTTTACAGCGAAGAAGTGGTGTGGCACCCGAAACTTTCTACCGACTGGCGTTATCAGTACGACGGGATAAAAACGGCGTTTCTGACCGCGGCGTCCAAGATGCCGAGAGTAGACGCGGTGGGAGTGTCCTCTGCGGGCGTGTATATCGACAACAAAATAATGGTCGCGTCGCTGTTTTTGAAGATACCCGAAGAAGACAGAGAAAAGCACGTTAAGACCATGTACCTTGATATCGCGAAAGAATTAGGCTATAAGATAGACGTCGAAAACGACGGCGACGTTACCGCGCTTGCGGGCGCGATGGCGTTAAAGGAAAACGGCGTTTTGGGTATCGCTATGGGCACGAGCGAAGCGGTAGGGTATATAAATAAGGACGGCAACCTGAACGGCTGGATAAGCGAACTCGCCTTCGCCCCCGTGGATATGAACCCTGATGCGATGCAGGACGAGTGGAGCGGAGATATAGGTTGCGGCGTTAAATATTTCTCGCAGGACGGCGTTATAAAACTTGCGGAAAGTGCGGGAATAAAGTTTGACGAAAGCCTTTCTCCCGCCGAGAAACTGAAAGTGGTGCAGAAGATGTTGGCGGAAGGCGACGGTATCGCCAAGCAGATATTTGACGATATAGGAACGTATCTCGGCTATACTTTGGCGTTTTACTCGGAGTTCTACGATATAAACGTTCTCTTGCTGTTAGGCAGGGTTACGAGCGGAGCGGCGACGGATCTTATCGTGGACAAGGCGAAGAAAGTGCTTGCCGACGAGTATCCCGAACTTAAAGACATAAAGATAATTATTCCCGACGAAAGTATAAAGCGCGTCGGACAGAGTATCGCGGCGGCGTCGCTCACGGAAATTTAGAAAAAACAGCCGAAAGGCTGTTTTTT
>DBVR01000025.1 GCA_002308755.1 Christensenella sp. UBA1259
TGTTCTTTTTTTCCCAAGTAGAACCCAGCAGACAGATCCTTTTCCGCGAAAAACGAATAGGTTTCTCCGTCAACGGTAAAATCGAAATTCTTACCTTCTACTTTATTAGGAACTATTTTTACCGAATAGCCTTTTGCTTCATCAGATAAAGCCCCGAAAGTATATTTGACGTCAACGTTAAGGGGGTTCGAGTTAGATACTTCATAACCGCCCGCGCTCGTCATTACGTCCTTGCCGTTTACCGTAACGTAGAAGGTCTTAAAATCTCCCGTAAACCCATTTGTGAAGTGGGCTACAAATCCTATTACCGCTACTACGACAAGTAAAATCAAAAGGTATGTGATAGTCTTTACTATATTTCTTTTCGCCATATTTTATCTCCTTGTCGTATTATAGTTTTAGAACGTAATAGTCGTCTTGGTAGTCGAAACGCTTTCCACTTGTTCGCCTATAAAGAACCTGTATTGAGCAGAGAAGCCGTAAGTTCTATGTCTGACAGTCACTATAAAGTAAGGTAAATTACCATCGGAATCCCTATTCAAACAATATAACTTATTAGTATACGTCGTGGTTTCGCCGTTACCTTCTACGTAATGCGTAGAACTCGATTCGTAATAATCGTAGAGAGATTTAGAAGGCTGAATATGAACTGTATTGCCCGTTACGCTCGTAGTAATAAATTCACTTGCTATATCCGCAAAATTTACAACGTTGCTATGCGAACTCCAACCTGCACCACGTGGCGACCTACTAAAAGTACCGCAATTAACCGTTCCTACGCCGGATACCGTTACGACATAATCGTGGAAAGAATTACCGGCATCGTGGAAAACGTTGTCTAATGCAACAGTCAAAGGATAACTGCTACCGACAAACAACATATCTACCGACATGTTGCCGAGATCGTATTGAGTTACGCCTTCCGCAGCACTTAAACTCATACTTGAAGGTACGCCGTCGTAAACGATTTCGCAAGTACCCGTTTTATTGTCCTGTCTCGTCGTGCAGGTAAGTATTGCTTTGCTGTCCCTGAACGATTTATAACAGTTAATAGTTGCGGTAAGATTGCCTTGCGATTCTTCGGTCACTTCCAAATACTCGGAAATATCCGTATTTTTAAGCGGTGCGTCGTTTGCCCAAGCAAGCGACCAAGTAACATATTTATCCGCTACCGTACTCGGCGTTATTATTGCCGTTATAGTCTGCGATACGCATACCGATCCGCCACCGCGTAAACCACCGTCCACAACTTTTGCCGCTACCGAATAAAGATTGACGGCAGGAGATATTTCGTTGGATTTCTCCGCATTTGCACTTGTAGTCTTATTACTCGCCGTTGCACCTAAAAGAGATACGCAGGCAGTAAATAGTAAAAGCAGCGACATTATTAAAGCGATAAGATTAAACCTTGATTTTGAATTATTATTTAACATATTGTTTTCCCCCTATTCCTTAATATGCGTGCGTGCTACGAGTAGTTATATCCGCATAAAGCGTTATATCTCCCGTAGTACCCGCAGGTATAATTCCATTAAACGGAATAGTTTTTTCGCTATCTAAATACCATCCGTTAAACCCATATTCTGCACTTCCATAACCGCTACCCGAATGATAATCTCCGCCGGGACCGCTGCAATGGAAGATAGATTTAAGGTCGCTTATTCTTACGCTTTCGCCCGAAGTATAGGTTTCGGGATAAAAACCGCCGTCCTGTTTACTTAAACCGTATTCCGAACCTATTTCAAACAAAGTCTTGCCGTTTGGCGAACCTGCTCTCATATAGGTAATGTTATAAGTTTCCGCATCTTCGCTGAAAATGAGTTCAGTCGTACCGACGGCAACGCTTTCAACTTTATATTGTTCCTGTATAGAAGTTGTATTTATAGAAAGCGTATAAGTCGCTATAACCGTACCTTTGGTGTCTGTAAATGTAAAAATTACGGCATTACTTTTGTTAGTGTTTATAGCCGAGATAATGGAATAAGTTTCGGCGGGGGTTAAACCGTCGATAAAACTTTTACCTAAAAGATCAAGGCTGAAACCTTCTTCGGTTTTCTCGATGGTGGGGATTTTCGCACTATTCACTTTAATTGCGTTAAGAGCGTTAGCAAATGCCTCTTTATACGAAACCGTTAAAACGGGCGTAAACAATTCACCGTCTTGCACCGGCACGGTATAAACGTCGGATTTAAGATAGGTATAGGTTACTATAAGCGGGTTTTCGTTTTCGAAATCCGCATAAACCGTACCGCGCTTTGTGTTATTGTTTACAGTAGGTGTTTTACCTTCCTGCGATAAGGCTATTTCCATACCCGTCAACTGCTGCTTGTAGTCTATAAGGCAGGTTGCGGTCGCACTCGGATTGTCTCTCGAAATTACCGTAAGGCGTATCTGTTCCCCGAACGCCTGATAACACGAAACCGTCGCCACAGGCGCACCGTCGTCTTTCGGCGTGACCGTAACGTAATCCGAAAGCGTTTTCCCCGTCGCCCACTCGGAATTTGCGTTTACGAATTCCAAAGACCAGTCCACCGCTTTGTTTTTTGCTTGAGCGGGAAGAACTTCGGCGGATATTATCGCTTCTACGGGTTCGGGATCTTCGCCTTCACCGAGATTTTCGGCAAAACTCCTTACCGAAAACAACATATTACTCGGTAACGAGTGAACGCTGCCGTCGTTTAATACGTCGCCCTGTTCGTTTATTACCGTATCCACTTCGGCAGTATTTGTCTGAACGGGCTTTTTAGTAAACGCCATATATGCGCCGCCTATTAACCCGATAAACAGTATTACCGCTAAAATAGATAACAGAAGACCGATTTTACTCTTTTTACTATCTGNNTGATACATAAAAATTTCTCCTTATAATGATTTTTTTATAAAGCCCGCACCGATTTCAGGCACGGGCTTTAAGTGTGTTATTCGTCAAGCAGCATAGTAAGTAAGGTCTTGTCCGACGCCCTTGCGGGTTTAACGGTACACTCGTAAACCTTGCCGTTTTCGTCCACGGACTTAACGCTGTACGTATTGCCTTTTATTACGTTGCCGTTATCGTCCTTTATCTCGAACGGCTTTACCGTAAGTTCCGCGCTCATCGCATTGTCGAACACGATGTCCAAAACGACGTATCCGCCGTTGTCCGGCGGTTTTACTCCCGCTTTAACTTCTCTGCCCCTGACGGTACCTTTTACGAAATACGAAAAGTATTCCTTATCTTTAAGTTTGAAAGTTTCCCTTTCCACTACGATTTGTTTGTTAGCCATTTGCTTTACCTCCTTTAACTCGCTTTACCGCGCTGTCTCGAAATTTTTACAGCCTGTTCTTTCGACTTCCCTTCCGCTAACGCCTTCTTGTATTTGTATATACCGGCGTTATCGTTCTGTGCCTGCAAGTAACCCATACGGAGTGCAAACTCCTTATTCGTGAGTTCCTCGCCTTCCTTTTTTCCGTAAGTATGTACCTTCGCCCTTAAATCGTCCGCGTAACCTTTTGCGCGCTTACTCGGAACTGACCATCTGCGCTCTTTATACTTATCCGAATTCTTGTTTGCCATTTTTTCTTCTCCCTGTTTTTGTTTTTTGTACCGCCTTTTACGCCCGTAATGCCGATAGCAAAGCATAAGCGATACGTTTATTAAGTTGTATATATGGTTTACGAACGCTTTTTATATGAAACTTTACGTTTCGGGCGATATTCTTACGGTGAGCGGCCGCTCTTATCTTGCAAGTACCGCGCGAAATAATCGGTTTCCTGTTTTTTGCGTTCGGATTACCCGATCTTTAATCCACGTATTTTCTTTCGCACATAGATGAACGGAATCTTTTGCCGTCGATGTACGTTCTCATACAGAACGCAGTCTCGTATTCCCTGTCACGTTGACGAGTACGACGGTAAAAAGTATCATGACTTATTACAGCACTATTGCCTGCGTCATCACACTTAAAGCCGACAACTTGCTTGACGATAAAATCTCTCGTCCTATACACGTTAGTCGCGCCTTTAAGAAAATCCTGCGTACAATTATTCATCTTTCATACCTCCTTTGTCTATTTTTCCCTGCAAGTACAGCAGTAGTTTTTTATTTAAAAATTGAATATACCCGATAGTATAACCCATATCGCTTGCTAACCTTTCCTGTGTTAAAAACCGAACATATAACCCGTTATATATATCGTATAGAACGGGCGGCGCAGTTTTTATTAACTCGTTATACTTGCCGACTTTATCCGCTATTATATTTGCGCCTATCTCTCTTTCCGCTTCTTTAAACGCATTAAACCTACTGTAATAGTACCTGACAGATCTTAATTCCGCCCTTATTTCGCTTATAGTCATTTCATTCTCCAACTAACGATTTCGATTTATCCTAAATTTATTTATTAGCCCGTTTAATTCCGGTCTATTCAAACTTACAAGTGCCTCGATAACGACGGATTTTTCAAATTCACTTAAAACAAGTCTGCTTTGTCCCAACATCTGAATCCCCTTTGTCTTTCCGCCATGATAAGTTACGATATTGTAATCCGTACTTAAATCCTGAATATGGCGTACAACAGTATTTTTGCCGATATCTAACCCATTCGCTATTTCCTGATAAGTATGCAGTTTTCCGTCTGAAAGATATTCGATTATTCGCATCGAAATATAATTCTTCCGCATACCTTTTCCCCTTCACATTTTCAATTTTACGCTTTTCAAATACCCAACGTATGGGTACTTGAAAAAAGTTTTTTAAAAAATTTTTCTATTTTTTTAAAATTTTTTTGCCTGTTTTTTGACATCAAAAAATCCCGACCGTAAAGAGTTTGTACTCCTTACAGTCGGGATCGATTTTTATGTAAATTATGTTAGACTTTGTTTACAAGATGCTTTGTCAAAAGTTTCTTCTGACCTTCCGTTATAGTGTTTTTTCTGCGTAAATTTGCAACCAGTATATAAATCGTTACCGCTTTTTCAACCGTTTCTATAAGTTTGAAGTATCATTAAGCATTCTACCCGCACCATATATTACGTACAACGCCCACACTACCACATGGAAATTTGTTATCTTTTTTCAAACAGCAAGACCTCATACTATCCTCGAGAACTGATATACACACCCCCCGTTTAAGGCAATACGGACAAAATTTCCTTAATTGCATTAGTCATCGCTTTTGCGTAAGTCTGTCGGTCTTCAGTTTTGACGAAAATATATTGATTTGATTTTTCCGTTCTTTTCCACGTTACCCTTCCAAAATCATCGCATACGGCGGAAATGGGAACGAAATTGAAAACGGTCTCTTTTTTACATTTTTCTATGTCCCAAATCTTTCCGTTTACGTCAACAGTCTTCCCCGCTGCGTGAAAAATCCCAGCCGTAGACCACATCTCTCTCAATTTTCTGCCTTGTTGTTCCAACAATTCTTCGTTTACGTCTTTTTTCAGATAGGCAAGCCATTGATTACTCTCTTCCCTACTTAAAGCATAAGAAAAATATTGCTTCATACCCTTTCTCAAATATGATAGAACATCTTTCTGCATAAAAGAATAGTATGTCTCGTTTTCTTTTGACACGGTATTCGAAATAGGCAAACTTTGAAAACACGGCATCCAATATAAAGGACAGGGCAAAGAAAACATAATTTTATAAGAAACAGGATCCAAAGAAACATTATACTCCTGTTCTTTTTTCTCCGTAGCAGTACCAGCATTTAGATAAATGCCCTTGCACTTTTTCTCAAACAAGTCTGGTCTCGTCTGTACCGCAATCGCCACGTCACGACAGGAACCGACTATTTGAATAACGACTTTTTCCGGCGAATTTTCAAGCGTATCCAAAATCATTGCTATTCCGCCGTTAAAGTGTTTTTCCGATCTTATCGTCTCATCTGATTTTGTTTTTTCTGTACCTACCGCTAAAGGAACAAATTGCCCGCATAAATAATTTAACTGTTGAACGGCGGCAATAGCAGGATCGCCGCTATAATGATCTCCTATCTTATTATAAGGCGGATAATCAATAAGTACGCCTTTCAAATCGATGTCGTTCAGGTATGCCAAAGCAAACTGACACGCTAAANNGCTAAATCCCAGTGATCGTCTATATCGGCATAAGTATGGAAACAATCGGTTTCATGTATAACAAAATTTTTTTTATTATTCATCGCCCCACAACTTCTTTTCGCACAGGAATAGACGGCTGCGCACCCTTTCTTGTACAAGCAATACTTGCCGCCAAACTGCCAAATTTTGCAGCTTCTTCCAAACTTTTTCCTTCCGCCAAAAACGCCACCATACCACCACAAAGAGTATCACCAGCTGCAGTTGTATCCACTACTTTTACCTTTTTACAAGGATATTTGTTCGTTCCTTGTTTCGTCGTAATTTCAAATCCGTCGCCACCAAGANNTAACCAACAATGTTTCCACTTTTTCAAGTAATACTTCATTACCTCCGAACATTTCAAGTTCCGATTCATTTGGCGTAATTAAGTCGCAATACTTCAAATACGGCTCTATCTCCACATTCGCAGGCGCAGGATTTAATACAACGTATAAACCATATTCTTTGGCTTTTTGTAAACCGTAACCAATTATATCAATCGGATTTTCCAGTTGAGTTAAATAGATATCACCGCTATTTGCTTCTTGAAACACTTGATCAATATCTTCTTTGCTTAAACATGCGTTTGCCCCTTTTTCCAAAATAATCCGATTATCCCCTTGTTCTACAACGATAATCGCAGTACCCGTAGGCACACCTTTGCACTTTTTAATATATTTCGTATCTACACCGGCTTGTTGCAAAGAAATTATTGCTTCTTGTCCAAAAGCATCATCACCAACACACCCGCACATCANNCGCCAAGCCTAGCTGCTGCAACCGCTTGATTTGCTCCTTTCCCGCCGTGAGCAGAAAAGAAATCGCTACCGGTTATTGTCTCACCCTTTTTAGGCATACGCACCGTAGAAATTACAAGATCCGTATTAATACTACCAACAATAAATATT
>DBVR01000033.1 GCA_002308755.1 Christensenella sp. UBA1259
GGCGGGGAGATTCTCCCCGCCGCGGTTTTAATATCTTGAATTTTATAAATCGTTATTTTAATTTTTTCATTAGATCAAGAATAGTTTGTTTGCTGTCGTCCGACAGATTATTATACAAATCTAAAACGTTTTTATCGTCTAAGTTATAATGTTCTCCCAAATAAAAGAAATCCTGAACCGTTATCCCGACAACATCGCAAAAGTCTAAAAGCGTTTTTACTTTCAACTCAATATTTTTGTTTTCAATCGTTGACATAAATTGCGGGTTATATCCTAATCTTAAACTTGTTTCTCTCAAAGAAAGATTTGCGTGTGTCCTGAAATAACCTACCCTGTTTATAATATCATCATAAGTTAAATTTTTCATAGCAAATTCTCCTTATGTATATATTTTAAAACAATTCAACTGCGGACACAGAATAGCCACTACTATTAAATATGTTAATTTAACCAAAAATAATACAACTACTCAATCATTTATGATATAATAAGTGTATGATTGATATGTTGGGGTGGTTATGCAGACACTTAAAACCTGTTGCGTTATAGGGCATAGAGAAATAGAGATAACGGAAAAACTTAAAAGGGAAATTTACGGATATATAGAAAATCTGATAGTAAACGAAAGGGTAGAGACGTTTTTATTCGGGAGTAAAAGCGAGTTCGACGATTTGTGCAACGGGATAGTTACAAAATTAAAGGAAAGGTATCCTTATATCAAAAGGGTGGGATATGCGTGCCTGTGCGAAACGGTAACGTTGGAAAAAGATAAAGAAACGCAAGAAAGGATATTGTCCGATAGTTTCAAGCGGAAAGTGCGGTTATATTGTGTGGACGAAGAACGCGAAAGTAAAAAGAGAGTATTTTCGGGTAAAGGGGCGTACGTTGAAAGAAACTGTGAAATGATAGACGACAGCGACTACTGTTTATTCTATTATAATAAAAAATACCGTCCGCGGCAAAGGGAATACGGGAGTTATACGGGAAATTTGGGAACGGCGGTCGCGTACGAGTACGCTAAACGCAAAAACAAGACGATAAAAAACTTTTACGACGGTTAAAAATTGCGGCGGGGAGATTCTCCCCGCCGCAAGCGTTTGTGCGAAAATTTTGCAACCTAATTTAACTTTTTAAGGGCGGAAAAGACTTCGCCTATCGGTGCGTTTATTTCCAGATCTTTCTCTTGGTCAAGGCGCAAGGTCAAAGGATCTTTATTTATGACGACCAGATGCTTTCCGCGGAAATATCCTATGAAAGACGCCGCGGGGTAAACGGTCAAGGACGTGCCGCCTATAATAAGCACTTCGGCTTTCGCTATCGCCGAAACGGCGTTTTGCACGGCGGTTTCGGGCAGGGACTCTTCGTAAAGCGTTACGTCGCACCGCACCGTGCCGCCGCATACGGGACACAGGGGAACGGGATCTTTAGAGTCGAACACGAAGTTTTCGGGGTATTCTTTCCCGCATTTAACGCAATAGTTTTTTAAGGTCGTGCCGTGAAGTTCGTAAACATTAACGCTGCCCGCTTTCTGGTGAAGCCCGTCGATATTCTGCGTTATCACGGCTTTCAGTTTTCCCGCCTTTTCGAGTTCGGCAAGATAGAAATGCGCGGCGTTGGGTTTAACGTGCCTTGCGTCCATTTTCTGGCGGTAGAACTCAAAAAAGACTTTCGGTTCGCGCGTTATGCAACTGTGGCTTAACAGGTATTCGGGCGGGTATTTTTCAAACTCCACGCCGCGGTTGTTGTACAACCCGTCCTTGCTTCTGAAATCGGGCACTCCGCTTTCCGTCGAAACGCCCGCCCCGCCGAAAAACACGATATTATCCGATCCGTCGATTATTTCTTTTAATTTTTTTATCTTTTCGTATAGTTCCATATTGCGCCCCCGAATAAAGGGTAGCACGCCCAACCTTAAAAGTCAATCGGTATTTTAAAATAGACGCCGTGTATCGTGTATAAAGTTAAGCGCAAAAAATTACGGTGGAGCAAATTTGCTCCGCCGTGATATTACACAAAGGCTATTATCGGCAAAAAAGCAAGCAAAATTATCGTGCAAAAAACGCGGTTTTTGCCGATAACGGCAACTTTATTTTTCTCTTTACCATATATAAAGAACGATAAATTAATTCGTATTGTGCATAAATATGTGTAAAAATACGTGCATTTTTGGTTAGAAAAGGCGTGTGTTTTGTTGATGATTTTGACGGTCTTATTAAAATTTTCATTAGAATTTTGCCATTTTCGGCATTTTTAAAGGTTTTTTGATAAGTGCGCCGAAGCGCGAGATTTTTATATTTTGTTCTAATGAAAACTCATTAGAACTGCCCGTTCTGATAAAAATCATTTTCTTGTTAAAAACAAAAATCGTCAGGTAATTCCTGACGATTTTTGGCGTAACTCATTTAAAAAATTACTTTTTTATCGTATATTTGATTAGTTTTTTAATTGTTGCTTTATCAAACCAATCACGCTCAATCACTAAATTTGATAGTTTTTCATTATTGTCATGTGTAATAATATTAAGTGAACATTTCCCGAAAAATAGTGGCTTTTTGTAGTTAATATCAGCTATTTTATCAATAGGCAGGGTAAACAATAAGTCATGTTTTCCCTTTCCGGAAAGCATATTAAACTCTAAATAATCCACATAATCTTTTTTGTTTTCCGTTGTTTTTAGTAAAATATAACAACCATTTTCAATTTCTGGCAATCTTATATTGACCCAAATATCTTCTTTATTCATCATTTCTCCGCTTTCAAAAAATACGTTATTTTGTTGGCGCGCGGACGGGCGTCTAAAAAGAACCATCGTAAAATCGAGTGTAAATATCTATGTTTTCGATGATTTTTGAAAAAGCCTTAAACTCGGAAAATTTAACAATATAACCGTATAACAAACGCATCTCCGGCAGTAACGTGGTGATTTGAGAGAATAGTAGCATTCGTTTCTTCTGTATAAAATAAGAAGTCCCGACCATTATCGTCGGGACTTCTTCTATCGAATTTGTAGTAAATCTCTATTTTATTGTCGTAGAGAATTATTTTATCTACCAGTAATTCAAGCATTTGCCTTGGATCTTTTTTTAAGCAATTTTTTATGTAATAAATTATATCGTTTTTTTTAATTTCTTCCCTTTTCTTTGCCTCCGCTATCTTTATTTTCGTCTGTACTTCATCTAAAACAAGTTCGAGTTCATCCAGTCGTTTTTTAGTAGAGGAAGTTATTATTCCTTGCTCTATCGCCGTTACTATATTATCTATTGCCGTTTGAGTTTTGTCTCGGTCTTTAATAAGCAAATTTATTATTGAATTTTCCTGAATTTCGTTTCGGTGTCGTTCAAGTATCATATCGGCTATTTCGGAAACAATACGGTTGCTGCTTAAAACTTTCAGAGTCGTATCGATTACCGTGTTTTCGAGAGCGTCTTTTTTAACCATAAACTTTTTGCAGGTGTGGTTATATTTTTTACCGTTGCAATTATAGTAATGTTTACGTTCTCCGTTTCTTGCCGTTCCCGCATCGCCGTTCATAATATTGCCGCAGTGTCCGCATATAACCTTACCGCGTAATAAATAATGGGCAGTAACGCTGTCTTTACCGTATTTGTTTCTATCCGTAATTTGCTTAACCGCATTAAACAAGTCGTCGGATATGATACGCGGAAAAATATTGGTATAAGTTTTTCCGTATATCGAGTAAGTACCCAAATAGTTTTTGTTATGCAATATATGTAAAATCGTGTTTTTCGGAAAAGGTTTACCACGTTGCGAAACACCTTTGCTTCTTAGGTCGGCTATTATATCTTTGACCGTCGTTCCGCAGGCATACTGTTCAAAAATATATTTAACTATTTTCGATTCGTCTTCGTTTATTACAAGTTTTCTGCCTTCTGTTTTGTTCCCTATAACACTATACCCGTAAATTATATGACCGCCTGTAAAATTGCCTTTTATTCGGCTTTCGTTAAGACCGCGTTTAATTTTTTGAGACAATTCCGCTGAGTAGTATTCCGCCATACCTTCGAGTAAACTTTCGAGAATAATGCCTTCCGGAGTATCGGGAATATTTTCCATAGCAGATACGAGTTTAACGCCGTTGTTTTTAAGCGTACGCCGATGTATAGCGGTTTCGTATTTATCTCTCGAAAATCTGTCTAATTTATACACGATAACGCAATCCCACGCTTTTTTCGCGCTGTCTTTAAGCATACGTTGAAAATCGCGCCTGTTGTCGTTAGTTCCGGTCATAGCGCGGTCTATATATCTTTCGACGATAGTAATATCATTCCTTTTGGCATATTCGTCGCAGACACGCATTTGACCTTCGATGGATTGTTCAGTTTGTCTTTCGCTCGAATATCTTAAATATTCAACACCTATTTTCATAAGATTCTCCTTTCTTATCGTTTAATAAAACCAAACGATTTTACCGAAAAGTCGCAAGACTTTTCTAACATTCACACATCGGGAAACGAACGGAAAGTCAAAGAAAAACGAAAAAAATTGTGTATGGTAAAAATGTTTTTGTCTTAACGCAATATTTTTCGCTTTGACTTTAACGGACGTTTTCTGATACGAAAAACCGAAAAAAGTTTTATTAAAACGGATTTTAAAGTTATAAGCGGAAAGAAAACTTCCGCTTATGATGAGAAAATTCAGATATAACGAAAAAAAGGAGACGGGGAAATGGAAAAAATAGAGATAAAAGACAATCCTTTAAAGTTAGAGATTTACATAAACGGCAAGCCGGATATGTCCTTAATGCCGAAAGAAATAAAGGATGCCTTTATAAATTCTTTAACGGAAAAGGTCTTGGACTACGTAAGGAATAAAAAAAGTAAAAAACAATAAGAAAGTTTTTATATATGACAAGCATATGGCAATTTGATTGTGTATAATACAGGCACAATCGGAAAATTATATGTTGAAATCGTAGGGGGAGATTTTGAATTGGAAGATTGGAAATTGTCTGAAAGATATTGTCAGAACTGCGGAAAAAAGATAAAGGGGTACAGAAATATAAAGGGCGTGGTGAAGATGACTTGTCCGAATTGCGGGGCTTTATACATAGGTAAACAGGTCAGCAGGCGGAAAGAGATTGTAGAGATAACTGCGCCGGAGGGTAGAGATATCCTTTAATTTAATAATGAATAACGACGGTTAAGGTCGGTCGATTGAAAAAGCATCGGGTAAATGTAAATCCTTAATCAGGTCTATTCTAAAAGTATCGGGTTAAACCGCATAGGCGAGAGGCTCGGTAAACGGACTTAAAGTATAAGTCTGTTTATCGGGCTTTTTTGTTTTTACCGATAAAAAATTTTTGAAAAATTTTGAAAAAGTTTTTATAAGCGGAAAAATTCCTTCCGCTTAAAGCGCGAAAATAAGGGTGTCGAAACGAAAAGAAGGAGGTAAAAAGTGAATACGTTCGAGCGTCGTATGGAAATCATAGATATTCTTTCGGAACGCAGAAAAGAGCAAGTAGATAATCTTGCTTTTGAACTTAATGTGACCGAAAGAACCATACGCAACGATATTTACGAACTGTCGCTTTTATTTCCCATCGACACGAAAAAAGGTAAAGGCGGTTGCGTATTCGTTCAGGAAGGCTTTACTTTGCGTAGAAGATTTTTGACCGACAAGGAAAGAGCGTTGTTGGAAAAATTAGCGGTAAACCTTTCTGATGAAGACGCGGCGACTTTGCAAACAATCGTAACGAGTTTCGGCAAGAAAAAATAAAAGGAGGGAACGTCAATGATTATCAAAGAACCGTATTTTTGTCAGGGTGCGGATAACGTATATAGGACAAAACACTATATCGTTAAGCAGCAGTTAATCATAAGGGTAGGTCGGGGCGAAGAAAACTCTATGATAAGCACCGATACCTATTATTTACGCAACCGTCAAAGGGACAAACTGTATGAGTTATGGTTCGGTGAGCGCGACAGGATTAACGGCAAGAGAATTATGACGGCATTACATACGCGGCGATACGTAGATTAAGCCGTAAACCCAAAAGAATAGCGGAAACGCTTTCTTAATATGCAATTATAGCAAGGCATTATTCGGGGTAAGAGATAAAGGCAAAAGTGGCCACAGCCTAAATCCGCCCAAGGAAACGTAGTGTTTTATAGAAGTCCTTGTAAAAGATTGCAAAAAATACAATTTAATATTTCAATTTTCGCTTTGCTAACGGCAACACGGGCATTAAAAAGGCTGTGCTATCGGCTATACGGGTAAATAACAATATAAGGAGTTTAGGATATGCCTAAATATAACAACAACGAGAGGAAATGGATGACGCCAAGTAAGCGTGCGAAAGGCTACGCGGCAGAACGCAAGTCCAAAGTCCACATGAGAGGTAAGGACGAAGGCAAGGAACTTGATTCGTATAATCAGGGTTTAAGATCCGGTTATCTTCTCTGTCAGTCCGACCACGCCGGTGCGTATAAGTACCACGAGGCTATAAAGGCTGGTAAGAGTAAGGAAGAAGCAAGGAAAATTTCCAAGATTAAAGGTAAAGCCAAATAAAAAACAGGAGGTATAAAAGAAAATGGCTAAAAAACAGATCGTAGTAGAAAGAGAAACTTTTAAGATGGGCGAAAAAGAGTTTTACTCGTATTTCGTCAAAGGAAACGTTAGAGGTAAGGACGTGAAAGCGGGCGTAGTTCCTCCGGATAAAGGCGGATACGTCGTTTTGGATATCGTATTCGGAAACGCGATGAGCGCGGAACTTACGGTTAAGCCGTTTGAAATAAAAGACGACGGCGGGAACGTTATCAAGGGCAACTCTTACGGCGTAAAGTCGGTTGACGAAAACGGCAAGGTTTATGAATGCACGATTAAACCTGCAAGGTCATCGGACAAGACTTTACTTTCTATGTTGCTTGACTAATCTTTAACCAAGTTTACACGGCTTGTTTTAGGTATAAAAGCCTAATTCGAGCCGTGTTTTTTTAAAAAATTATAAGGAGAATTATTATGTATAACACAAAAAATAATAAATTAAGCATTTTGTTATCTATTTTGGCGGTTATCGTTGTTATCGGGTTATGCGGTGGCGTTTATATGGCGTTTTTCAGACACCCAGCTGTCAATAACACCGCGCAGGTAGATGATATTGCAACTAACGAACAAGGCGAAGTGTTAAATGACGGAGAAATCCATTCTATGCCCAGCAATATGTTATTTGCGGCAAGGTCTTTTTCAGCACCTCTCGGTGAAGGCGATAAACCCGATACGATAGAAGCAATAATTTCTGCTGAAATCTCCCCTGCGAAAGCAAAGGACAAAACGGTGGATTGGATGCTTGAATTCGTAAATAGCAATTCCGAGTGGGCGGCAAATAAAACGCTTTCGGATTACGTTACGGTAACGCCCGAAACGGACGGCAGTTTAATAGCGACGGTAGCGTGTAAACAGGCGTTCGGGGAACAAATAAAACTTACGGTTACGTCAAGGGATAACCCCGACGCGACAGCCACCTGCCTTATAGACTACAAACAGCAACTTACGGGTATGGAAATAGCGCTTGCACAGGAAGGCAAAGAGCCGACCGTAAACAATAGTACGAAGAGAGGCACGGTATTTGCGGACTTTGAAAACGAAAATCCGCTTATAGTTGACTATACCTATCTTAAATCGGACGTTTATACGGTAGCGCTCGACGACGGTGAAATCGTTGCGCCCGTTATGACGGTGGAATATAAAGCCGCGCTTACTACCGCATTGAATAATGCGAAAGCAGACAGCGCAAAAATTCCCGTGGCGGAAAAAGACGGCGACGGTTGTTCGTTAAGTCTTTTCTGTAAAGACTTTATAGACGGTTATACCGCTGCGGAAACCAACGCAATAATCTCTGCAATAGATACGAACAAATATAGCGCCGTTATTTTCAATTTCGCAATCGGTGACGAAAATATCGCTACTTATACTTTTACTATTGATACCACCGCTATAAAAAATCAGATGCGAGTGGTAAGTTTGTCGGTTGGAACAGAAGAACTTATTTTCAGTGAAGATATGGAAACTTATACCATTACCTATTTGAGGGCAGGTGCGACTAACGGTAAGACGTTATTCGAGATAGGCTCGGAATACGGGTTAAGTAAAATGGATGACGGATTTTATCCCGAAACCTATACTTCCGGCGAATCGGTAAAGATAAGCGACCTTAAAGCGAGATTTTCGTGCAGCGGTCCCGGCGGGGATTATCACAGCGGCGGGGGTTCCGGCTGTGCCGAATACAAGTTTAACGGGTGGTATCTCGATAGCGAAAAGACCATGCCGTTCGACGGAACTATACCTTTAGGGACTACGGGAGATATAGCGCTTTACGCGGATATATCTATGCTTTACACTCACGCATATTGATTTTCGGAGGTGAATTATGACTAACAAAACATTATTAAAAAACAAGTGGTTTGTTATCCTTTTATCTGTTCTTTTAGCGAGCATAACGTTTTTAGGACTTATGTTCGGTATGCAATCTGTAAAAAAAGTAAGTGCGGATGAAGTAACGGACGAAGAAATCGTTTTCGTCCCTACCGCGCAAGAAACGCTCAATAATGCTTGGTTTATCGGGTTTAACAAGTGTGAAAACGAGACGGTAGGCAAAGCGTTGTTTGCGAGCGTGTTTATAAACGATAGGTACTATTCTCCCGACAATTATAATTACGGCGTACTTATCTTCCCGCAAGCGTATTACGAGAACTATATACACGAGGACGATTACGTTAGGGAATTTACCGAACAGGAAAAACAGTATCTGGACGTTCAGGGGAACGGCAAATACGATGTGACGGGCGGAACTATGCTGCGTTTCGGTATAGCGAATATCAAAGACCAGAACGTAGGTTTACAGTTTTACTTTGTATTCTACGTTCAGGATAAGACCACCGAAACGTATACGTATTTTGCAAAAAAGTTAGCGTCGTATTCGACATTAACGCAAGACGGCGAAATAGACCTTTCGCAGTACAGGACTAACGAAGAATACTTAACGCTTAAAAGTAAAATGCAGGCACAGATCGACGAGTTAACGGCGACCATAAACGAAGACGGCACAATAGACACGACTAAATTCGTAACCAAAGCGTCTCACGAAGCGGAAGTCGCTGAATTACAGGAAAGGATTGATACGCTTACTGCTGAAAACACGCAGTTAAAGAGCGTTGAAGAAAAAACGGGCTTAACCTTTATGCAGATAATAGGGATAACCGCAGGCGGTATTCTTTTAATAGCGATAATCTGCGGTATCGTCTCTATCTGTAAAAAGAGAAAAGACGATTACTACGGTTGGTAAGGAGGCAAGATTATGGAAAAATCATTAAAAAAATATAAGTGGTTAGTTCTTATCGTTTCCGTTTTACTAATATCGGCTATTCTTTGCGGCACGCTTTTTGCTTGCTCGAACAGAAATACTGCCGATACTACGAATACACCTACCGAGCATTACGATACCATAGCGGAAAACGGACAAGTGGTAGCGTTCTCAAAAACTATGGCGTTTACAACGGCGTCGCTTTATGAGGCTCAACGCAGTGGGCAAGACGGCGTTCACGTTACATTAGTGGCGACGGTTTATCCCGAAAATGCTGAAAATCAGAACGTGAGTTGGAATATACGCTGGGCAGACGACGCTCCGCTTAAAAGTACGCCTGTTTCAGAGTATTTAGTAGGTTCGGCGGATTCAAGTAATAGCCATAGATTTAACGCAACCTGTAAACAGGCTTTCTTAAATAACAAGATACTTATAACGGTTACTACGGAAGAAGGCGGGTTTTCCGCTACTTGCACGGTGTCGTTTATAGGGCTTGCGGAAAGTCTTAACGTAACAAGTTCTACCGCAACGCTTACTTCTACCGCTAAACGCGGACAGTACTACGCTATGAATAAAGATACGTCCTATACGTTCAATATAGGCGCATCGAATTCTTGGGACGTTGTAGGTGCAACCGATTATGAAGTTATTTTAGGCGGACACGGCGAATTGTATTTCGGAGACGTAATGACGGATGAAAACAGTTATTCAACTTGGCGAAACGTAACGCTGCAAAGCATTGAGAGCCGTATAGATAAATACGCTACTGCGTCCATAAACGGTAATACCTTAACCATAACTATGGGTAAGTATTACGTCGAAGACAATCAGTCGCAATATACGTATAAGTATAACAACGGCGGCGTTGAGTGGGACGAATACCATTTATACTATTACGTTCTCGACAATTTTTATGATAACAGCACGTTTAATTGGGATACCTTTGAAAAAGATTACGACGCGAGAGCATTGGAAAACTTTGACAGGCTGGAATCGGTGTGTTTTACCGCAACGGTAAGAGACAAATTAAGCGGTTCATCTGTTACAATACCCTTTTTTTTTCGCGTTAGCGTAGAGAACGTGTACCTGAACAATACGACTGAAAACGTAAACTAAAACTTTTCGGAGGTGAATTATGACAAAGAGATCTTCTGGAAATATATTTTCCGTTTTGACTGCTCTTTTAGTAATAGCGGTAATAGTATTAGGCGGTTCGTTTTTGTATAAATTTACCAACGGTTTCAACGAAGAATTAAAGACTTTTTACGTAACGATAAACGATAAGGAAGTAATGTCTTCCGCAAACGGTTATACGGTAAGCCCCAAAACGGGGCTTACCGTTAAAGTAAAATATACTTTCGGGCTACCTAAAAATACGGACAAGCAGTATTCGGTAAAGATAACGTCTAATTACGATAAAGACAACAATTTCGATTTTACCGTTGACGGCAAAACCTATTCTTTCGGAACGGGCGAAGATTATACCGCAGGTTTCGATATTATATCCGGCAAAGATTATTTTATCTTAAAGCCGAAAGGATATATAAACGATATTTTACAAGCGGTATATCCGGATAAAGAGATAAGCGACTGTGCAAATTGTGAGTTTAAGGATATGTTTACGCTGACCGTGTATTCGTATAACGGCGAATCGTTCGTGACGGTATTGTTTACAATAAAACATACTATAACGGGTATCTCGCTCGACAAGGAGGAAGTGAAATTATGACGAAAATTTTATATAAAAAAATTATAGTATTTTTTCTCGTTTTACTTTCCTTGCTAACGGTGGTAAATGTTCCCGTTCAGGCAACCGCCGACAGCGGAAACGCATTTGATAAAACCAACGTCCTTGACGATTTACGAAGTGCCGACGGGTTTAATATCTTAAACTACCCGTTTACCGAGAGTAAGGATATACGGATAATAAACTTCGTGGAATACTGTTATTCTTTCCGTGCTAATATGCGGGATAATTACGGATTGTACATATATATCTACAACCCGAAGGGTTTTAATTTAGATAAGGGCGACGCGAACTTTATACAGATGGCAGTAAGTTACGACGAAAACGGAAACCCGAGGGAGTTCGAGAAGTTCGGGTTAAAGTATTTAAGCAAAGCGGAAGAAAGTAATTACAGAAACCTTTTCTATAAATTCAAGGTCATAGACCGAGAGATAAACGGCACGACCTTTTTTGACAGAGTAAATAGCAACGAACGGCGATATGACGTTTCGGGTATAGAGTTATTAACCTATGGCAGCAATCTCGCTACGGAATATAACGTAGCAGGCAGTTTCAGATTTACGGGCTATGCGAAAGGCTACGGTTCGGACGAAGATGCCGAAAGCACGCTGACTTGCGAAGTCAAAGAGTTAGAAACGATCACCCTTTCAACCCATAGTACATATTACAGAACGGGCGAGTACGTAAAAGACCACAGGCACGATTTAACGAGCGTATATTTTTCCGTGCCTAACAGGTTCTTCGAGACCTACGGGGCATTACAGAAAATAAAGGCAGAGTGGTATGAGTATCAGACGACGCCTATCGTAATAACGTCGAATTCTTCCGTATATGACCTACTCTACCCGTATCTGGGCGTAAATGTAAATGACAACTCGGATATAGCCTTGCAACTATACACGGGGTATCAGGAAATGGTAGGCAGTAACGGACATTATGATAAATACGACTGGGCGTATAATTGTAATTATACCGACGCGGTAAATACCCGATGCGACGAGATAAACTATCTGTTCTCTACCGAAGGTAAGAGTATATCCGAATATGTGCTATCGTCCGAACGGATTAAAAACTATGTGGAAAGTTATACGAAAACGTATAAAAACGGACGCATCGACGTCCCCGGAAAGAATATAAGCGCGGACTTGTTTGAAAGTGGGCTTTCTTCGGGACGGACAAGTGTGTCGTATGTAGGTAATAACGTCCATCATAAACTTGTGGACTTCGACGCGGGCGATACCTTTGATATGCTTAACTATACGGACAGTAATTCGGGTTGGCGACGGTTCTTTGCGGGGCTGTTCGGGCTTGCCCCAAGAGAACTCGACGAAAGTTATGTAGGCGTTTCGCCTATACGGATAGTAACGGACGAAGATATGGAAAAAGCGGATATAGCGAGAACCTTGCTTATTAACGGAAACGAAACGGAATTAAACGAATTTAAGGCGTTTTATACCAACGCTAAAAATAATAACGAAACGGTAGTGTTATTCAGGTTTGCTCAAACGGATTACGAGTGTTTACCCGTAATGTGCTATAACCGGTTTACGGGCAAGAATTTAGATAAGAACGGATTGTTCGACAGCGCGGATTACGGGGAATCCACTTACGTTGTATCCGAGAGTGTTTTCCTTAATTTCGATATTATTCAATTAACCTTTAACAAGGACGGCGTATATACGGTAATACCCGTAGTAAACAGCCCTATCGACATTTACAACGATATAACGCTGCCGAAACAGGCAACGAGTTGGTGGAAATTACTTTTAACTTATTTATTGCTTATTTTGCTCCTAATACTTCTTGCGGCGACGGGAATATTACCGCTTATCTTAAAAGCGATAGTATATGTTATTCTTTTGCCGTTCAGATTGTTGGGGTGGGCGATAAAAAAGACGAGTAACGCAATACGAAAACGAAAAGAACGAAAGGAACGGGAGAATTAAAGTAATGAAGAAGATAAAGAGAATAATAGCGATTGTTCTTCTTATCTTGGTGATTTTGGCGGTCGGCTATACGGCTTTTACGTGTAGCCGAACTGCTGAAATACTCAATACACAAGGAGAGCAGATCTATGAAGAAGATTAAATTTATATACGTTTTGCTTACAATAGCGTTGACGGCAGGCTTTATATTGCTTGGGGCTTTCACTTTTCGTAACAGTTATTTAAGGTTAATAGAAACGGTAAAGGACTTATATACGAGCATTGTATTTTACGGTGCGACGATTTTTAATATACATACGGGGATTTCGCCGACGGTAAACAATTATTCAGGTGTTTTATCTTGGAACGGATATTTACCCGACAGTTTTGAAAAGATAAAGGAATTTTTTGGAACGTTTTTTACGCTGCTTATTGATAAAGAAAATTTTATGATTTGGGCAAACGGTGTTATTAGCATTTTAGGCGTGGTTATTGGGATATTTATTATAGCCCTGCCTATAATCGTGCTGTTATTCGTTTTGTTAAAACGGGCGTACCGTAAACCGAATAACAAATATAATCGAGATACTGTGCCGCTTAAAACGTTTAAGGTTGTTATAAAGATAGCGGTCTTACCCGTATATAACTTTATACGTGGATATTTGGACTTTCTTAAAGACAAACGGTGGCTGAAAATTATCTGGATATTGATTTGGGCGTTTAACCTTAACGTAGCGTCGATAGTAATAGCGTTTTTCGCATATTATTTTTATTTTACCGTGGCTTTCGATATACCGTCCTTATTTATTCAGTTGTCTAAACTAATAATAGATTTACAGGTAGTCGTTAAAACGATACCTATAATCTTTTGGGTGTTATTAGGTTTTTATCTTTGGGATAGAGCGAGAAAAAAGATAGCGGATAACAAATTGCGGCATTTTGAGGCAAAAAACTGCGGGTTTATTAAAGGGCTTTCTATTTCGTCAATGTCCTGCGGAAGCATGGGAAAGAAAAAGACGACTTTAATAACGGATATGGCACTTTCCCAAGCGGTTATGTTTCGTCAAGAAGCCCTTTCAAGATTACAAAAAGCGGATATGAAGTTCCCATATTTCCCTTGGGTATGTTTTGAAAGAGAGATATTACGGTGTATGGAATACGGTGTTATATATAATCTTGCGAGCGTAAAGAAGTGGGTAAAGTTAAAAGAAAAACGGTTTAACGCACACGGGAACGTAAAATTGCAATTATACGGGTATGACGTTAAAAGGTATGGGATTACGTATAACGGCGGGTTAAAGGAAGAAACGCTTTTTGACGTTTTGGAAACTTACGCGCAGTTGTATTTTATATATGTGTTAGAGAGCAGTTTGATAGTAAGTAATTATGCAATCAGAGAAGATAATGCACTAATCACCGAAGGGAACTTCCCTATGTGGAATACAGACTTTTTTTCAAGACTTAAAAGGGAAAGCCGAAATTCGCATATTCTCGATTTTGATATTTTGCGTTTAGGCAGGAAAGTTATACAGAATAACGACAAAGCAGGCAGTTTCGAGTTCGGCGTTGTGGC
>DBVR01000013.1 GCA_002308755.1 Christensenella sp. UBA1259
GTTGGCGTTTCCGCTGTTGCAGATTATTGCCTGTGCGTAGCCGTCCTTTACGTTTTCTTTCGTTACGGCTATCGGCGCGCCCTGAACGAGATTAGTCGTATAAACGCACGCTACCGCCGCTCTTTTTTCGGAATAAATGAGAGATAAGTCGTTTTTGTCCTTATTCTTCCTTATCCCGCAATGGATACCGTTCGCCTTGAATCCTTTGGGTGCGCACACACCGCCGCTTATTATTCCGCTCTGTGAGTTTTCCTTCATAATATAAGACTCTCTTCCTTGTTTTTTCCGTTCATTATATTGAAACACTCTATCGCCGCGCCGCTCGCCCCTTTGCCGAGATTGTCGTACCTTGCGGTAAGCAATAGCCTGTCGCCGTTTCCGAAAACGCTTATTTCCATAGAATCTTTGCCGGCAAGTTTTACCGCGGACAAAAAACCGTCTTCGTTTTCTTCGGTATATTTTACGATATTTCCGCAGTACAGTTCTTTATATATCGCCTTTACCGCGGCGGCGTCGCCCTTTTTCATCTGCGACTTAAAAAGCGGAACGACCACTTCCATCCCCGAGTAAAAATCGCACACCACCGGCACGAACGCGGGCGTAACGTTAAGCCCCGATATTTGCGTCATTTCGGGAAGGTGCTTATGCGCCTGCGCGATACCGTAAACTCTCGGCGCAACGTAAAGCGGGTTTTTCTCTTCGCTTTCGTATTCCGCTATCATTTTCTTGCCGCCGCCCGAATAGCCGGTAAGAGAAGTACACGTTAAAGCCGTATCTTTTCCTATTATCCCGTTTTTCACGAGCGGATACATAAGCGCGATAAATCCGCCGGCGTGGCAGCCCGGCACGGCTACCCTTTTGCCGTTCTTTATATTTTCTTCAAACTTTTCGGAAAGTTCCGCAAAACCGTACGCCCAACCCGCCGCCGTTCTGTGCGCGGTCGACGCGTCTATTACCCGCACCCGCTCGTTTTCGATGAGCGAAACAGATTCTTTCGCCGCGTCGTCGGGAAGGCACAGTATCGCCACGTCCGCGGAATTCAACGCTTCCTTTCTTGCTTTTATGTCTTTCCTTTTTTCTTCGGGTAGCGTTATTACTTTCACGCCGCTTTTTACGGAAAGCCTTTCTTCTATTTTGAGCCCCGTAGTGCCGTTCTTTCCGTCGATAAAAACGTTAATCATTCAAAAATTCCCTGACCTTTTTTATCTGTTCCTTGACCGAGACAAAACCCGTCGAACCCTTGGATATCCTTTTTTCGACGCAAGTTTTAAGGTCTATCGCCGTGTAAAGATCGCTATTTAACACTTCCGAGAAAGTTTTGTATTCGCCGAGCGTTATTTCGTCTAACGTCTTACCCTTTTCAACGGCGTAAGCGACGATACTTCCGACGATCTTATACGCCGTCCTGAACGGAACGCCCTTTTTCGCCATATAGTCGGCAAGGTCCGTCGCGTTTATAAAACCCTTTTTGCACGCCGCGAAGGCGTTGTCTTTCAAGACCGTTAAGGTATCTATCATAGGCGCGGCGACGGAAAGACATTTTATAACCGTTTCCGCTCCGTCGAAAATGCTTTCCTTGTCTTCCTGCATATCCTTGTTATACGCAAGCGGCAAGCCTTTCAGCATTGTAAGCGTTCCCATAAGGTCGCCGTATACTCTGCCCGTCTTGCCCCGTATAAGTTCCGCCATGTCGGGGTTTTTCTTCTGCGGCATTATAGATGAACCCGTCGAAAACGCGTCGGAAAGTTCTATATACTTAAATTCCCAACTCGCCCACAGTATTATTTCTTCCGAAAGCCTTGAAAGGTGCGTCATTATAAGCGAGAAAGCCGCTAAAAGTTCTACGCAGTAATCCCTGTCGGATACGCCGTCAACGGAATTTTCGCACGCACCGTCGAACCCTAAAAGTTTCGCTTCGTATTCCCTGTCAGTGGGGTACGTCGTCCCCGCGAGAGCGCAACTGCCGAGCGGCGAAACGTTCATGCGCCCGACGGCGTCTTTTATCCTGCCGTAATCCCGTATGAACATCTGCGCGTAAGCGAGAAGATGCTGCGCCATAGTTATAGGTTGGGCGCGTTGCATATGCGTATAACCGCACATTATAACGTCCTGATTTTCTTCCGCCTTGTCGGTAAGCGATAAAATAAGCGCTTTAAGTCCCGCGCTTATCTCTTCGCAACGCTTTTTCATATACAGGCGAAGATCCGTCGCGACCTGATCGTTACGACTCCTTGCGGTGTGCAGTTTCTTGCCCGTTTCGCCTATCCTTTCCGTCAAAACGCTCTCGATAAAGGTATGCACGTCTTCCGCCGAAAGGTCGAAAGCGAGTTTCCCGCTCTCTATATCTTCCCTTATGGAAACAAGTCCTTTTTCTATCGCGGAAAAGTCCTTATCCGATATGATACCGCATTTGCGGAGCATTTCGGCGTGTGCGATACTCCCTTCGATATCTTCTTGGTACATTTTGCTGTCGAAAGATATCGAAGAATTGAATCCGTCAGCCGTTTCGTCGAGCGTCCCGCAGGACCGCCCCGCCCATAATTTATCCATCGTTCACCTTTTTATTTTTTATCTGCGTTTTTCGCGTCGACCTGCGCTTTTACCTTTATCGGCAGCCCGTAAAGATTGATAAATCCCGCGGCGTCCGCCTGATTGTAAACGTGGTCTTCGCCGAAAGTCGCTATCTCTTCGGAGTAAAGTGAATAGTCGCTCTTCGCTCCCGCCTTTATCATATTGCCTTTATAGAGTTTTATCCTGACCGTTCCCGTAACCGTTTCCTGCGTTTTAGTAACGAACGCCGAAAGCGCTTCGCGAAGCGGCGTGAACCACTGCCCGTTATATACGAGTTCGGCAAAAGTTATGGAAAGTTCTTGCTTTTTATGCATAGTCATCTTGTCGAGACACAGCGTTTCGAGATACGAGTGCGCAAAATAAAGTATCGCGCCGCCGGGGGTTTCGTACACGCCGCGGCATTTCATACCCACAAGCCTGTTTTCCACTATATCGAGAAGCCCTATCCCGTTTTTGCCGCCGAGTTCGTTGAGTTTAAGCACGATATCTTTGGCTTTCATCTTGACGCCGTCCACCGCCACGGGAACGCCTTTTACGAATTCTATTTCTACGTAAGTCGGAACGTTGGGCGCGTCTATCGGCGAAACGCCCATCTCCAAAAAACCTTCCTTTTCGTACTGCGGTTCGTTCCAGGCGTCTTCCAAGTCCAGACCTTCGTGGCTTAAATGCCAGATGTTTTTATCCTTAGAATAGTTCGTTTCCCTGTTGATTTTCAGCGGAATATTATGCGCTTCGGCGTAATCTATCTCTTCGTCACGCGATTTTATGTTCCACTCTCTCCACGGTGCGATAACGGGCATATCGGGTGCGAAGGCCTTTATCGTGAGTTCGAAACGCACCTGATCGTTTCCCTTTCCCGTACAGCCGTGGCAGATTGCGTCCGCGCCTTCTTTTTTCGCGATTTCCACTATCCTTTTGGCGATTATGGGACGCGCGAACGACGTGCCTAACATATACTCTTCGTATTTCGCCCCCGCCTGTACCGTCGGAATTATGTAGTCTTCTACGAATTCGTCGGAAAGATCTTCTATATAACACTTGCTTGCGCCCGTCTTCAACGCCTTTTCGGTAAGCCCTTCGAGTTCGTCGGCTTGTCCGACGTTGCCCGAAACGGCGATGACCTCGCAGTTGTTGTAGTTCTCTTTCAGCCACGGGATGATGATCGA
>DBVR01000018.1:0-2827 GCA_002308755.1 Christensenella sp. UBA1259
AACATCTGCGTGGTCAGAAAATCGCAACCCGCGTCGGCTTTTTCCTTTAAGAAAGCGATATCTTCCTTACTCGAACGGCTTTCGGGGTGAACTTCGGGATAACACGCCCCGCCTATGCAGAAATCCGCGCCGCAATTTTTCAGTTCTCTTATTAAGTCTATCGCGTGGCGGTAGTCGGAAAAAACGGAATCGCCGACGGAATTTTCAGGCAAATCTCCGCGGAGTGCCATAACGTTTTCTATTCCCGCGTTTATCATATCGTCTATGCGGGATTTAACCGTCTGTCTGTCGGAAGACACGCAGGTAAGGTGCGCCAACGTCTCCACGCCGTAAACGCGTTTTATGTTTTCGGCGATGTTCAGGGTATACTTGCTCGTTCCGCCGCCCGCGCCGTAAGTAACGCTGACGAACGCGGGGCGCAGCGCCGCAATCTTTTCCGTAGCGTCTTTTACCGAGTCGAAATTGTCCTGCGATTTCGGGGGAAACACTTCGAACGACAGCGATAATTTTTCTCGGTTAAGGATTTCCGTAAGTTTCATGATAACACCTTTTTTCCGTTTGTTAGATTATACCATTACGGCGACGGAAAAGTCAATAGAAAGAGCGAGAAACTTCAATCAAGGACGGCGTTGAAGACGGCAAAACGATTGACAAATTTCCGCGGACGGGGTATCCTTATATAAAACGAAAGATTTTAAGGAGCAAGCATGAAAAAATTCGCTTTTGTTTTAACGGTGCTTACGGCGGTTTGCGCTACGCTTTTTGCCTGTGGTGTGCAGAAAAAATTCACAGTATTAAAAGAATCCGATACCTATATAGTTATCTCCGAGATAGACGACTTTGCGGGCAAGCCGCTTTTAGAAGCAATGCAGGCGGCAAAGGACAAAGGGGAGTTAGATTACACGATTGAAGGCAGCATGGTAACTTCTATGAACGGTGTGGAAAACGCCGCGGATTACAGCAGTTGCTGGATGATATACACCGACGACGAAAACTTCTCCAACACCGCGTGGGGAGAGATAGAATACGACGGCAAAACCTGCGGTTCGGCAAGCAAAGGCGTTTCGGAACTTATAGTTGCGAGCGGAAAGATATACGTCTTCGTATATACGGAGTTTTAAGGTCTGAAATGAAGACTACGCGTTTTATCACGGTGACCGCGCTTTTCAGCGCGCTTCTTATCGGGGTGCAGTTCGCGCTTTCGACTATCCCGGGGATAGAACTCGTTACGGCGTTTTTTCTGGCGTTCTGTTTTTGCGAAGGCGTTAAGGAAGGCGTTTTCGTAGGCGTGTGTTTTTCTCTTCTAAGATGTCTTCTTTTCGGATTTTATCCCACGGTAGTAATATTATATCTGATATATTATCCGCTGTTCGGTGCGGTGTTCGGCTTTATCGGCAATAAGTTTTCGCATAAAACGGGTGTCGTCGCACTTTTTGCGGTAACGGTTTCGGCGGTAATTCTTACTGCGGTGTTTACCCTTATAGACGACGTGGTGACGCCGGTATTTTTCGGGTTCGGAAAGGACGCCGCGGTAGCGTACCTGCAATCGTCTTTACCGTTTATGCTGACTCAATGCGCCTGCGCCGCCGTTTCCGTCGCTTTTTTATTCGTTCCGTTGGTAAAAGCGTTTTCTTCGGCGAAAAGCCGATAAAAAGAGTGGAAAAGACGGAAAATATATACTTATAAGCCGCTTTCGGGCGACTTTTTTATTTTACGCTGATTTTTGCTAAAAACACAATATCTTGTGCCCTTAAAAAATATTTTTCACAAAATATTGAAAAACCGTTGACAAGGGGCGGGGCGAAATGTTATAGTAAAATCACTCGGAAATTTTTATGGATACGCAAGGAGATAAAGGTATGTTTCAGGTAAAGAAAAGAGACGGAAAACTCGTAGAATTCGACATGTCGAAGATAACCACGGCATTATCTAAAGCGTTCAACGCAAAGCAGGTGAACTATACATCGGACATTTTAAATACGCTTGCTTTAAAGGTAACCGCGGATTTTTCCAAGAAGATAAAGGACAACGTAATTACCGTAGAAGACATACAGGACAGCGCGGAAGTCGTGCTTATCCAGTCGGGATACGTCGACGTCGCGAAGAGTTATATACTTTACCGCAAACAGCGTGAAAAAGTCCGTAATATCGCCGACACCGTGGTGGACTATAAAAAGGTTATAGACGACTATCTTCACGTCGCCGACTGGCGTGTAAAGGAAAATTCCACCGTTACCTATTCGGTGGGCGGGCTTATCCTGTCTAACTCCGGCGCGGTTACCGCCAACTACTGGCTTACCGAAGTGTACGACGAAGAGATCGCACAGGCGCACAGGAACGCCGATCTCCATATTCACGACCTTTCGATGCTCACGGGTTATTGCGCGGGCTGGTCTTTAAGGCAACTCATAAAAGAAGGCTTGGGCGGGGTAGTCGGCAAGATAACTTCCGCGCCCGCGTCGCATTTATCTACGCTTTGCAACCAGATGGTAAACTTCCTCGGCATCATGCAGAACGAGTGGGCGGGTGCGCAGGCGTTTTCGTCTTTCGACACCTATCTTGCGCCTTTCGTGAAAGCCGATAACCTTACTTACAGGGAAGTAAAGCAGTGTATCCAGTCGTTTATCTACGGCGTTAATACTCCGTCGAGATGGGGCACGCAGTCGCCTTTCACAAACGTTACGCTGGACTGGACGGTGCCGAACGACCTTGCGGAAATGAACGCGATAGTCGGCGGCAAGGAAATGCCGTTTAAATATAAGGACTGTAAAGCCGAAATGGATATGGTAAACAAAGCCTTCATCGAAATAATGATAGAAGGCGACGC
>DBVR01000018.1:2849-13938 GCA_002308755.1 Christensenella sp. UBA1259
TCCATCACCCGCGATTTCGACTGGTCGGAAACCGAAAACAACAAATTACTGTTCGAAATGACCGCAAAGTACGGCACTCCGTATTTTTCAAACTATATAAACTCCGATATGGAACCGTCCGACGTGCGCAGTATGTGCTGCCGTTTAAGGCTCGATTTAAGGGAACTGCGCAAGAAATCCGGCGGATTTTTCGGCAGCGGCGAAAGCACGGGGTCGGTCGGCGTGGTAACGATAAACATGCCGAGAATAGCCTATCTTTCGGCTACCGAAGAAGAGTTTTACGAAAGGCTTACCCGCCTTATGGATATAGCGGCGCGTTCGTTAAAGGTAAAGAGAGATACGATCACCAAACTTCTGGACGCGGGGCTCTATCCTTACACCAAGAGATATCTAGGAACGTTTGCAAACCACTTCTCGACGATAGGGCTGGTCGGTATGAACGAAGCGTGCCTCAACGCCAAGTGGATAGGCAAGAACCTTACCGACAAGACGGCGCAGACGTTCACCAAAAACGTGCTGAACTTCATGCGCAACAAACTTTCCGATTATCAGGAACTTTACGGCGACCTTTACAATCTGGAAGCGACGCCCGCGGAATCGACGGCTTTCCGTCTCGCAAAACACGACAGGAAACGCTATCCCGACATAATAACGGCGTCGGACGCCGACAAAGCGCCGTATTACACCAACAGTTCGCACCTGCCCGTGGGCTTTACCGACGATATTTTCTCCGCTTTGGACATACAGGACGAATTGCAGACGTTATATACTTCGGGAACGGTATTCCACGCGTTCTTGGGACAGAAACTTCCCGACTGGAAAGCGGCGGCAAATCTTGTAAGAAAGATAGCCGAAAATTACAAACTACCGTACTACACCATGTCGCCGACCTACTCGGTGTGCGCCGACCACGGCTATATTTCCGGCGAAGTGTATAAATGCCCGATATGCGGCAAGACGACGGAAGTTTACAGCAGAATAACGGGGTATTACCGTCCCGTTCAGAACTGGAACGACGGAAAGAGAGCGGAGTTCGCCGACAGAAAAGAATACGACGTGGCGCACTCGCAATTTTCGGCGAAAAGTAGCGCTTGCTGCGAAGTAAAATCCAACGCGCAGGAAGTTTCGGAAGAAGAAACTATCGGCAAGCCGATACTGTTTACGAGAAACGGCTGTCCGAACTGCAAGACGAGCAAGATGATGCTTGACAAGGCGGGGATAAAATACGATATCGTCAACGCCGAAGAAGACAAGGAAAAAACGCTTAAATACGGCGTTAAAAAAGCGCCCACGCTTCTCGTACAGGACGGAGATAAGATACGCTACTACGACAACGCGAGTGAGATAAGGAAATATATAGAGAGCGTGAACTGATGTACGACATAATCGTTATAGGCGGCGGAGCGGCGGGAATGACTTCCTGCCTTTACGCTTTAAGAAACGGTAAAAAGGTATTGCTTTTGGAAAGCGAAAGTATCGGCGGACAGATAGCGACTTCGCCGAGACTGGAAAATTTTCCTTCGGTAAAACTTATAAGCGGGGAAGAGTTCGCCGACAATCTTTTCAATCAGATAATAGATCTTGGCGCGGATTTTGAGATAGAAAAAGTTACAGGCGTTGAAAAAACCGACGGCGTCTTTACCGTTAAGACCGAATACAGAGAGTATAAGGCGAAAAGCGTGATAATCGCCGCGGGAGTAAAACATAAGCACCTGCGCACTAAATCGGAACGCGACGATTTAGTCGGCAAAGGCGTGTATTATTGCGCTATCTGCGACGGTGCGTTCTATAAGGGCAAAGAAGTTATGGTGATAGGCGACGCAAACACCGCACTTCAATACGTTCTGCTTCTTTCGTCTTACTGCAAAAAAGTTTATTTATACACGCTTTTCGATAGGTTATTCGGCGACGAAAGTTTACAAAAAGCCGCACTCGCAAAAGACAACGTGGAGTGGGTAAAGGAAGTCGCGGTTACCGACTTTATCGGCGACACCGAACTCAAAGCGGTAGAGTACAAGGATAAAGACGGAAATATCCATTACCACGAAATACCCGCCGTATTCGTTGCAATAGGACAGATTCCCGATAATAAGGCGTTCGCCGATCTCGTCGATCTGGATAAAGAAGGATATATAATCGCGGACGAGACTTGCAAGACCAAAACCGAAGGGCTGTTCGTTGCTGGCGATTGCAGGACGAAACCCGTTCGGCAGGTAGTTACCGCCGTCGCCGACGGCGGCGTCGCGGCGACCAACGCGTCGGTATATCTTGAAAGTTTTAAATAAAATAAAAACGTTTTATTTAAGTTTACGCCCCGCGCAAAAATTGCGCGGGGCGTAAGTTATGTAAAGAGAAAATAAGGGTACTATATGAACGCACAGACTATCTTGTAAAGTCCCAGGGCGATAAGGATTAGCGGCGGAATAAAGGAAAACTTTTCTATTTTTCCGACGCATTTTATTTTAGATAAAGTCATACCGAGATAGATAAGAATAGCGTGCATTAAGGCGATGGTAAGCGGAACGTAAAAAGCGTTTATTCCTATAAGGGCGAGAGAAAGATTTGCAAACGCGCCGTCGAGTCCCACCGAAAAGCCCGTTACGAAAGACTGCCTTACGATACTCCCTTTCGGGGTATCGGTTTTTTCTTTTTTGAAAAGGTTGTAAAGCCCTATCGCAACCAGCCCTATTCCGCCGAGATTAGCGGTTTTTTCGCTCAAAAGCCCGTCGAAAACGTGCGCCGCGTAGTTTACCGTAACGCACATTATAAACACCGTCGTGGCGATGATCACAACGACGGGAAGTCTTTTGCGGCTTTCAAAGGAAAGAGAAAAACCGCACACGAAGGAGTCTATGCTAACCGTAAACGCCGTAAGCAGAAGAAAAAAAGTCATAAGCGTATCCCGAATTCGTCATTTGTCTTTTTACAGTATATTTTTTCGCATAACGAAAATGTTCCCGCAAAACCTTTCGTTTTCGGGCAAAAAAATGATAAAAATCAAAAATAATGCAAAAGTAAATTGACAAAGAATAAATTTTCGTGTAAAATACAATAGATACAGTTGACTATAAGGAGTATTAGGCTAAAATGAATAAGGCTAAACCCTGCAAACTTACCTTGTTTTTATTGTGTTTCGCGGCGTTTTTGCTTGCCGCCGTATGTCTGTTTGCGGCAAGGACGAGCGTTGCGGAAGCCGCGTCCGTAAAATCGCCGAGCAATTATTTTACCGGTTCCGACGTGCTTTTCGAAGACGACAACGTCACGGCGAACGTAAAGACGGGCGAATTTTTGGAATTCAAAAACAAGCTGGCTATAAATAACGCCGCTTTCAAGTTTGAGATCCCCGCAAATTTAAGCGAACTCAAAATAACGCTTACTTCCGATCCTTTCCATACCGCGGGTGCGGTAAAAGAAGGGGAATTCTTTACGTCGGTGGATAACGTCATTACGCTGACTGCGGGCGAACTTTCGCTGAACGACGAATCGGCAGCCGGTGCAATTCTTGCGCAGGGAGAATTTACCGTCGAATTGAAAATTACGGACAACGTGCTTTCCGTAAAAGCGGGAGGCGTTACCGTAGTCAATACCGACGAGTTTTACAAGATAGGCGACGAAGACCGAGCCGTTGCGAAAGTCAGACTTGACTTTACCGTGGATGGTGACGACGCCGTCAAGTTCGGTATAGCGGCGGTAGATCAGAACGTCGGGGAAGCCGGATACGAACAGACTTTCGCGCTGAACGAAAGCGGGGAAGTGAACGAGATAGCGAAACCGAGAATATCTCTCGGCGACACTTTCAAAAAAGTCGGCGCAAACGAAATCGTTGCGCTTAAAGGCAATATGTATTCCGTAAGTTTCAAGGCGTATTCCGTGTTCGGTTCTGCTGCTTATTCCGATAGCGGATTTTATATCAAAGTGGACGAAAACGACGCCGATAAAGTGTGGCTTGAAAACTCCGCAAAACCCAAGAAAGTCGCCTTCTACGAAGACGTTACAGTGGTGGTTACCGACGGCACGGTAGACGCCGAATCCTTTGACGTTAGTGTAAAAGTCAAAGCCGACGACGTTGCCGCCCCCGTTTACGGCGCAAGCGAATATGCGATAAACGCCTATAAAGCCGCGGTCATAAAAGCCGCCGAGGCGGATTATGATGAAGACGGCAAGGGCAGCGTAAGACTCGGCGAATCGTACGAAATACCTTCTATGGCAAATCTCGTATCCGACGATCTTACCCCGTACGCCAGTCTTAAAAAGACGGTCTATTATAAGACGCCGTCCAACGGTTCGGGTACTTCCGAAAACATGAAGATATCGCTTTCCGAAGCGGGCGATTACGAATTTTACGTTGTGTTCGCCGATCAGGCGGGCAATTCCATGGAAAAGGACGATTTCTACACCTTTGACGAAGGAGACGGCAATATCGTCGTGGCGGGCACTTATTACGGCTATGTTTTCACCTTCCATATAGAAGACGACGCGCCCATTTTGGTTACCGCAAATTCCGAAACGCAAGCAAGCGGTTACCTTAACACCAAATATACCGCAACGGCGTTTACCGTTAAATCTTCCGGCAACACCACGACTTACACGCTTTACTACAATCCGTCCCTGACGGCTACGGAAGACGCAGAAGGTTGGGTAAAGATACCCCAAAAAGCCGACGTGAGTACGGATTACGATAGCGACGGTTTTACCTACGACGACGTAAGCGCGATAGATTACGACGGGTCGCTTACCTTTACCCCCGTTAAACTCGGGAGTTATAAGATAGAGTGCGTAGTTACTTCCGATAACTCCGTGCGTTCTTCTTCCGCGGCGGAACTGATTGTCGTCGACAGAGAACCGAACGTCGTGAAAGTTCCCAGCCACTGGTTTAGAGACAACGTTTGGTCGGTGGTGTTCCTCGGTATCGGCACGTTGAGTCTTATCGGGATAATCGTTCTGCTGTTCGTCAAGCCCAAAGAAGAGACGGAAAAAGACGAAACGGGCAAAGCCTATAAAAAATCCGTAAGCAAATAAAACGCAAATAAGCATAGGGCAGGACTTCGTTTTCGGAGTCCTGTTTTTAAAAGAAAAAATGATAAACTTTTACGCAGATAAAAACCAAAAACTATCCAAAGCCGTGATGCGGGATTGCGAGAATATTTCTTATTCCGCTTTCCGGAAACTTTTGCGCAACAAAGACGTAAAGGTAAACGGCGTGCGCGTAAAGGACGACGTTTTACTTAAAGTGCGCGATCTCGTGGAGATATACTACGAACCCGCAAAGAGCAAAAAGTACGACGTCGTGTATTCCGACGGGAATATTCTCGTCGTCAATAAGAAAAGCGGGTATTCGTCGGAGAGTGTTTTTCGGGATTTATGCGAAGAATACGGAAAAGTAAAGTTTATCCACAGGCTCGACAGGAACACCGCGGGAATAATGGTTTTCGCGACAAACGAGTTTTCCGAAACGGAACTTTTAAAGGGATTTAAGGAAAGAACTTTCGATAAGTTTTACAGCGCGAGGGTTCGGGGTGTTCCCGAAAAAAAGGAAGACGTTATGACGGCGTATCTTGTAAAGGATGCGGATAACGGCACGGTAAAGGTGTCGAAAGTTCCGAAAAAAGGCGCGGTCAGAATAGTAACGGGGTATAAAGTCGTTTCAGACGACGGCAAAACCGCGGAACTTAAAGTTAGGCTTTTTACAGGCAAGACGCACCAGATAAGGGCACACCTTGCCTTTATAGGACACCCTATCGTAGGGGACGGTAAGTACGGTGACAACGCTTTCAATAAGGAGATCGGTGCGAAAAGCCAGATGCTTTGCGCGACGGAGATAGTTTTTCATTTCGGCAAAGACTCCCGCCTTTATTATCTGGACGGGAAATCGTTTAAGGTAGATAACTGATATGCCGCAGGACGCTTTTACTCTTCGGTATTTATGCGAAGAACTCAACGGAATATTTTCGGAAGGAAAAGTCAACCGTATAACACAACCTACGGCTGACAGTTCCGTCTTTACGGTTTTTACGAAAAAAGGCGTCGTAAAAAAACTGTTGCTGGACGTTTCGCCGTCTTCCCCGAGAATAGGGGTTATCGAAGAAGAGCCCGAACAGACGATACTTTCCAGCAATTTCAATATGCTTTTGAAAAAGCACCTTCTTTCCGCGACGCTGAAAGGCGTATCTATGGTCGGGTTCGACAGAATAGTGAAGATAGATTTTTTGCCGTCGGCGGAAATTTTCGACGCTCCGCCGAAAACTTTATACGTCGAACTTATGGGCAGGTATTCCAACGTGATACTCACGGAAAACGGCGTGGTACTCGGCGGTAACAGGGGAATAAACTCTCTCGACAACAACGTAAGACCGCTTATCTGCGGAAGAAAGTACGTCCTGCCGCCCGTGGGCGACAAAAAACAGCCGTGGGATTCTTCGCTTAAAGAAACGTTTTCGGGTTTTGCGGGAGATGTTTCCGCTATGCTGTGCGCTAACGTGCAGGGGATAGCCCCGTCCACCGCAAAGGAAATAGAAACCAAATATTTCGGCAAGTTCGAAGAATACGACGGAGATAAATTTTTCGCTTTTTTGAACGACTATCTTTTTAATACGCCGCTTACGCCCTGTACCGTTACGGAAAACGGGGAGATAAAGGACGTTATGGTTTATCCTTACGAGAACTTATCGGGTGAAAAGACATTTTTCGACGCGTTGTATCTTGCCGAAGAGAAATATTTTGGGGCGAAAAGCACTAAAAAAGCCTTCGGCGAACTGTATACGCGCCTTTTATCGAAGACGGAAACGGCGATAAAAAAGGCAAAAAAACGGCTTGCGGCGATAACCGCCCGCGAAAAAGACGCCGACTCCGCCGAAGAAAACAAGATAAAGGCGGATATCATACTTTCCAACGTCCATAAAATACCCGCGGGCGCGGAAGAAGCGGAACTTTTTAATTATTACGACGGAACCACGTTAAAGATTTCGCTTGACAAGCGACTTTCGGCGGCGCAGAACGCGCAGAATTATTACAAAAAGTACGCCAAGCAAAAAAGGGCGAAGGTCGCGCTTTTGTCCGAAAGAGAGACCGCCGAAAAGGAACTCGACTATTTAACAGGCGTTTCGGAAGAAATACGCCTTGCCGAAAGTACGGCGGACCTTAAAGCGGTGAGAGAAGAACTTGCCGTCGCGGGGATAATAAAAGACAACGCGCCGAAGCGCGGTAAAAAAGAAACGAAGACTTTTGCGAGAACCTACGAAATAGACGGGTTCAGGGTAAAAGCGGGCAGAAACAACGTTGAAAACGACGAGATAACTTTCTCCGCAAAACCGAACGATATTTGGCTGCACGCCAAAGACTATCACTCTTCGCACGTCGTCATAGAAACCGAAGGTAAGAAAGCGGGGGATAAAACGCTTATAGCCGCGGCGGAAATATGTGCCTACTATTCCAAAGGCAGGGAAGGCGGCAAGACAGAGATAGTGTACACCGAGAGAAAGAACGTGAAGAAACCGCCCAAGTCGAAGTTGGGTTTTTGCACTTACGTCAATTTTAAGTCGGTAACGGTGAAACCCGACCCGCACCTTTCGGAACTTAAATAGCGGGACGCGACTTTTTGAATATTCTTACGGCGAGAGCGGTCATATCGTCTTTTCTTCCGCCGCCGTCTAATTCTATCGCCTTATTTAACACCTGTTCCGCAAGGGACTGGGGATTTAATGCGGGCACGATCCTTATAAAATCCACCATATCGCCCGAAGAACCGAAGGCGTCGGAAACGCCGTCGGTAACCAGAAGTACCATATCCCCGTCGTTTAAGTCGGTCTTGCAGACGGAAGGTTTTAAGTCGTTGACGATGCCGAGCGGCAGGGTGTTTCCTTCTACAATCCTTACTCTTCCTTCGTTTATGATGAACCCGTAGGGCGAACCGTATTTTATGAAGTCAGCGCCGCACTTTTTCAGGTCTATCACCGCCACGTCGAGCGCGGTGAAACTGTCGTCGGTGTTCACTGCGAGCAGTTTATTGACGGTGGTAAGTATAAGGTCGCTGTTCATACCCGCCTTGTAAAAACTTTCTATCAGCGAAAGGGAAACGGAAGAAACGTTTTCGGCGTTCCTGCCGCTACCCATTCCGTCGGACAGGGCGACGAGAAACTTCTCGTCGTTTATTCGTATTACCGAGTGAGTGTCGCCGCTTATTTCCGAGCCGTCTTTCACGGCCTTTGCTATTCCGAACACGGCGTCGAACCCCGCCGCGCGCTTGAAACTGACGTATATTTTTTCTTCGGTTATATCGTTCTTTTCGGCTATCGTCATATCGCATCCCACGGTCTTTACGATAACGTCCGTAAGGGCTTTTACGGAAAATTCTTTTACCGAAAGGATCATACTTACGACGAGCCTTTCGTTTTCGCCGAAAATAAGTATTTCGCTTGCAAAAAACCCGTTCTTATAAAGTTCGTCGGAAAGTTTTCTTTCGAGTTTGTTCTGGTATTTTAATAGCGCCCCCGATTCCAGCGCGAGCCCTTTAAGTATTTCCGCTACGCCCGTCGCTTCTTCCGCGATAAGTTCTCTTCCGCTCGCCACGTTCATAACGTTTATGGTGTAAGCGCGGTATTCCGCCAGCATTTTATTGAGTCCGAATATTATTTCGTTGGGATGCACGCAGTTTTTGGACATTTCCGCGGGGAAGTCTATAAGCGAGACCTTACCTTTCGCCACGCCTATGTCTATCATAGTCTTTAAGCCGTAAAGGATATCTTTCTGTTCCCTTAAACACCGCGCCTTGAATTTACACGTCTTGCACACCGAACGGGTGATCTGTTCTTCCATGTTCTTTTTGGCTTTCTCTTCGGTAACGCCGGACTTTTTAAAGGCGTTGAAAGCGACGGACATTTCGGTGAAAACTCCGGAAAGTTCGTACAGGCGGTTGGAAAGCATCAGTCTGTTGCGGTTTATCGCCATGCGCACGAGTTGTCTTTCTTTAAAAGACGAAAGTTTTTCCTTGACGGCTTTAAGAGGCGCGGGAGGGATCATGATAAAACTGAACGCCCCCGTTGCGACGGGCAGGTATTCGTAAAAGGTATAGGCTTCGTAAATGCCGAAGACCGCGAAAGCAATATAGTCCGCAACCACGATAAAAAGTGCGGAAACGTAGCGCGAAAGACCTTTAAAAGTATCGGCGGCTATCCCGTATATAAGGGTTACCGCGACGTATTCGACGTCGCCGAAAAACACCGCAAGGCTGACGCCTAAAATAGCGGAAATAAAAGTCGCCGTGCCGAACCTGAAAAAGTAACAGCATAAAAGTATCAAAAACACGCTTACGCCTTTCCATACTATCGGATCTATGAGATTGCAGACGCCGATCCCCAGCGCAACAGTCATCGCCGCGACGGAGAGAAGTTCTTCGTAAGAGTACTTGAATTTCAGACCTTTTTGCGAAACGGCTTTGCAGGCTATAAACGAAAACACGGTAAGGGCGCAGTTTATTAAGAACACGAGCAGTCTTTTTTCCGTCGAACACGGCGTTTCGGTATCGCCCAAAACGACGAAACCCGTAAGGGCTATGCAGGCGATAATTATCGCGGAAAATATATTTTTATAGGGAAATTTCTTACAGAGCAGAAAATAGACGATATTCACTCCCGCCGTTATCGCCGCGGAAGCGAGAAGTCCCGTGGCTTTTACCACCACAAAAGAAAGGATAAAGAGAACGGGACTCAATATAAACGAACCGCCGAGATAAAGGTCTGCGGAAAGTAAAGCCGCAGAATACGGAAAAGTGCGCTTTTCCAGAGAGTTCAGTAAGAGAAAAAGACCGAACAGGGCGGAATATTTTAAGACCGAAAGGTAGTTTAATGATAAAAAGCGTTTTTTCATAATTACGCTTGATATTTTAAATCACAAAGGGCGATAAATTTTGTCGGATTTTATCCGAAACGGGTAGAAAGGGTAGAAACGTAAACGATAAACGAAACGAATACCCGATATAATTATTCGTTGTGCAAAATCGGTTGATTTTTTTGCGTTGCGATAGTACAATGAAAGAAAAACCGTAAAGGCGGAAATATCTATGATAAAAGTCGGAATAGTGGGTTACGGCAATCTCGGCAGGGGCGCGGCGCTGGCTGTGAAAAGATCGGAAGATATGGAGTGCGTGGGAATATTTACCCGTCGCGATCCCGAAAAGATATCGCCCGAGACGGGGGATAAAACGTATCCCGTAAGCGAACTTAAAAATTTCAAAGGTAAAATAGACGTTCTTTTGCTTTGCGGCGGGAGCGCGACGGATCTTCCCGAAACTTCCGCGGGGTATCTTAAAGATTTTAACACGGTGGATACCTTCGATACCCACGCGAAGATTCCCGAATACCTGAAAAAACTCGACGCGACGGCAAAGGAAAACGGTACTCTCGGTGCGATAAGCATAGGCTGGGATCCCGGCGTGTTTTCTCTTTCGAGATTGCTTTTCGGTTCGGTGCTTCCGAACGGCAAGGACTATACTTTCTGGGGCAAAGGCGTTTCGCAGGGGCACAGCGACGCGATAAGAAGAATAAAGGGCGTTAAAGACGCCGTTCAGTTCACCGTTCCGATAGAAGACGCGGTAAACTCGGTAAGAAGGGGCGAAAATCCCGAACTTTCGGCGGCGCAAAAACATTTGCGCGAGTGTTTCGTCGTGGCGGAAGACGATGCGGACAGGGCGGAAATAGAAAAGGCGATAAAGGAAATGCCCAACTATTTTGCCGACTACAACGTTACCGTAACTTTCGTTTCGGAAGAAGAGCTTAAAGAAAAGCGCGGCAAACTGCCACACGGCGGATTCGTAATAAGGTCGGGCGAGACGTCGGATTCGACGTCTATGCTATTAGAACTTTCCTTGAAACTCGATTCCAACCCCGAATTTACGGGGAGCGTGCTTGCGGCGTACGCAAGGGCGGTGGCGAAAATGGCGAAGGAAGGAAAGACTGGCGCTATTACGGCTTTCGATATACCCTTTAGATATTTATCGCCTTTAAGTTACGAAGAACAGGTAAAAACGCTTTTATAAAGCGCATAAAAATTATTTTTGCATACATATTATTTTTAGCGCTAATGCGCGGTATGCGAA
>DBVR01000043.1:0-2607 GCA_002308755.1 Christensenella sp. UBA1259
GTGGGTGTCGAGATTATTGCAGGCGGCGTCGGTAATCCTTTGTTCTTTGAACTCGTCTATCACGAGTCTTGCGATATCGTCTATTATCTCGCATTTTTGTTCCGCCTGTCCGTTGGAATTGCCGAGTTCGGTAAGCCCGATGAGAGAAAGTTCGAGATCGCCTAACACTTTCAGGTCCCGCATGCCCCTGTACGCCCATTTATAGAAAGGTTCGTAAGCATTGTTAAGCAGGTATATCACCGAAATACAGTGTCTTACGAACTCGAAAACGGCGAGTTGCGCCGAACCCGATTCTTCTCTTTTGATAAGTCTTTGGTAATTATACTGTCCGGACTGCGCCATCATGGCGGTGTGCGCCGCTATCTTTTTTAGGCGAATATCTTCGGGATATCCCTTTTTCAGTACTTCACGGATGGCGGAAAACTCGCCTTTATCGTCTTTAAACACCTTGCCGCAGGACGCGGTAAGAAGTGCGGAAGACGGGGTGTAAAGCCACCGTTTCACGCTGTCGGGCGCGTTTGCCGCGCCGAGAAATCTCGTATAAAAGTCGTCGATAAGAATAACGCCGCGACGATTCCCGCCCGAAGGGGAGAGCACCGACCTTTTAAGCCCCATAAACTCCTTGGGTAGTTTCGCGTAAGCCCTTTCGAGCTTAAAGCCGAATTCGTCGTAATCTTTTTTGTTCAGCCAGATACAGAATCCGGGGTCGAAATCGTGGTCTTTCGATATCTCGTCGTCGTAGCCGAGACACTCCGACCCTTCTCCGACCAGCCCTACGGCGATATCCGAAAGCTTGTCGGGAAATTCTGTTTCGAGCATTACTTTTCCGTAAGTTTCGTAAAACAGTTCGGCAATCTCAAGACCTTTCATAAATTTTCTCCGATAGGTTTTTAAGTTCTTCGGCTATTTTGGCGTAGCCGAAATACCCGAAACTCGGATAGCACTTGGAGTATACGAAAGCAAGGTAAGAGTCCTGCGGGTTTTTCTCGTCGCACAAAAGGTTGTAAGCCTTAAAAAGGCAGTCGGTTATCTTGTCTTTCGGGGTTTTTTGCGCGTCGTAAAGGTGCGCGAGATTGATATAGGATATTGCGGCGTCTATCTTGCCGTTCTCCGCGTTTTCCATTATTTCTATCGCCGAAAGGTACAGTTTTTCGGCTTTTTCGGTTTCTCCGACGTCGGCGAGCGCAAGTGCGAAATTGTTGTAAAGCCCCGCTTTAAGGGGGTCTTTCTGCGTTAAGTTTCCGTCGTAAATTTTTTGGACCTTTTCGTAGAGCGGTACGGCTTTATCCGCTTTTCCGAAAGCCTTAAAAAGGGTAGCGACGTTAAGTATAATAGTCGCCGCGGAAACGGAGCCCGAAAGATTCAACTCTTCTATGAGAGAAAGGGCGTTTGCCGCCGCGTCCGTGCCTTTTTCGGTGTTTGCCGTCTTGCGGTAAACGCCGAGAAGTTCGTTGATTACGGAAAGTTCGCCGTTTTTATCGTTTAAAGCCCGCGCTTCTTCGAGCCAGTATTCGAGGTGTGCCGCCGCGCCCGCAAGGTCGTTCTTTTTATAAAACCCGTCGGTTTTTTCCGTTATTCTTTTCACGGGGATACGCCCCGCGGCGGGGGATAGTTCAGGGTTGTAAAATTCTTTGCCGCCGCATAACGCACAGGCAGGTTCTTTGTAATCGAAACCGTCTATCATACCTTTATTGTAACACAGCGGAAAACTTTCGTCAAGAGTAAACTCCCCGCCGCGGAATACGCGGCGGGAAGGGGTTTAAGCGTCTTTACTTATATAATCGTTCGCTATCTTTTTGATTTTAAGGTGATAGGCAAGCGGCAAGGCGACCGCCGCGCCGACTACTGCCTGTAACAGTTCGAAAGGTATCTTATACACCGCGTATTCGGGTGTGGAATATATGAACGCGCTGCCCAAAGTATATCCCGTAACCATTATTATTACACCGATAGCGCACCCGACCGTCGAAAATAAAACTTCCTTCTTTTTCCCGATCAGGTTAGAAAACACCGAAATAACGAGCGCCTGAACGCTTCTCGTGATAAGGGTGGTAAACATAGCCGCGGGGTAAAAGAAAAGGTCGCCGAGAAACGCCCCGCCTCCGCCCGCAACGACGGCGAGCACGGGATTAAGGGTTATTCCCGCAAGGCACACGGCGATATCGGTAAGGTACAGATGCCCGCCGAACGGCGTGGGCACGGAAAAAGTCGAAAGAATTACGTTAAGTGCCGTAAACACGGCGGCAAAGGTTATTTGCCTTACGGAAATTTTCATGGTTTTACCCGTTGACATTTTTATGAAAACATTATACAATAAAAATTGATAATATACAATATCCAAAAAAGGAAAATTTTATATAACCAGATTTATGAAAGAAAGGAAAGAAAAAAAGTACGAAGAGATATATCGCAAGATAAAGGGCGACATAGAAGCGGGGCGGATAAAGGAAGGCGAAAAACTGCCGTCCAAGCGCAACTACGCCATGAATAACGGGGTAAGCGTGATAACGGTAGACGCGGCGTACAGGCTTCTTATCGACGAAGGGTACGTCTATTCTAAGGAGCGGAGCGGGTTTTTCGCGCTGAAAACGGAGCGTAAAAACGGGT
>DBVR01000043.1:2613-8161 GCA_002308755.1 Christensenella sp. UBA1259
GGGGAAGCCGCCGATTTTACTGCGGAACGGGTAACGACCGCGGACGTGGATTTTAAGTTTTCGGTACTGTCGAAGATAATGCGTAAAGTGATAACGGATTACGACAAAGCACTTTTGTTAAAGCCGCCCGCTTTCGGTTGCGAAGAGTTAAGGCGTGCGATATCGGAATATCTCTACCGTTACAGGGATATGCGGGTGGATAAGGAGAATATCGTTATCGGTTCGGGTTCGGAATATTTTTACGGTATGATAGTCAATTTTTTCGGGCGGGACAAGGTGTACGGGCTGGAAGATCCGTCCTACGAAAAGATAGCGGCGGTGATAAAGGCGAACGGGGGAAAGTGCGAGTTTCTGAAAATGGGCAAGAACGGGATAGAAAGCGACGCGCTTAAAAAAAGCGGCGCGGATATTCTGCACGTTACGCCTTTCAACAGTTATCCTACGGGGATAACGGCGGATTTTAAGAAGAGAAAGGAATACGTAGAGTGGGCGAACGCAAAAAAAGGCTATATCGTGGAAGACGATATAGACTCGGAATTCGCCGTAGGCGCAAAGCCCGTGCAGACGGTATTTTCGCTGTCAAAGGGTAAGCGCGTGATATATCTTAATACCTTTTCCCGATCGCTTGCGCCGTCTATGCGTATGGGATACATGATACTGCCGGACGATCTTATGGAAGAATACAAGGAAAAATCGGGGTTTTATTCGTGTCCCGTGCCGGCGTTCGATCAGTACGTTCTTGCGGAATTTATTGCGGGCGGGTATTTCGAGCGGCACTTAAACAGGATGCGCAGAAAGATAAAAGACGCCGCAACCCGTAAATAAAAATTTAATATAAAAAGTTCGAAAAATTTTTCAAATATGACGAAAACTGTCAATATATGGTGATAAAATGGTAGAAAAGGTTACAAAAAACAACATTTTTATTTAAAGACGGATAAAAATATTGACAAAGGGAAGAAAATATTGTATCATAATTTTGCAACTATACCATACCAAATGATAAAAGGTTGCTAAAATAAGGGATTTTTCCCGAAAAGCTCTATCCCTATGTCAATGACGTAGGGATATCTTTTAAAACGCAGGAGGAAAATATGAAATACAGATTAGGGCTCGATATAGGCATAACTTCGATAGGCTACGCGGTAATGGAGACCGACGACAACGGCGAACCCGTGGCGATAGAAGATTTAGGGGTACGCATTTTCGAAAAACCCGAAAACCCGAAAGACGGATCTACGCTTGCGTCCGCAAGGCGTGCGGCGAGGGGCGTAAGAAGGGTTATCCGCCGCCGTGCGCATAGACGTGAGCGCACGGAAAGCTTGTTGATATCACAATTCGGGGCGGAGATTTTAGATAGAATACACGAGAATACGGAAGACGTATTCTATTTAAGGTATAAAGGAATCGAAGAAATTTTGTCAGACGAAGAACTTGGCAGGGTTTTACTGTATTTTGTCAAACACCGCGGATTTTTATCGAACAGAAAATCAGAGAAGAACGATAAAGAAGGCGGCAAACTGTTGCAGGCGACGTCAAAAAACAGTGAATATTTTAAGGAAAAGGGCTATCGTACCATAGGTGAAATGCTGTACAAGGATGAAAAGTATTTTCACTTTGAAAACGGCAAAAAGATATATACTGTAAGAAATAAAGAGAGTAGTTACGACAATACTTTTTTACGTGACGAACTGAAAGCGGAAATACTTGCGATATTAGATAAGCAGGATGAAAACGGGAGACTGGGAAAGGAATTTATCGAGAAATACCTGTACATATTCTATACTAACCGTAATTTTGACGAAGGACCGGGCGAGCCGAGTAAGTACAGGGGCGGCTACGCTATCGGTAAGTGTCCTTTTGAAGAAGGTGAGTTACGTGCGCCGAAAGCGGCTTATACTTTTGAATATTCTACGGCGTTGCAGAAATTGAACAATTTACGAATTAAGTTTTTAGGTGGCGAAAGAGGGCTGACCGAAGAAGAACGCAAAAAGATAATAGATTTAATAAAGACTAAGCAGGAGATAAAATTCGGCGCGTTAAGAAAGGTGCTTGCCGTCAGCGGGGACGAAACGTTCAATTTGCTTAACTATTCGCGCGATAAATCCGTAGAAGAAGTGGAAAAGGCGCGTTTTGTTTCAATGTCGGAAAGTTATAAAATACGCAAGGCGTTGAGTGAAGAGAACAAAGGCGATATCGAATTACTTGACGAAATCGCGCTTATTTTATCGATGCTGAAATCAGACGATCGAAGAATTGCGGAATTAGGCAAGATAGCCGTTTTAAGCGAAGCGGAAAAGTCGGCGTTGTTAGAGATCAACGTATCCAAATTCGGCGGAACGAGTTTAAAATTTCTGAAAAACATTACGCCGTATCTCGAAAAAGGGTGCAAATACAATGAAGCGTGCGAAAAAGCGGGATATAATCATACTTTGCAGAGATATAGCGGCAATCGCAGTAAACTTTTGAACACCAAAGAAGTGCACGAACTCGTGGACGAGATAGCCGTACCTGTTGTCAGGCGTTCCGTATCGCAGACCATAAAGGTGGTGAACGCCGTGATAAATAAGTACGGTTCGCCCATGGCTGTAAATATCGAACTTGCAAGAGAATTGTCAAAGACTTTTAAAGAACGCGATAAGATTATAAAAGACAATGAAAAGCGGGCACGAGATAACGAAGGCGTAAAAGCGCTATTGCAGTCGGAATATCATTTGACTATGCCCACGGGGCAAGATATGATAAAGTACTTTTTATATGACGAACAGGGCGGGAAATGCGCTTACAGTTTAGAGCCTTTGGACGCAAGGCGGTTGTTTGAACCTGATTACGTGCAGGTTGATCATATAATTCCGTACAGCAAGTCGTTTGACGACAGTATGAATAATAAAGTTTTGGTGCTGACGAAAGAAAATCAGGACAAAAGGAACAGGTTGCCCTACGAATATTTCGGTAGCGACGGAGAGCGCTGGAAAAAATTCGAAGACTTTGTTGCGGCGCAATATAAAGGCAATCGCAAAAAACAGGAACGCCTGTTAAAGAAAGAGTTCGGCGAAGAAGATGCGAAAGCGTGGAAAGAAAGAAATCTGAACGACACGAAATACATAACTACGTTTGTGTATAACCTGCTTGACGCCGATGGCAAGTCGAAGAAAAAGGTGACGGCGGTAAACGGTGCCATTACTTCGTATATGCGTAAATTATACGGACTGGTGAAAGACCGCGGCGAAAGCGATAAACATCACGCGTTGGACGCGGCGATAATAGCTTGCGTGACGGACGGGAGTATTCAGAATATAACGAAATATAATCAGGACAAAGAGAACTACGTTTTCGACGGAAGCAATCTTGTGGATAAAAGGACGGGTGAAATAAGAGTTAAGGAACCGTATATCGGTTTCGCAAAAGAACTAAGATACCGCCTTGCGGAAGATCCGAGATATTATACGGACTTTTTTGTAAAATTCGGCTACGGCGATAAAAAACTCGACGGGTTAAAGGAAGTGTTTGTAAGCCGTATGGTAAATAAAAAAGCCAAAGGTCAGATACACGACGCAACGGTCAGTTCCGCAAGGATTTACGGGGAAACGGGTAAAGTCATAACCAAAAAGGCGCTTGGTGAGATTAAACTTAAAGATGACAAAAAGGGCGAGTATTACGTCGAAGGTTGCGGAGATTATTATATAGAAAACTATTACCGCCCGCAGGACGACAGGCTGTTATATGAGAAACTTTTGAAAATGCTTATTGCGGCGGGCGGCGACGCCAAGCAGGCGTTTAAAGATCCCGTTTATAAACCCAAAGCCGACGGAACGGACGGCGCACAGGTCAGAAAAGTAAAGATATTGAGTAAGGCGACGAGTGGCGTACAGTTTGACAACGTAAAAGGGTTTTCCAAGAACGGCAGTATGGTAAGATTAGACGTTTTCTATAAAAACGGTAAATACTATTCCGTGCCCGTGTACTTAAAAGATATCTACGCGAAAAAACTTCCCGATAAAGCCGTCGTTGCCGGAAAAGACTATAAAGACTGGATAACGGTGGACGACAGTTTCGAGTTTTTGTTCTCGCTTTATAAAAACGACCTTATTTACGTGGAACATAAAAAGGGCATAGAACTTACCAAAACGAATTCCGATAATAAGGACGACAAGAAAAAGATGCAAGAAGGTCATTTGTATTATAATTCTTTCGATATTTCAAGGGGGTCCGCAACTTGTATTACGCAGGACAACGGTTATGAAACCCGTTTAAGTTTACTTACGCTTGAAAAGTTAGAGAAGCGTTGCGTGGACGTTTTGGGCAACGTTTCCTCTGTGAAAAAAGAAGTGCGGCAAGGGGTGTGATATGCCTTTTATCAACGTTTTTATAGAAAGCCCTTGCAACGTAAGCGTAAAAAACGCTTCACTGGTAAAACAAATTTTCGTTTATTAAAATATCGGTGTAGATTATACCATACCAAATAATAAAAGGGAACTAAAACGCTTGTTCTAAAACGTTTTTTATGTCGTTTATTATACCATACCAAATAATAAAAGGGAACTAAAACCTTACTTTTTAGAATTAACTATTGATATTAATTATACCATACCAAATAATAAAAGGGAACTAAAACAGAGTTTCACTACGACATAGTCGACGAAAGATTATACCATACCAAATAATAAAAGGGAACTAAAACGAATCCAGTCCAGTTTCCAAAAAATTTATAATTATACCATACCAAATAATAAAAGGGAACTAAAACAGGTCGAGTATGATTAAACGATTAAGCCGAATTATACCATACCAAATAATAAAAGGGAACTAAAACATGGCGCGGGTTTATAAACTTTACACTTTTATTATACCATACCAAATAATAAAAGGGAACTAAAACCTACGACAGCCCCCTTGGTGTCCATTGTCCATTATACCATACCAAATAATAAAAGGGAACTAAATAATACGGTGTAGGTCGGCGTGTTACAATAAAAACGGACTGAATATTTGGACTTTGCCTAAAGGTTCAGTCAGTTTCAAAGCAGTTCCTTGCAAAGAAGAGATATCTGATCTTCGTTTTCGTTAGACATTGCGGAATTTATCCTGACGACTGGTTCTGCGTAGGAAATATTCTTGCATTTTTCAAGGATACCTTGCATTACCTTTGCGGCGTTGGGCGCCCAGCTGCCGTTTTCTATCAAAGCCACTTTGCGGTTCTGGTAATTTCTTTCCGCCAGGCGTTCTAAAAAGTCCCGCATAAAGGGGAACACGTCCATATTATATGTAGTTGTGGCGAACACCGCTTTATCGAACTCGAACGCCGCCGCGACAGCCGCCGACATATCGCATTTCGACAAGTCGTAAACTTGGGTGGTAACGCCGACCTTTTGCAGTTTTTCGTTAAGCAGAAGAACGGCTCTTTCGGTGTTTCCGTAAACGGAAGTATAGAATATCCCGACTCCCGTTTTTTCGGGCAAGTAGGAAGACCATACGTTATAAAGTCCGATATACTTTTCTACGTTGTCGGTAAGTATCTCGCCGTGCAGGGGAAGTACGGCGTTTATTT
>DBVR01000043.1:8178-13394 GCA_002308755.1 Christensenella sp. UBA1259
TAAATTCGCCGTCTTTTTAAGTAATGCTTGCACCTGCGCGCCGTATTTTGCGACTATTCCCATATAATATCGCCGCGCTTCCGTCTCCCAGTCGGGACAGGGGGTATTTTCTCCGAATCTGCCGAACGCGTCCGCGGAAAACAGCATCTTATCGGTTTTATCGTAACAAAGGTGTACTTCCGGCCAGTGGACCATAGGGGCGGCGATAAAGGTAAGTTCGTGTTTACCGAGATTTATAGTAGCGCCTTCCGCTATCACTATGCGTCTTTCGGCAAAATCTTCCCCGAAGAAATTTTTCATCATGGCAAAGGACTTTGCGGAAGACACGATAACGGCGTTTTGATATTCCCGCATAAACGTTAAAACGTTGGAAGAGTGGTCGGGTTCCATGTGCAAAACGATAAGATAATCGGGGGCTTTGCCGCCCGCCGCCGTTTTGATATTTTTAAGCCATTTTTCGCCGTAGCGCATATCCACAGTATCGAATACCGCGATTTTTTCGTCTTTTAAAAGGTAGGAATTGTAAGCCATACCGTTTACTTTATACTGCCCTTCGAAAACTTTTACCGTGCCGTCTGATACGCCCACGTTAAAAACGTCCTTGTAATTTATCATTATTGCTCCTTTTTTATAAGACGAGAGTTACCGTCATTGATTTTCCGAACACCGATTCGGCGGAAATATTCCAGCCGTTATCCGTCGCTATGCTTTTGGCTATCGAAAGCCCCAGTCCGTTCCCGCCGTATTCTCTCGCACGTGAATCGTCGCGGAAAAACCGTTCGAATATTCTGTCCGACATCTCGTCGGGGACGGCGCTGCCGTCGTTTTTCACCGTAAGGACGACGCGTTGTCCCGATTTTTTAAGGGATACGCGTATCTCGCCCTTGTCGGCGGAATATTTTACGGCGTTGTCTAAAAGTATATTTACTATGCGTTTAAGTCCCGCCTTATCGCCCGTATAGGTTATATCGGGCGTTACGTCGCTGGTAAGTCGTTTATTTTTTTCGTAGCACAGCGCGTCGAAGGTAAGCATTACGTCGGTAACTTCTTCGGACACGCAGAATTCTTCCTTTACCGTTTCTTTGCGACCTTCGTCGATTTTAGCGAGAAAAAGCATATCCGCCAAAAGGTAGTCCATACGTTCGACCTGTTTTTTTATGCTTTTGACGTAGGGCGAAGAATCGTCTAAAACTTCCGCGTTGGCGGAAATTATGGCAAGGGGAGTTTTGAGTTCGTGGCTTGCGTCGGATATGAACCTGCGCTGTTTTAAGATAGTCTGTTTTATGGGCGAAAATATCTTCGTCGAAACCCCGACTACCGCTAAAAACAGCAAAGCGTCCGCAATAAACAGGGTAATAAGCAGCGTATTTAACGATCTGTTTAAAAGCGCCGCTTTTTCCCCCGCGTCCACGGCGTATATTTTAAGCGTAGCGCCGTCGTAGGCGCGCCTGTAAAAAATATCCCCGCAAGAGCCGTATTCGTAGTCCTTTAAGACGGCGCAAGATACGACGTCGTCCGTTTCTTCCGCGGTAAAGTCTTCCGCGCCGAACACTACTTCGTGGACGTTTTCGGCGTAGACTTCGGCAACAAAAAACCTTTGCGGAAGAGCCGCCGCATTTCCGCTGTCGTAATTTTCGCAGGCAAAGTCCAAACAGGTCTTGCTTTCCCGCACTAAAACGTTACGGTTTTCGTAGGCGGCGACTATGAAAACGGCGGCGAACGCCAACGTTATCAAAATCATTATCGCCGTGATAAATCTTATTTTCGATCTTCCAGTCATTTCACGCAAAGCGTATATCCTACGCCCCTTATGGATTTTATTTCCGTTTCGGAATTAACCGCCGCAAGTTTTTTTCGCAGAAACGAAACGTATACTTCTATGGTATTGTATTCCGCTTCGCTGTCGTAACCCCATATTTTTTCGATAAGAAGTTCCTTCTGTACGCATTTGGCGGCGTTAAGCATAAGTATTTCGAGTATCTGGAACTCTTTTTTGCTGAGCGGTATCTTCTTATCCTTGCATATAAGTTCCACGGTGTCCCTGTCGAGCGATATATCGCCGAAAGAAAGGGTATTCAAAGTGAAATTCTTGTTGCGCCGAAGCAAAGCCTTTATCCTTGCGAGAAGTTCGTTCATATTGAAAGGCTTGGTTATATAATCGTCCGCGCCGATATTTAAACCTTCTATCTTGTCCCGCGTTTCGGAACGGGCGGTGAGCATCAGTACGGGCGTGGTTATCCCTTCGGCGCGGAGTGTTTTAAGTATCTCGAACCCGCCGATTTTGGGTAGCATCACGTCCAAAAGTATCAGGTCGTATATTCCCGCCCTGCAAAAGTCCAAGCCCGTTTCCCCGTCGCAGGCGATATCCACCGAGTAATTGTTTCTCGAAAGTATCGCGGAAAGCGCGTCGCACAGTTCCTTTTCGTCGTCTACGATAAGAAGGTTCATATTATAATAGCGGAATAGTGGCGAGATATTCTACGTCTTGCCTGTTTTTGGCGTCGCCTTCCGCAAGGACGAACGCCTTTTTATATACGATACCGCCCGCTTTAACGACGATATCTTCGAGACCTTTAAGGCTTTCGCCGGTGGAAATAACGTCGTCGACGATAGCGACTTTTTTGCCTTTTATAAGGTCTATATCGTGTTTGGATAAAAACAGTTCCTGTGCCTTTCCCGTCGTTATGGAAGAGCCGTAGGTTACCGAAATGCCGTCCTGCATATACAGTTTTTTGGACTTTCTCGCCACGGCGTAGTAGGGCATATTAAGTTCTCTCGCCGCAACGTGGGTGAGTTGAAGCCCTTTGCTTTCGGCGGTGATAAGCACTTCCGCCCCGCTCAAAAGTTTCGCTATTTCTTTACCGCAGTGTTCGGTGAGAAAAGTAGCGCCGTGCAGGTTGAAAAACGCTATGCGTATTCCCGACGGCAGGGTAAGGATAGGAAGTTCCGCCTTAACGCCCTTGATATCAACGCAAAAAATTTCCGACATAATAATTCACCTTCCGTATTAAATCACTATAAAAGTTTACCACAAATTCGCGGTTTTGTCCATATAAAATCATATATTTAAGGCGGCGGGCATAATTTTTACAAGAAAGTTTAAGAGGGGCGTATGGATTATTACCTTAAAAAACCCGAAACGGCGATAAAAGACTTCCGTTCCGACGCGCGTCGCGGACTTACCGAAGCGCAGGCGGAAAAAAACCGCGTTAAATACGGCGACAATTCGCTTTCCGTAAAGAGCAGGAAAAACGTTTTTTCAAAAATCTTCGCCGCGCTTAAAGAACCTATGCTTATAATACTTCTTTTCGGTTTTTTTATCGCGCTCGGCGCGAATATCGGAAAGGAATTAAAGACGGGCGACGGAGATTTCGCGGAGTGTTTCGGCATACTTTTCGCCGTCGTGCTTTCGGTCGGGATAACCATATTTATGGAAGGCAGTTCCGAAAGGGCGTTCGAAGCGCTGAATAAGATATACGACGACATAGCGGTAAAGGTGATACGGGAAGGCGAAATAAAGATAATCAACAAAAAGAACGTCGTAAAGGGGGATATAATCCTTCTCGATATCGGCGACAAGATAGTTGCCGACGGGCGGCTTATAGAAAGTCGGGATCTTGAAATCGACGAATCGGCGTTCACGGGGGAAAGCCGCAAGGTGAAAAAAGACGCTGTTAAAGAGTGTCTTAAAAGCGTGCCTTTGGGAGAACGCGTTAACTTCGTCTATTCGGGAACTTTCGTGGTTTCGGGCAGCGGCAAAATGGTCGTTACCGAAACGGGCGACGGCACGGAAATAGGCAGGATAGCGGGGGAACTGAAAGACGACGCGGGCTCGTCCCCGCTTTCCGCAAAACTCAATAAACTCGGCAAAACCGTAACGCTGATAGGTGCGCTCTGCGCCGTTTTGGTGTTTATCATTTCCGCTGCGCGGCTGTTTCTCGCGGGGGAATTTTCCGCGGCGAACGTGTCCGACCTGTTTATATCGTGTATAGTGCTTATAGTCGCGGCTGTTCCCGAAGGGCTTCCCACGATAGTTGCCGTGTCGCTGGCGCTTAACATGATAAAACTCGCCAAGGAAAAGGCGCTTATAAAAAAGATGACGGCGACGGAAACGGCGGGGGCGGTGAGCGTTATATGTTCCGATAAAACGGGAACTCTGACGCAGAACAAAATGAGCGTGGTGGCGGTGTGCAACAACGATTTCTGCGTTCAACCGAAGTTAGCGGTGAATCCCGCGCTGTTTGAAAATATCGTGCTTAATTCCACGGCGGAAATAACTTCGGGCGGCAAAATAAAGGGCAGCGGTACGGAAAGCGCGCTGCTTGCCGCGGCGGCGGCAAGAGACAAAACTTTAAACGTCGCAAAATTCAGGGAAGAGCGCAAAACGGTCTACCGCCTGCCATTTTCCAGCGAAAACAAGTATATGATAACAGCGGTAAAGACGGGGGATAAATTCAGGGTATATGTTAAAGGCGCGCCGGAAAAGGTGCTGTTTCACTGCAATATAACCGAAGGGCAAAGGGAGAAACTTTTCGGGGACATATTAAAGGAAGAAGAAAAGGCGAGAAGGATACTGTGTTTTGCGCATTACGACTGCGAAGAGTTTTCGGAAAAAGACGCGCCTTTTAAGAACTTTACCTACGACGGATACGTCGCCCTTGCCGATCCCGTAAGAAAAGACGTGAAAGAAGCGGTGAAAAGTTGCAAGGCGGCGGGCATAAAGGTAAAAATGCTTACGGGAGACAACGTAGTTACGGCTTTCGCGGTGGCAAAGGAACTGAAAATAGCCGATGAAAGGTCGCAGGCTATCAACGCGCAGGATATAGAGCATCTGGAAGGCGAAGCCCTCGTAAAGGCGTTGAACAGAGTAACGGTCATTGCGCGTAGTACGCCCATAATAAAACTTAAAATCGTAAAAGCGTTAAAGGAAGCGGGGGAAGTCGTGGCGGTAACGGGCGACGGGATAAACGACGCACCCGCGATAAAACACGCCGACGTGGGATTCGCCATGGGCGAGAGCGGCAGCGAGATAACCAAGGAAGCGGCGGACGTGGTGCTTATAGACGACGGGTTCGACAGCGTGGTAAAATCGGTGTCTTTCGGCAGGGGCGTGTACAGGAATATACGGTGTTTTATACTGTTTCAACTGTCGGTGAACGCGTCCGCGCTGATATTTACGGTGGCGGCGGCTTTTTTGGGACTTCCTTCGCCGTTCA
>DBVR01000043.1:13450-19497 GCA_002308755.1 Christensenella sp. UBA1259
CCCTTACCTTGGGATTAGAGCCCGCCCCCGCGAGCCTTATGACGCAGAAACCCGCGCCGAGAAACGAAAGCATCGTGGACAGGAAGACTTTTTTAAGGATAGCGTTCAACGGGGCGTTTATTTCGGCGGTAATGGTGTGGCAGTACCTGCATAATTTTCTCGGGGCGTTGCCGGAAGAAAAAACGAGCGCGTATTTCACGCTGTTTATAGTCTTTCAACTGTTCAACGCCTTTAATTGCAGGAAATTGAGCGCCGAAAGTACTTTTAAAAATTTCGGAAAAAACAAAATAATGCTGGGCGCGTTCGCGGCGGTGTTTGCGGCGCACGTTCTTATAGTGGAAATACTGTATAAACCCTTCGGACTGTTTCCCATGCGGTGGATAATATGGGTAAGATGTCTTTTTGCCGCGCTTTCGGTGGTGGCGGTATCGGAAGCGTATAAACTCGTTTACAGGGCGTTAAAGAAAAATTTCGGCAAAAAAACGGATATTCGGGGACTTCCCGCAAGCGTAAAAGAATAAAACGTAAATAAAAATCTTTGCGAGGCGTAAACTATAAAATATGACTGAAATTCGCGTTACCGACAGAGCGGAAAATTACGACAATTTTATATATCTGGAAAAATCTTTGCGGGAAGTGTTCGAGGTAACGGGCAGCGACAAGAGCGTGGAGAGAGAGGGCGGCAGGGCGATATTTAAAGTCTTCTGTCCGGAAGATATAAAAGAAACGGTGAAAAACGAAGTGTGCGACAAAGCGGCGGAAATAATCGCCGTAAACTATAAGTACAAACACTTGAAAGAGCATGTGAAAGCGGCGGGGCTTACCGCGGAGCAGAAAGACATCTTTTTCGCGGGGGTGATAGGCGCGGATTTTTACGAAGACAAAAAATATATCTACGAAACCCTGAAAGGCTTTTACGATATCGCGCTGGACGGGATATATAATTTCCGTCTCGGCAGGATAAAGGAAAAGACTGCGGAAATAGTAAGGTGCATACCTTCCTGTTTTACCGAAGGTCAACTTTCGGATTTTATAACCTTTCTCACTATGGATAAGAGAAACAAAGTATACGTCGATAAGGGCATGGTGTTCGACGGGCGATTCCGTCGGCTTAAAAGGAGCACGCTTATGGGCAGAAAAGAACCGTCCGTCGTGGCGGAAGTGCTTATCGCCGAAGGCGGCGTGGTGGAAGTGGACGGAGAAATAGGCGAGACCGACGAGAGATACTTAAAAGAGTTTTTCGGGAGCAGGGTGTATTTTTCGCAAAAGAATTACCGTTAAACGGTTGACAAAAGGCGTAATAAGTTATAAAATGGTATTACTTTTACAGGTAAATAGCCGTAAGAAGCGGACAAGTAACCATACCAATCGGTTTTTCAGCGAGCGGGGGGCGGTGTGAGCCCCGTAGAACTTAGGTAGGGCGAAACCACCGTTTCGGGCAAGGCGTGTCGGACCTTTTCCGACGAAGAGCGGTCGGGGCAACTCGGCAATTAAGGTGGAAACGCGGAAAATATTTCGTCCTTACTATTTACGGTAGGACGATTTTTTATTACGGAGAAAAAATATGAAAGTAACGTTAAAAGACGGTTCCGTTATGGAAGTCGAAAATAATTCGACGGTGGCAAGCGTCGCGAAAGCGATATCTGAAGGGCTGTACCGCAACGCCGTGTGCGGCAAGGTGAACGGGGAGCTTGTGGATCTTTCTCACGTTTTGGACGGGGATTGCACTCTTGAAATCATCACCCTTAAAGACAAGGAAGGGCTGAACGTCTATCGCCACACCTGTTCGCACGTTCTTGCGCAGGCGGTCAAAAACATTTTTCCGACAAGCAAACTTGCGATAGGTCCTACGATAGAAAACGGGTTTTACTACGATATAGAGTTCAAAACGCCGATAGCGAAAGAAGACCTTGCCAAGATCGAAAAGGAAATGCAGGAGATAATAAAGAGCGATTTTCCGATAGAAAGGCTTGTTTACAACAAGTCCGAAGCGCTTAAAATTTTCAAAGATTTTTCCGAACCGTATAAAACGGAACTCATAAACGATCTTCCGAAAGGCAGCGTGATATCCTTTTATAAGCAGGGAGATTTTATGGATCTTTGCAGGGGACCGCACCTTCCGTCCACGGGCAGGATAAAGGCGTTTAAGCTGACTTCCGTCACGGGCGCTTACTGGCGCGGGGACGAAAAGAACAAAATGCTCACGAGAATTTACGGCACGGCTTTCGAGAAAAAGAGCGAACTCGACGAGTATCTTGCGGCTTTAGAAGAAGCCAAAAAGCGCGACCACAACAAACTCGGAAGAGATCTTGGAATATTCATGACCGAAGAAGTTATCGGTCAGGGACTTCCGCTTCTTATGCCGAAGGGTGCGAAGATATTGCAGATACTTTCGCGTTTCGTGGAAGACGAAGAAGAAAAGCGCGGGTTTATGATAACCAAAACGCCGAACATGGCGAAAAACGATCTTTACCGCATTTCGGGGCACTGGGATCACTACCGCGACAAGATGTTTATAATCGGCGACGAAAATTCGCCGGAAGCGATAGCGCTTCGCCCCATGACCTGTCCTTTCCAGTATCAGATATATAAGAACGGGCTTAAAAGTTACAGGGATCTTCCCTGCCGTTACAGCGAAACGGCGACGGAATTCCGCAACGAAGCGAGCGGGGAAATGCACGGGCTTATAAGGATACGTCAGTTCACCCTTTCCGACGGGCATATAATCTGCGCGCCGGAGCAGGTGGAAGAAGAATTCAAACGCTGTCTGGATCTTTCCTATTATTTCCTCGAATGTCTCGGTATGAAGGACGACGTTACTTTCCGTTTCAGTAAAAGGGGAAAGAGCAACAAGGCAAAATATATCGACAACGACAAGGCGTGGAACGAGACCGAAGCGCTTATGAAGAAAATTTTGGACGATATCGGCATAGACTACGTCGAAGCCGACGACGAAGCGGCGTTTTACGGACCTAAACTCGACGTTCAGATAAAGAACGTTTACGGCAAGGAAGACACCCTTATCACCATACAGCTGGATTTTGCGGCGGCGCACTCTTTCGATATGACCTACGTGGACGAGAACGGCGAAAAGCAGTATCCTTTCGTTATACACAGGAGTTCTATCGGCTGTTACGAAAGGACGCTGGCGTTACTTATCGAAAAATACGCGGGTGCGTTCCCGCTGTGGATATGCCCCGTGCAGGTGAAGGTTTTAAGCCTTACCGACAGGACGGCTGACTACGCGAAAGATATAGTGGCAAAGTTAAGGGCGGCGGGACTTCGCGCCGAAGCGGATACCCGCAACGAAAAGATAGGCTATAAGATAAGAGAAGCGCAACTCGACAAGATACCTTATATGTTCATAGTGGGCGATAAGGAAAAAGAAGACGGCACGGTTTCCGTGCGTTCGGGAAAGAAAGGCGATCTCGGCGTCTGCGCAACCCAAGAGATAATAGAAAAACTCGTGAAAGAAGACAGAGAAAAAACCGTTTAACAAAAAGCAAAATAAAAAAGCCGTCCGCACCGATTGTCGGTGCGGACGGCTTTTTAAGTGCCGTTTATTTTATTATTCTTACCCTTATAACGTCGTTTAAGGAAGATATATCCCGTACGGCTTTATCGGAAAGGTCTTTGCTTAAATCTATCATGGTAACGGCGTAATCGCCTTTCGACTGGTTGGAAAGGTTTTCGATATTAACGCCTTCGTTGCCCACGATACCGGTTACCTGCGCTAAGATATTGTTGACGTTCTTATGAAGTATAAGGATACGCGTGTCGGTGGTTCTCGGCATGGAGCAGGCGGGGTAGTTGACGGAATTGACAATGTTTCCGTTTTCGAGATAATCGGCGAGTTGTCTTGCCGCCATAACGGCGCAGTTTTCTTCCGCCTCTTCGGTAGACGCGCCGAGATGCGGGAAGCACACGACGTTTTCTTCGCCGATAAGGTCGTCGGACGGGAAGTCGGTAACGTATCTTGAAAGTTTCCCGCTTTCTATGGCGGATATCACGTCTTCGTTATCTGCGAGTTCGCCCCTTGCGCAGTTGACTATCACCGCGCCGTCTTTCATCTTGGAAATGAAATCGGCGTTTATAATGCCCTTGTTCTGGTCGGCGATATAGGGGATATGTATGGTAACGTAGTCGGAAATTTCCGCTATCTCGTCCAGCGTTTTGACGACTTTCACCGCAGAAGAAAGTCTTAACGCCGAATTTACCGAAAGGAACGGGTCGTACCCGTAGACTTCCATACCGAGATCTATGGCGGCGTTGGCGACCAGCGCGCCTATCGCGCCGAGCCCTATCACGCCGAGTTTCTTACCGAGTATCTCGCATCCCGCGAAGTTGGATTTGCCCTTTTCGACGAGTTTGGAAAGTTCCGGTTCGTTTTTAAGCGTTTTTACCCAGTCTATCGCGTCCACGATCTTTCTCGAACCGAGAAACAGCGCGGTGAGAACGAGTTCCTTTACCGCGTTGGCGTTGGCGCCGGGGGTGTTGAATACGACGATACCTTTTTCGGCGTATTCGTTTACGGGGATATTGTTTACGCCCGCGCCCGCCCTTGCCACGGCAAGGGTTTTATCGCTTACGGGGTAGTCGTGCATCTTGAAACTGCGGAGCATTATGCCCGCGGGATCTTTCACGTCTCCCGAAATGTTGTACTTTTCGCCCAGCACGTCTTTTATAACGGGGCTTATGGAATTAAGGGTCAAAATATCGGTCATTTATCTGTTCTCCGTTTCGAATTTTTTCATAAAGTCTATAAGCGCCTTTACGCCTTCTATCGGCATGGCGTTGTAGATGGACGCTCTCATACCGCCCACGAGTCTGTGTCCTTTCAAGGAAACAAGCCCGTTTGCCGTCGCTTCGGCGACGAACTTGGCGTTAAGTTCTTCGGTGGGCGCTACGAAAGGCACGTTCATAAGCGAACGGTCTTTCTTGTTGACGTTGTTGGTATAGAAAGACGAATTGTCGATAAAGTCGTATAAAAGTTTGGCTTTTTCTTCGTTTATCTTCTGTATCGCGGGAACGCCGCCCAAAGATTTTATCCACTTAAACACCAGCATGGCCATATATATCGGGAAACACGGCGGGGTGTTGTAAAGGCTGTCGTTTTTATCCTGTACCGCGTAGTTGAGCATCACGGGGCACATGGGGGAAGCGTTCCCCAAAAGGTCTTTTCTCACTATGACGATGGTAAGACCCGCGGGAGCGATGTTCTTTTGCGCGCCCGCGTAGATAAGTCCGAAATCTTTTACGTTGACCACTTCCGAAAGTATACAGGAACTCATATCCGATACGAGTACCGCGTCGGTTTTGGGAAGTTCGGTGTATCTCGTTCCGAAAATCGTGTTGTTGTAGGTGGTGTGGACGTAATCTATACCTTCGCGGAAAGTAACTTTTTTCATATCGGGTATGTAGGTATAGTTGTCTTCCTTGGAAGAAGCCGCGATACTCATATCGCCGTACTTCGTACCTTCTTCGTAGGCTTTGGCGGCGAAGTTACCGGTAAGGATATAGTCTGCCTTGCCGTTCTTCAAAAGGTTAAGCGGGACCGCCGCGAACTGCTGCGTCGCGCCGCCCTGAACGAAAAGCACGGAGTAGTCGTCGGGAATATTCATGAGTTCTCTCAAAAGAGAATTCGCTTCCTGATTGACCGCCATAAAGGGCTTGCCCCTGTGGCTCATTTCGGTAATGCTCATACCGGTGCCGTTGTAGTCGAGAAGTTCTCTCTGCGCTTGCTCTAATACGGGCAACGGAAGTGTGGAAGGACCTGCGGCGAAATTGTAAACTCTCATAATGTCTCCTTAAAGTTAAATCACTAAGGATAATTATATAACCAAACGACTTTTTTTTCAAGCGTTTTAACGGCGCGTAACGAATTTATTTTGCCTAAACGCGCAATACGTTTTACTTTTTTCGGTAAAAAGTATATAATATATGAGATTTATAAGAAAAACACCTATCGAAAGGAGCATATAGTTGAAGAAAGAAAAGACTGCGGGCGCGGAGAAGACGGTTAAAATAAAAGCGCCCGAAAACGGCGG
>DBVR01000043.1:19566-27675 GCA_002308755.1 Christensenella sp. UBA1259
GAGATCGGCAAGAACATGACGGCGATAGAATACGGCAAGGATATAATAGTTATAGACGCGGGACTTATTTTCCCGGGCGACAATATGCCGGGTGTGGATATCGTTATACCCGACGTTTCGTATCTTGCGGAAAACAAGGCGAGAATACGCGGAATAGTCATAACGCACGGGCACGAAGACCATATCGGCGCGCTCCCGTACATTTTAAGAGAGTTGGACGCGCCGATCTACGGCACGAAACTCACCTTAACGCTTATAGAAGGAAAGTTAAAAGAACAGAAGATAAACGACGCGAAATTAAACTGCGTAAAAGCGGGATCGGTGGTAAAACTCGGGTGTTTCTCGGTGGAATTCATCAATGTCAACCACTCGATAGCGGGTGCGGTCGCGCTTTCTGTAACCACGCCCGTGGGCGTAGTTTTTCACACGGGGGATTTCAAGATAGACTACACGCCGGTGCGCGGCGAAACCATGGACCTTGCGCGTATAGCCGAAATAGGTAAAAAGGGCGTACTTCTTTTAATGGCGGATTCCACCAACGTGGAGATAGACGGGGTTACGATAAGCGAATCGGTGGTTAAGGACACCTTACAGCGGGTATTCGAAGAAAACTCGTCGAGAAGACTTATAATCGCCACTTTCGCGTCCAACGTCCACAGATTGCAGCAGATACTCGATTTAGCGGTGAAATTCCGCAGGAAAGTCGCCTTTTCCGGCAGGAGTATGATAAACATAGCCGACGCGGCGGAGAAAATAGGCGAACTCAAAATCCCCGACGATCTTATCGTGGACGCGGAACGCGTGAACAAATATAAAGACGACGAAATAGTGATAGTATCCACGGGCACGCAGGGAGAACCCATGAGCGCGCTTACGCGTATGGCGAGCGGGGAATTCAATAAAGTCAAAATCGGACCGAGCGATACGTCNNAATTCAATAAAGTTACGATAGGAACTAACGATACGGTGGTTATATCGGCGTCGGTCATCCCCGGCAACGAAAAGATGATATACGGCGTTATCAACAACCTTTACAGGCTGGGTGCGGAAGTTATCTACGAATCGTTAGAGCCGATACACGCTTCGGGGCACGCGCAAAGGGGTGAACTGAAAACCCTTCACTCTCTTATAAAGCCCAAATTTTTCGTGCCGGTGCACGGCGAATACAGGCACCTTAAAAAGCACGCCGCACTTGCGGAATCCATGGGTATGAAAGCAAGGAATATCCTTATCGCCGAGATAGGCGACACGGTGGAGACCGACGGCAAGAGCATAAAACTCGGCGAGAAATTCCACGCGGGGTCGAAATTCGTTGACGGCGTGGGTATAGACGGGGCGGACAGTTTCGTTTTAAGGGACAGGAAGCATATATCGGAAGACGGGCTTATCGTCGCCGTAGTCGCCGTGGAAGAACTTTCGGCGCAACTTTCTTCGGTGGAGATAGTGAGTAAAGGTATAGTCATGTCGGACGCCGCCGTCGCGGAAGCGAAGAATATAGTTCAGAACCTTATAGGGCACACCGATTTAAGAAAGGTGAGAGACGAAACGGAACTCGGCGGCATGATAAAGCGGTCGCTTAAAAATTTCCTGTTCAAGACGACCAAGAAAAATCCCATGATACTGCCTATCGTAATGGTGGTATAGGTGGAAAGGATCTACGCTTTAAGAAAGGCGGCAAAAGATTTGGGCGAACCCGTGATAAGGGACGCTTCGTTCGGTTTACTGCTTAAAACAGTCCGCGAAAAACAGCCGAAAAAGATACTTGAAATAGGCGTGAACGTAGGGCTTTCGGGAATAGCCATGCTGCTCAATTCTCCCGATTCCCGCCTTACGGGGATAGAGATATCGGAAGAGAAAATCGAAGCGGCGCGGAAAAATTACGAAACTTTCGGCGTAAAGGATAGGGTAAGGATACTTTCGGGCGACGCGTCGGAAATACTGCCGCTGATTACCGCAAAATACGATTTTATATTTCTCGACGGACCGAAAGGTCATTACTTCGAGTACCTGCCGCATATACTTTCCGCTCTCGATAAGGGCGGGATACTTTTTGCCGACAACGTGCTTTTCAGGGGGTACGTCGGCGGCAAGGTGAAAGTTCCCCACAGACACGCCACGATAAAGCACGGCATGGAAAACTTTTTGAAGGCGTTGACTTCCGATAAAGACCTTAAAACCGTGGTTTACGATATAGAAGACGGGGTCAGCGTAACGGAGAAACTTTAAATGGGTAAGGTCGAACTTCTCGCCCCCGCGGGGGATATGAATAAACTGAAAACGGCGTTTTATTTCGGCGCGGACGCCGCGTATCTCGGCGGCAAAAATTTCAGTCTTCGTGCGCAGGCGGGCAACTTTTCCGACGAAGAACTTGCGGCGGCGGTAAAATACGCGCACGGGCTACACAAAAAAGTCTACGTTACGGTAAATATTCTGGCAAGAAATTACGATTTAGCCCCCGCCGAAGAATACTTTAAATTTTTGCGCAAAGTAAGACCGGACGGGGTTATAATCTCCGATACGGGGCTTATAGCGATATGCAGGGCGGTCGCGCCCGAACTCGATATACATCTTTCGACGCAGGCTTCCGCCTTGAACTACGCGACGGTGAAGTTCTGGAAAGAACACGGCGTAAAAAGGGTGATACTCGCACGGGAACTTTCCTTGAACGAAATAGCGGCTATCCGCGAAAAAGTGCGAGATATAGAACTCGAAACCTTCGTTCACGGCGCAATGTGTATAAGTTACAGCGGAAGGTGTCTTTTATCCGACTACCGCACGGGCAGAAGTTCAAACCGCGGCGAGTGCGTGCAGGCGTGCCGCTGGAATTACGAGATACGAGAAAGGGGTAGCGACGGCGCGTTCATGACCGTCGAAGAAGACGGCAGGGGCTCGTATATACTCAACAGTAAGGATCTTAACCTTATAGATTATATAAAAGAACTTACCGAAGCGGGAGTTAATTCCTTTAAGATAGAAGGCAGGATGAAATCGGAATACTATCTTGCCACGGTGATAAACGCGTACAGGCGCGCTATCGACGACTTTTACGAAAACGGCGAAAGTTATAAGTTGAATCCGCTTTATAAAACGGAACTCGAAAAGACCGCGCACCGCGAGTTTACGACGGCGTATCTTTTGGGAGATAACGACAGGACGGAAAATTTTTCCGACAGTCAGAGCGCCGGCACGCACAAATTTATAGCGTATATCGTAGACTATAACGAAGAAGAAGGCTACGCGGTGGCGGAAATGCGAAACCGTTTCAAAAAGGGCGACAAACTGGAAGTCCTTTCGCCGTCGAAATCGTTGAACGAAATCGTAGTCGCCGATAAGATGCTGACCGAAAGCGGCGAAACGATAGAAGACGTGAAAGTAGTTCAGCAAAAGATAAAACTTTATACGAAAGTAAAACTTTCCGCGGGGGATATGCTGCGCGTTAGGATATAAAGGGCGGCACGGCGAAAAATTTTCGGAAAAAACGCAAAAAATCGGTTTTTTCGTTTGACAAAATTTTCAAGCCGTGCTAATATATACCCGTAGAGTTAGTTTATGCTAACCGATAAGGTTCGCATTATTTTTCGAAAACGAGTTACTCTATGCTAACCAAAAGGAGAAGAATATGCCGATAGTTCTTGCGCCGGTGAATACCGAATTAAGGATATTAAGGGTAATAGCGGAAGAAAAGGTGAAAAAGCATCTGGAAAATTTGGGAGTTGTAGTCAACGGCACGGTGACGGTGTTGTCGTCGTCGGGCGGGGCGGTCGTGTGCAAGATAAAGGAAGGCAGGGTTGCTTTGGACAGGGACGTTTCCACGAAGATTCTGGTAACGCCCGCATAAATAAGGTAGAACTCTTATTTTTAATAAGGTTTTATATAAAAAATAACAAGGAGACGTAAAATGCAGAAACTTTTGAGTGATTTTGCGGTAGGCGATACCGGCGTTATAAAGAGTGTCGGCGGCGAAGGCAAAATAAAAAGGCGGCTTTTCGACATGGGGATAACCCCGGGGGCGGAGGTGCTTTTAAGAAAGAAAGCGCCGCTCGGCGATCCGTTGGAAATAACCGTGCGGGGCTACGAACTGACTTTAAGAAAGAACGAAGCGCAGTTCGTTACCATGGAGGTGCAAAAATGATAAAAGTCGCATTAGCGGGTAACCCGAACAGCGGTAAAACGACGCTTTTCAACGGACTTACGGGTTCGACGGCGCACGTCGGCAACTGGCCGGGCGTTACGGTGGATAAAAAGGAAGGCGTGTACAAAAAATGCGCCGAACCTATTTCGGTCGTGGACCTTCCGGGGATATATTCTTTATCGCCGTACACGCCCGAAGAAGTTATCGCAAGGAACTACATAATAGACGAAAAGCCCGACTGCGTAATCAACATAGTGGACGCGACGAATCTGGAACGTAACCTTTACTTATCGACGCAGATAATGGAAATAGACGTGCCTTTCGTTATCGCCTTAAATATGATGGATGCGGTTGAGAAAAAGGGCGACAGGATAGACGCCGCGAAGTTAGAAGAAAAACTCGGCGTTCCGGTAGTCGCTATATCCGCCCTTAAAGGCGCGGGGCTTAACGTGCTTATGGAAAGGGTGTATAAGGCAAGCAAGGAAAAGAGAGTGGGAAAGACGGTTTTGGAAAGCGGGGCTCTCGCGCATCTTATCCGCGACGTAAAGATCGCGCTTGCGGGGCAAGGGGTTGAGAATCCTTTGTTCCACGCCGTAAAACTCGCCGAAGAAGACGAGTTGGAAGTAAAAGCGCATAAAGACACCGTAAAGATGGTGGAAGAGTTCAAAGACACCTTTAAGGACGACACTTTCGGCGACGATTTCGAAGCGCTTATCGCCGACGCAAGATACAAATACATATCCGAAAACTTTTCTTCGGTGGTAACCAAGAAAGACAAGGAAAAATTCGCGTCCACGAAATCGGATAAAGCCGACAGGGTATTGACTCACAAGATATGGGGAATACCTATATTTCTTCTCGTGCTTTTCGCGGTGTTCCATCTTACGTTCAGCGAAGACTTTCTGTATCTCGGTAAGATATTCGGCTTTGCTTCGCTTGAAGATCTGGGCGTGGATACCGAAGCGTTCGGCGGGCAACTTTTAGCCTGTTTCTACGACGGTGCTGTATTCTCACCGGGCGTTATAATAAACAATCTATGGAACGATATAATCGTCGAATATGCGTTCGGTTGGCTTATCGGCTTAATTGAAGGCAGCAGTATGGCGGGTTGGGCGATAGGACTTATAAACGACGGCGTTATAGAAGGACTTAAAGCGGTTCTTTCCTTCCTGCCCCCGATACTCACTCTGTTTCTGTTCTTTTCGATTTTGGAAGACTCGGGATATATGGCGCGTATCGCCTTTATTCTCGACAGGATGTTCAGAAAATTCGGACTTTCCGGCAGGGCTTTTCTGCCTATGATAATGGGGTTCGGCTGTTCCGTTCCCGCTATGATAAACACGAGAACGCTCGCAGACGACAAGGAACGCGCGGCGACGATAAGGGTAATACCTTTCTTCTCGTGCGGGGCGAAGTTACCTATCCTTACCGCGGTTGCGGGCGCGGTAGTCGCGTATTTTTCGGTAGGTAACGCCGACCTTATAACTTACGGAATGTACCTTCTCGGCATAGTTACGGCGATACTCGCGGTGTTGTTTATGAGAAACACTTCCTTAAAAGGCGAAACGCCGCCCTTTATAATGGAACTGCCCGCCTATCACGCGCCGCAGTTTAAGAACCTGATGATCCACCTTTGGGATAAGACCAAGCACTTCGTAAAGAAGGCGTTTACGATAATCGTCGCGTCCACGATAGTTATATGGGTGCTGTCGCATTTCTCGTTCACCTGGGCGTTTCTGGAAGACGAGCAGGTCAACCAAAGTATTCTGGCGCAGCTTTCAATGCTGGTACAACCGATATTTACGCCGCTGGGATTCGGCAGTCAGCTGGGGACTTACGGCTGGGTGTTCATAGTCGCGGCTATCTCGGGGCTTATCGCCAAGGAAAACGTCATAGCGACTTTCGCGACGCTCGCCGCCTGCCTTGCGGCGATGGCGGGTTCGGGCGTGAACCTTGCGGGGCTCGATATAGAAGCCGAAGAAGGTATCGACGCCGTTCAGGCGATGATAAGTGCGACGGGTATAGGAATACCGGGGCTTATAGCGTTTATCGCTTTCAATATGACTACTATCCCGTGTTTTGCGGCGGTAGGCACGGCGAAAGCCGAACTTATGAATAATAAGTCTTACAAAGGCACGCTTATATTCTGGATAGTATCGAGTTTTCTCGTCGCGTCCGCGGTATATACTATCGGGAGTTGGTGGTGGACGGCGTTTATATGGGCGGCGGCAATAGCCTTGACGACGTGGTGTATAATATCGTATAATAAAAGGGCGAACGAGAAACTTAACGACGGTAAGTTAAAATGATTTTAAGGGGGAAATTATGGGACCCGTTGAAATTATAGTCGTAATAGCGGCGGCGGCGATAGTTATAAGCGTTATCGTCGCCGCGATAATAAGAAAGAAAAAAGGGAAATGTTGCTGCGACTGCGCAAGTTGCAAGTATTCCTGTTGCGCATATAAAAAACCCGAAAAAGAAGAAAAAGGGAAGGTATGACGAAACAGAAGTTCGACGTGGGCGGTATGAGTTGCGCCGCCTGTTCGTCGGGAATAGAAAGAGCGGTAGGGAAACTTAACGGTGTTATATCGGTGAGCGTTTCGCTTATCGAAAAGACCATGACCGCGGAATACGACGAAAATATATCGTCGGCAAAAACCATAATCGCTACGGTGGAGAAACTCGGCTACACCGCGGCGATTTTCGGCGTAAATAAGGGCAAACGTTCCGACGCCGAGATACTTAAAAAACGGTTTTTAGTATCACTTATATTCCTTATTCCTTTAATGTATCTTTCGATGGGCAAAATGTTCGGCGCGCCGACTTTCGCTTTTCTTACGGAATACGGTGATATAATAGATCTTTTATTGCAATTTATTCTCGCAACCCTTATAATAGCGATAAATTTCAGGTTTTATATAAGCGGGGTAAGGGCGATAAAAAACCTTGCGCCGAATATGGACACGCTGGTGTTTCTGGGTTCTTTTTCCGCCTACGTTTACAGTATCGCGGTATTCTTTGTGACGGTAGCGGGGAAAGACGTAAACGCCCACGTCTTTTTCGAGTCGGCGGCGATGGTGGAAGTTCTCGTTACTCTCGGCAAATATCTGGAAGAACTGTCCAAGAAAAAGACGGGCGCGGAGATAGAAAAATTAAGTAAACTTCTGCCGAACGCCGTAACCGTTTTAAGAAACGGCAAGGAAGAAACGGTTTTAACGGAAGAAATAAAGGTCGGCGACGTTCTCGTGCTAAAGACGGGAGATTATTGCCCGATAGACGGCGTAGTCGCGGAAGGCTTCGCGGGAGTGGATAAATCGGCTATAACCGGCGAAAGTCTGCCGGAAGAAGTAAAGCCCCTTGACAAGATATTATCGGGCAGTATAGTACGGTCCGGATATCTTCTCGTTAAAGCCGAAAAAGTGGGCGGCGAAACGCTTTTTAATAAGATAGTGGAAAGGGTAAGGTCGGCGGGCGCAAGCAAAGTTCCCGCACAAAGACTTGCCGACAGGATATCCTTGTTTTTCGTGCCCGCAGTGGTGATTATCTCCGTCGTAACTTTTGCGTTGCAGTTGATTTTTAACCGCGACGCGGGGGTTTTTACGGCGTTTAAATGCATGATAAACGTGATGGTGATATCCTGTCCCTGCGCTCTGGGACTCGCCACCCCCGTGGCGGTTGTGGCGGCGATGGGCAAGTCGGCGTCCGCAGGCGTTTTGTTTAAGGATGCCGAAGCGTTGCAGAATACGGCGAAAATAAACTGCGTACTTTTCGACAAGACGGCGACTCTTACCGAAGGGAAACCGAAAGTTACCGATTATAAAAATTTGTCGGATATTCCCGACGCGGAGATATTTGCCGTAACTTCCGCCCTTGAAAAACCGTCCAACCACCCGCTCGCCGGTGCGATAACGGAGTTTTGCGGGGATTCGGAGTTAAAGGCGGAAGATTTTTCCTATACGGCGGGGAAAGGCATAACG
>DBVR01000043.1:27726-46491 GCA_002308755.1 Christensenella sp. UBA1259
GTAGTCGCGCTTTTTAGGGGCGATAAAACACTTGCCGTATTCGGAGTGTCGGACGTCATAGGGAAAGACAGCCGCGGGGTCGTGAATTTTCTGAAAGACGAAGGGATAGAGCCCGTAATGATAACGGGCGACAACGGCGCGGCGGCAAAAGCGGTCGCCGACGCCGTGGGCATAGAAAAGTACGAATATTCGGTACTTCCCGAAGGCAAAGCGGAATACGTCGAAAAATATAAAAGCGCGGGCTACACCGTGGCTTTCGTCGGCGACGGAATAAACGACAGTCCCGCATTAAAGACGGCGGACGTGGGGATAGCCGTGGGAAACGGCACGGATATAGCGATAGAAAGTTCCGACGTGGTGATAACGGGAAGTTCCGTATCGAAGGTAAAAGACGCCGTAAAACTCGGCAGAAAGACCGTCGGGATAATAAAAGGCAATCTTTTCTGGGCGTTTTTCTACAACGTCGTGATGATACCCGTGGCGGCGGGAGCGTTCGCCTTTGCGGGGATAATTTTCGAACCGTGGATGGCGGCGGGGTGTATGAGCGTAAGTTCGCTTTTCGTCGTTACAAACGCCCTGCGCATAAACGGATATAAGAGCAAAACGGAAGGAGAGAGTATGGAAATAAAGATAGAAGGTATGATGTGCGAACACTGTAAAAAGAGAGTTACCGAAGCGATACAAAGCGTTTCGGGAGTACGGGAAGTTACCGTAAACTTAAAGAAAAAGTCGGCGGAAGTGGTGGGAGAGTTCGACCTTTCGAAGGTAAAAGAAGCCGTAATTTCCGCAGGATACGGGATAAAGGAATAATTGTACGGGGAAATTCCGTAAAGACCTTGAATTTTTCTCTTTGACGGTGTAAAATAGATAAAAAGCGCAAAGGAAGAAATTATGCGAAAACCTTTAAGAGAAAGCCGTGCGGTAAGTTTTGCGGCGATATTTTTAATCTATATTTTAGCGGCCGCCGCGGGCTTTACCGTCTATTATTTTCTGCCCGATACCGTACATTTTGCGATAAAACTTTTCGTAGCGGATTTCGTGGCGACGGTCGTTACCTTCTTTTTCAGCGTGATACTGAAAAACTCTTCGGTGTACGATCCTTACTGGAGCGTTCAGCCGATAGTTATCGCGGCGGCGTATTTTATTTTTTCGGGGTACAGCGTATCGGGACTTTTCCCGCTTATAGCGGTGTCGGTGTGGGGCGTTCGTCTCACCGCAAACTGGGTGTACACTTTTAAAAACCTTACCTGTCAGGACTGGCGGTACTCCCTTTTGGAAGAACGGTCGGGCAAATGGTATCCCGTTATCAATTTCGTCGGGATACACCTTATACCCACCGTGGTGGTCTACGCCTGCGTACTGCCGATAGCCTTTATAATGACCGAAAAACCGACCTTCGGCGGATTAAGTCTTATCTTCTTTGCGGTTAGTTTATTCGCCGTTTTACTGCAACTTATCTCCGATATCGAGATGCACGCCTACCGCAAAGAAAAGGCGACGCCGTTTATGGAGACGGGGCTGTGGAAATATTCCCGCCACCCCAACTATCTCGGCGAAATACTTATGTGGTGGGGGATAGGACTTTACTGCTTTTCGCTTGCAACGGACAAATGGTACTACCTTATCGGCGCGGTGCTGAACACCCTGCTGTTTTTAACGGTGAGTATTCCCATGGCGGATAAAAGGCAGGCGCAAAAGGAAGGCTTTGACGAGTACAAAAAGAGAACGAGAGTTCTTCTTCCCGTGCCGAAACGTACGCCCGTCGAATAAAAAACAATAAAAAACGATAAAAAACGGACATTCCGCCCCGCGCATAGTTTGCGCGGGGCGGAATTTTTTTCGCAAGGGCGAAAAAAGCCGCGTCTACGCTTGAAAAAAAACACAACATATAGTATAATTAGAATATTACAGCAACATTATTTGCGATTTCGGAGGCAAAATGGCAAACGGCACTTATAATGCGGAAGACATTAAGATATTAGAGGGGTTAGACGCGGTAAGGATGCGTCCCGGCATGTATATAGGGACTACCAGCGTAAAGGGCTTGCATCATATACTGTGGGAAATAGTCGATAACGCGATAGACGAAGCGGCAAACGGTTTCGCCGACAGGATAGAAGTAAAACTTTATAAGGACGGCAGTGCGTCGGTTGAAGACAACGGCAGGGGGATACCGACGGATATCCACCCCAAGTCGGGCGTTTCGGGCGTGGAAGTGGTGTTTACCCAACTGCACGCGGGCGGCAAGTTCAATACGGGCAATTATAACTATTCCGGCGGATTGCACGGGGTAGGGGCGTCGGTAACCAACGCCCTTTCCGAGTGGCTTAAAGTGGAAGTTTACCGCGGCACGGTATTTAAAATGGAGTTTCACAGTTTCTTGGATAAAGAAACTGGCAAGATAAAGTCGGGCGTGCCCGTCGCACCGCTCCTTAACACCAAGGAAAAGACCAAAAAGCACGGCACTTTCGTAAGGTTCATGCCCGACGCAAGGGTGTTTGAAACGACGGAGTTTTCCGTCGAAAGCATCTTAAAAAGACTCGAAGAACTCGCTTTTTTGAATAAAGGACTGACCATAGATTTTTACGACGAAAAGGACGATTTTCACAGGGTTTACAACTACGAGGGCGGCATCACTGATTTCGTGAAATCGCTGAATAAGGGTAGTGCGCTTTATCCCGAACCTATTTACGGTAAAGGCGAAAAGGACGGGATAATCGTGGAATTTGCCATCCAGCATACCCCTTCGTACGTGGACAGGGTGTTTTCCTACGTCAACAATATTCCGACGGGGGAAGGCGGTATGCACGAAACGGGTTTCCGTTCGGGGCTGACGCGGTGTCTTAACGATTTTGCGCGCGAGAGAAACATATTAAAGGATAAGGACGACAACTTTACCGGCGACGATTTTAAGGAAGGGCTTTCGGCGGTGATATCGGTAAAGATGCATAACGTTCAGTTCGAAGGGCAGACCAAGACGAAACTCGGCAATCCCGAAGCCCGTCCCGCGGTGGAATACGTCACGGTAAACGAACTTTCGGAACAGTTCAAAAACAAAAAACTCGCTAAAACCTTCGAAATAATAATAGCGAAAGCCGCCGAAGCGGCAAAAGCGCGCCTTGCGGCGCAAAGGGCGAAACAGAGCGCAAGGCAGTTAAAGAGCCTTGAAAACGCGAATCTCGTCGGCAAACTCGCGTCGTGTTCGGGGAGAAAGCCGGAACTTAACGAACTGTTTATCGTGGAAGGCGACTCCGCGGGCGGCAGCGCCAAGCAGGCGCGGGCAAGGCAGACGCAGGCGATATTACCGCTTCGCGGCAAGCCGTTGAACGTCGAAAAGAAGAAACTCGAACAAATCCTTAAAAACGAAGAAATAGGCACGATAATCGCCGCGCTCGGCACGGGTATAGGTTCGGAATTCGACCTATCGGGGCTTAAATTCCACAAAGTCATCATACTGTCGGACGCGGACGTGGACGGCAGTCACATAAGGATACTTTTACTTACTTTCTTTTTCAGGTATATGCGTGAACTTATAAACGAAGGGCACGTGTATATCGGTATGCCGCCCCTTTACAAGGTGTATAAGGGCAATAAGGAAGAATACGCCTACGACGACAAAGAACTTGCCGAAAAGATAGAAAAGGTAGGCAAAGGATACCAGATACAGCGTTACAAAGGCTTGGGCGAAATGGATCCCGCGCAACTCTGGGAAACGACTATGTGTCCCGAAAGGCGCAATCTTATGCAGGTAACGATAGAAGACGCGGCGGAAGCCGACAGGCTTATAACCGTGCTTATGGGTGACGAAGTGGCGGAACGAAAGAAATATATTTTCGAGCACGCCGATTTCGACAGGGTGGACAAGTTCGCCAAGATCAAGCGTTAAAGGTTTCAAGGGGAATAGCTTATGGAAAACGAAAAAGGTCTTATAGTAAGTTCTCTGGACGAAGTGTTCAAAACTTCTATGATAGCGTACGCGGAAGACGTTATACTCGACCGCGCGTTGCCGAGAGTGGAAGACGGCTTAAAGCCCGTGCAGAGAAGAATACTCTACGATATGTACGAAATGGGGCTTACGCCCGACAAACCGCATAAAAAGTGCGCTAAGATAGTCGGCGACGTTTTAGGTAAATATCACCCGCACGGCGACACTTCGGTTTACGGCGCGCTGGTACACATGGCGCAGGATTTCAATATGCGTAACCCCCTTATCGACGGGCACGGCAACTTCGGCACGGTGGACGGCGACGGTGCGGCGGCTTACAGGTACACCGAAGCGAGGCTTTGTCAACTTTCTCTGGAACTTCTCGCCGACATAGATAAAGACACGGTAAATTACAGCCTTAACTTCGACGACTCGATGGAAGAACCCGACACTCTGCCGGGGCGATTCCCGAATCTTCTCGTAAACGGCGCGATGGGTATCGCGGTGGGGCTTGCGACCAACATCCCGACGCATAATTTGGCGGAAGTCATAAACGGTACGGTGGCGTATATCGACAACCCGAAGATATCGCTTAAAGAGATGATGAATTATATTCCCGCGCCGGATTTTCCGACGGGCGGGTATCTTATCTGCGACGACGAACTGGTAGAAGCGTATAAGACGGGCAAAGGCAAACTCCGTATCCGCGCCAGAGCGAATATAGAAAAAGAAAACGGCGACAAGCAGAATATAGTAATTTCGGAACTTCCGTATCAGGTCAACAAAGCGGAACTTTTAAAGAAGATATCGGAACTTAAAGAAGAGCGTAAAGACGTGCTTTCGGGGATAGCCGACGTCGTGGACGAATCGGACAGAAACGGTATGCGCGCCGTCATAAAATTAAGGAAAGACACCGACGCCGTGGCGGTGCTGAATTTCCTTTACAAGAACACCGCGCTGGAAACGGCTTTCAATATAAACATGGTGGCGATAGCGGGCGGCAAACCCTGTCAGTTAGGGCTTTTGGACATCATAGGGTACTACGTCAACTATCAGAGAGAAGTGGTGCTGCGCCGTTGTAAATTCGAACTCGACAGGGCGAAAGAGCGGGCGCATATATTAGAAGGGCTTATCGTCGCGGTAAAGAATATCGACGAAGTGGTAAAGATAATCAAAAACGCCGAAAACACGCAGGACGCAAGGGAAAAGTTAAGACAGAGATTTTCCCTTACCGAAGTTCAGGCGAACGCCATACTCGACCTGCGGCTTGCAAGGCTTACAAAACTCGAAGTGGTGAAGTTAGAGCAGGAACTTGCCGAACTTAAAAAGAAGATAGAAGAACTCACCGAGATAATAGCGAGTAAAGCAAGGCAAATGGGGGTCGTAAAGAAAGAACTTCTCGAAATCAAGAAAAAGTACAAAGACGATCGCCGCAGCGTGATCGTAAACGGCGGGGATATAATAGACGTAAAGAGCGTCGAGCAGGAATTGAAACCCGTCGAAGATCTCGTCGTCGGCTTTACCTTCGGCAAGGCTTTCAAAAAGATGACGGAAAAGAATTTCAAGAATTCCGAAAGAAAACTTTCCGACAATTCCGACACGGGCGACCTTATGGCGTTTTGCACGAAGGCAAAGAGCGATCAGACGGTTCTGGCGTTCACTAATCTCGGAAACTGCTGTAAGATAGATCTGGAAGTGGTGGCGGAGAGCCGTTACCGCGACAAGGGCTTGAAATTTACCGACGTCTGCAAGGAAGCGGCGAGAAACGAATATCCCGTGGCGTTCTTCGCGGTAGGGGAGAACCTGCCGACGGGAAGTCTTCTTTTCTTTACCAAAGACGGGCTTATAAAGAAGACCGACTGGTCGGAATACGGGCTTATAAAGACCTATTATCAGGCGATAAAATTAAAGGACGGCGACGAACTTATCGCCGTCGAAGAAGACGCGTCCGACACGACTATCGCCTTCGTTACCGAAAAAGGTATGGTATTAAACGCCCTTAAAGACGATATTCCCGCGCAGGGAAGGGTCGCAGGCGGCGTAAAGGGCATCAATATGAATAAAGGCGACAGGATACGCCTCGTTACGCAGACCGACGGCGAAGGGGAATTCGTGATAATTTCCGACACGGGCTTCTATAAGCGGGTAATAATTTCCGACATAGAACCCATGGCAAGGTACAGAAAGGGCATAAAGGTGGTTGAACTCGGCGGGCAGAACAGGGTTATCTTCGCGGATTGCGTGAAAGAACCTTTCGATATCGCGGTAACCGATAATTTCGGAGTAACTTTTACCGTGAACACCGAAGATATTTCCATAGAATCGAGAACTTCGAAGGGCAAGACCTTAAAGAACGAAAACAAAAAACGTATGCCGGATTTCGCCTGCAAAGTTTTGTGAAAAACTTTGCTTTTACGGGCTTTCGGCAATTGACAAAACGCGTGCGGATATGCTAACATATACAGGTGTGCAACGGAGAAAAATATTATGAATTTTTTTGAAGAACTTAAAAACTACGACGGCGACGTTTACGCCGCCTGCGACAAGGAATTGAAACGCCAGCAACACAACGTTGAACTTATCGCTTCGGAAAATATCGTATCCAAAGGCGTGCTTTTGGCGGCGGGCACGGTGCTTACCAACAAATACGCGGAAGGTTATCCCGACAAGCGTTATTACGGCGGGTGCGAATTCGTGGACGTCGTTGAAAATATCGCGAGAGAGCGGGCTAAACAACTTTTCGGCGCGGAGCACGCCAACGTTCAGCCGCACTCGGGTGCGAACGCCAACCTTGCGGTGTTCTACGCGTTTTTAGAGCCGGGCGACACGGTGATGGGGTTAAATCTTGCTCACGGCGGGCATCTTTCCCACGGTTCGCCGGTAAATATTTCGGGAAAGTACTTTAACGTCGTGCCGTACAACGTCAGCGAAAAGACGCAGCAATTAGACTACGACGATATATTGAAAAAAGCCGAAGAAGTCAGACCCAAAATGATAATAGCGGGTGCTTCCGCCTATTCGAGATACATTGACTTTAAGAAAATGCGGGAGATATGCGATAAAGTGGGCGCTATTCTTATGGTGGATATGGCGCACATTGCGGGACTCGTCGCCGCGGGATTGCACCCCAGCCCCGTGCCTTATGCGGACGTCGTTACCACGACAACGCACAAGACGTTAAGGGGACCGAGAGGCGGACTTATCCTTTGCAAGGAAAAGTACGCGAAACTTATCGACAAGTCGATATTCCCCGGTACGCAGGGCGGTCCTTTGATGCACATAATCGCCGCGAAAGCCGTCGCTTTCGGCGAAGCGTTGAAACCCGAATTCAAAGAGTATCAGAAGCAGATAATCGCAAACGCCAAAGCGTTGTGCAACGCCCTTAAAGAAGAAGGGTTCAAGATAGTCGCGGGCGATACCGACAACCACCTTATGCTTATCGATCTCCGTCCTTTCGGGGTAACGGGCAAGGAAATGGAAACGCGGCTCGATAAGGTCCACATAACCGTCAATAAAAACGCCATACCTTTCGATCCCGAAAAACCCACCGTTACCAGCGGCATAAGAGTAGGAACTCCCGCCGTTACGACGCGTGGCTTTAAGGAAAAGGAAATGCTCATGATAGCGAAATGGATAAAGGATATAGCGACCGACTTCGAAAATTCGCAGGAACGCATCACGAAAGAAGTCATCGCCCTTTGCGATAAGTTCCCCATCTACGCGGAATAAGACGGACAAAAAACAATGAAAGCACAAACGTTTTCGCAATTTACGTCGGCGAAAACGTTTTTTTTCGCCGAAAAAAAGGGTTTTCGCGATAAAAATAGTATTATATATGTGAAGGAACAAAAGGGTAACGAAATGAAAGATAAGACCTTTAAAATTGAAGAAAACTTCTTATCTCCTTTTGCGTGCAAGTCGGCGTCCACGGTCGGAAGACTGCGGGAAGAGCCGCCTTGTCCCATGCGCACGGAATTTCAGCGGGACAGAGACAGAATAATACATTGCAAGGCGTTCCGCAGGTTAAAGAACAAAACGCAGGTGTTTTTCAGTCCGGAAGGCGACCATTACAGGACTCGGCTGACTCACACCCTTACCGTAGCGCAAGTTGCGAGATCTATATCCCGCGCGCTTTCCTTAAACGAAGACTTGACGGAAGCCATCGCCTTGGGGCACGATTTGGGACACACGCCTTTCGGGCACTCGGGTGAAAGGATATTGAATAAACTTAATCCCAAGGGCTTTTCGCATAACGTCCAGTCGGTAAGGGTGGTGGATATTCTGGAAAACGACGGGGCGGGACTCAATCTTACCCGCGAAGTCGTGGACGGAATACTCAACCATAAAAAAGATTGCACGCCGAAAACGCTGGAAGGCATGGCGGTCAATATCGCCGACAGGATAGCGTATATAAATCACGATATAGAAGACGCGCTTGCCGGCGGATTCATAACGGAAAAAGATCTTCCGAAAGACACGGTAAAGGTTTTGGGCGAAACATCTTCCGACAGGATAAACGCCATGATAATGTCGATATACCGTGAAAGCGACGGTAAAAACTTCGTAAAAATGGGCGAAGAAGAAAGAGTCGCCACGGAAAATCTGCGCGATTTTCTCTTCGAGAGAGTTTATAACGATAAGGTTTTCAAATTGCAGGAAGAAAGGGCGGAACGCATGATCTCCGCTATGTACGCCTATTTTAAGGATAATACCGACAAACTTCCCGCGTTTTACCTTAAAGAACTTGCGGCTTTGGATATAGACACCGTGCTTTGCGACTATATTTCGGGTATGTCCGACGGGTACGCCGTAAAGACTTTCACCGACCTTTTTATTCCGGAAAAATGGGAGTTAAGATAGTTGGATCTTAAATTTTTGGACGAGCTTAAAGCGAAAAACGACATAGTGGAAGTGATAGGAAAATATCTTCCGCTTACCCGCAGAGGCAGTAACTTCTGGGGGCTTTGCCCGTTCCATCACGAAAAAACGCCGTCGTTTTGCGTAAACGGTACGGATCAGTTCTACTACTGTTTCGGTTGCCATAAGGGCGGCGACGTTATATCCTTCGTAAAAGAAATAGAATCGGTGGACTACTGGGACGCCGTAAAGATACTTGCGGAGCGTGCCAAGATACCCTTGCCGCAGGACAACACCGCGACCAAAGAGATAGCCGAACAGAAGAAAAAGAAAGAGAGATTGCTCGCGTTGAACAGGGACGCGGCGTTGTTTTACGTCGATTGCCTTAAAAACGGCTTGGGCGGGGAACAGCTCGAATACATAAATAAGCGCGGGCTTACAAAGGAAACGGTGGTGAAGTTCGGAATAGGCGCGTCGCCCGATTACAACGCCGTGATAACGCATCTCCGCAAAAAAGGCTACACCGAAAAGGAGATGACGGAAAGCGGAGTGGCGGGCAGAAACGCCAAGGGTAATTATTTCGATTATCTGGGCGGCAGGCTCATTATCCCTATAATAGACGCTTTCGGCAACGTTATAGGGTTCTGCGGCAGAATACTCAAAAAGCAGGACAACGTGGGGAAATATTTGAACACCAAGGAAACGGCGGTGTTTTCCAAGGGCAAAACGCTGTTCAATATAAACAACCTTAAAAAATACAAAAACGCCAACGGCTTGAACGAAGTCATTATCGTGGAAGGGCATATGGACGTCATATCGTTGGTGCAGAGCGGTATAGAAAACGTCGTCGCGAGTATGGGAACTTCGCTGACCAAGGATCAGGCGCGCATATTAAAGAGATATTCGGACAAAGTAATTATAAGTTACGACGGCGACTTTGCGGGCAGGAAAGCAACGCTTCGCGGGCTTGACATATTGCAGGACGAAGGGTTGGACGTAAAAGTGGTAACTCTTCCCGACGGTATGGATCCCGACGACGTCGTAAGGGAGCGCGGGCGCGAATTTTACGAAAAACTCGTCAAAAACGCGCTGCCGCTCATTGATTTTAAGTTAAGGGCGCTGCGCAAAGATTACGACCTTAATTCCGCCGACGGCAAAAGGAAATTCGTCGTCGCGGCGGTGAAGATAATAAAGACCAGCCCGTCGGTTACCGAGCAGGAAGACCTGCTGAGAGCGGTAAGGGATCTTACCGGTACGAATCTCGAAACCTTAAGGCGTGAAATGGCGAATTCCGACGTCGAAGTAAAAGCCCTCGTTATCCCTTCGGATTCGGGCGAAATAGGTGTCGCCGACAAGGTTACCAAAGCGTCGAGATTTATTCTGTACGCCTATATTTTCAACAGGGAATACGCCGAGAACACCGACATAAGGACCTTGGAGTTTCCCGAAAGCAAACACAAGATAATAGCGGATTACGTCGCTTCCGCCAAAGCGGAGAATATAAGGCCCAACATTTCGGGGCTTTACAGCGTGCAGAACGACGAGATAGAAGAAGAACGCAACGCGATAGCCGCGATAGAAAGCGGCAAAAGAGACGACTTCGACGAAGAAATGTATTTTCACGATTGTATTAAAACGTTGAAGACGGCGAATCTGGACGTCAAACTGCAAGAACTGACCAAACTTTACGACAATTCGCAAGACGTTGACGAAAGGAAAGAAATAACGGTAAAAATAAGAGAGATTCTTGCGCAGAAAAGCGCTTTATAGAGAAAGAGAAAAGGAGAACGTATGGATAAACGGACACCTGAGATTGCGGATACGGTGATATCCGAAAACGAGATACCCGAGGTAAAGAACGCCGTACTCGGCGAGGCGTTGTCGACGCTTATTTCCGACGTGGTGCTGGAATATAAAAAGGGCGGCAGTATAACAACCGCACAACTTTTCGACAAACTTGATAAACAGCAGACCACGCCGGAAGAACTTGAAGAGATATACCGCGTTCTGGAACGGGAAGGCATACAGGTAATAAACGAATTCGAAAGGGACAAAGAACTTTACGATCAGCTTTTGCAGGAAGTCAGTATGGACGACCCCGTGAAGATGTATCTTAAAGACATAGGCAAAGTCCCGCTTTTGCAGCCCGAAGAAGAAACGGAACTGGCGAGGCGCATGATGGAAGGCGACGAAACGGCAAAGCGTCTTTTGTCGGAAGCGAATTTAAGGCTGGTCGTTTCGATAGCCAAAAGGTATATGGGCAGGGGCATGCAGTTTTTGGACCTTATTCAGGAAGGCAATTTGGGGCTTATGAAAGCGGTGGAAAAGTTTGATTATCAGAAAGGTTTCAAATTTTCAACCTACGCTACCTGGTGGATAAGACAAGCCATAACGCGGGCGATTGCCGATCAGGCGAGAACGATAAGGATACCCGTTCATATGGTGGAAACGATAAACAAACTCGTAAGGGTATCGAGAAAACTTTTACAGGAACTCGGCAGAGAGCCAACGCCCGAAGAGATTGCGGTGGAAATGGGTATCACCGAAGAGCGGGTGAGAGAGATACAGAAGATAGCGCAAGACCCCGTTTCTTTGGAAACGCCGATAGGCGAAGAAGACGACAGCCATCTTTACGATTTTATAGAAGACGAAGGCAGTACCGCGCCCACCGACGCAGTTTCCTTCTCAATGCTTAAAGAACAGTTACTCGGCGTGTTGGACACGCTTACGCCGAGAGAAGAAAAGGTTTTAAGGTTAAGATACGGCTTGGACGACGGCAGGACGAGAACGCTGGAAGAAGTCGGCAAAGAGTTTAACGTTACCCGTGAAAGGATAAGGCAGATAGAAGCGAAAGCGCTTCGCAAACTCCGCCACCCGAGCAGGGCGAAACGCCTTAAAGATTTTCTCGACTGATAATGACGGAACGACTTACGAAGATATTCGACGAGATACCGCGCTGTAAGGTGTTCGCCGATATCGCCTGCGACCACGGGTATATTGCGGAAGCCATGATAAAAAGCGGCAAATGCGATATAGCGTACGTTTCGGATATAAGCGAAAAAAGCCTTAATAAAGCCCGCGAACTTCTTAAAGGGTATATCGCCGAAAAAAGGGTATTCGGGTTCGTTTCCGACGGATTTCACGGCGTTCCCGAAAGCGACGTTGCGCTTATAGCGGGCGTCGGCGGCGCACTCACGGTCAGGATACTGAAAGAAGCGAAGAGTCTGCCCGATAAAATGGTGTTGCAGCCTATGCGCAACGCCACGGAAGTGAGAAAAACGCTTTTAGTCTTGGGATACGCAATAGTAAAGGACTTTACGGTCTTTGCGGACGGCGGTTTCTACGATATAATAGTAACGGAAAAAGGAAAGGATTTTCTTAACGGGGAAGAACTCGAATTCGGCAGGGATAACGTAAGGGAGCGTCCCGCGGCGTTCAGGGCGAAAATGCGCGTCGAACTCGACAAACTTCTTTCCTATGCGGAAAGGGATAACGTAAGCGCAAGATCGAAAAAACAGATATTGAAAAGAGCGGAAAGGTATAAGGCGTATGTATGATTTAAGAGATTTTTTTGCGGTTTTGGACGGGATCGCACCGATAAAATACAGTTACGCGCTTATCGAAAAAGGCGATTACGATAACAGCGGCGTAATAGTGGCGCAAAACAGCGAAGTAAAACGGGTTTTGTTTTCTCTCGATTTATCGGTCGGGGCGGTAAAACAGGCGAAAAAAATTAAATGCGACACGATAGTTACCCATCACCCCGCGATATATCATCCGTTAAAGACTTTGGACGGGGAAAACGCGGCTTTGCTTTCGGCGGTAAACGGCGGCCTGAACGTTATATCCATGCATCTTAATCTGGACGTGGCAAAAGGCGGCGTGGACGAAAGTCTTGCGGCGGGTTTAGGCGGCGAAAACGCCGAGATATTAGATCGGTTGGAAGACGGCGCGGGGTACGGCAGAAAGTTTTATCTCGGTAAGAGCGTAGCGGAGATAAAAAAGACGATAAAAAACGTTCTTCGCACCGACAGAACGCTGTTTTACGGCGATAAGGGGAAATCGGTGGGCTACGCCGCGTCGTTTTGCGGCGGGGGTGCGGGTTACGCCGAAGATATGCTCATAAAAGGAAAACTCGACGGGGTGGACGCGGTCATAACTTCCGACGTTCCGCACCATATAATAAAAAGGTTTTACGAGGCGGGGAAGTCGTTGTTTGTAGTTACGCACTACGCCGCGGAAAATTACGGGTTCGGGAAATTTTACGAACGGGTAAAAAACGAAGTTTCGGAGAAAATCGAGATATCGTATTACGAAGATAAAAAACTTATGTAGGCTTTTGAAGGAGAAATATTATGATAGAAGAGTTATTGAAGTATCAGGAAGTGGACGCAAAACTTCGCAAAATAGAAGTGGAACTTGCCGGTAGCGAAGCGAGAAAAAAGGCGGCGTCGGCTAAAAAGTACATAGACGGCGTGGAAGAAAACGTCAACAAACTCAACGCGAGAGCGGAAGAACTTACGCACGCGTACGACGAAATAGCGGCGGAGCAGGAACGGCTTTCCGAACAGAAGGCGGAGTTTAAGAGCGCGTTCGAGCACGCCGAAGACGAAAAGGCGATAACCTATCTTTTAAAAAAGGTGGAAGATCTCGAAACCAAGATAAAAAGGCTTGTGTCGCAGGCGAATAAAGTACTTTCGGGCATGCAGGGGATAATAAAGGAATATGCGACGATAAAAAGCACGACCAAGGCGGCGCAGGCGCAACTTGCGGAAAACGGCAAGAAGTATAACGAGTTAAAGCAGTCTAAGCAGGCGGAAAAGGACGAAATAGAAAAAGAACTCAAAAAACTTGAAAAGGAAGTCGATCCCGTGCTTATGGAAAAATATAAGAAAAAACGTAACGGCAAGATATTCCCCGTGGTGTACGAAATACGCGGCAACGTCTGCGGGGCGTGCAATATGGAAGTGCCCATGTCGGTTATGACGCGGGTAAAGAACGGGGCGGTAGTGGAGTGCGACAACTGCGGCAAACTGCTGTATCTTAAAAAATAAGAAAGTTCGGCGCGGCGTGTTCTTCGCCGCGCCGAGAAAATAAAAATTCCCGAAGGGAAGGAAAAACGCTTTACAAAAAGCCGTATTTGTGATAACATAACGTAGACGGCAAACGTGCCGTAAGCCTTATAAGGAGAAATACCCAAGTGGCTAAAGGGGCTCCCCTGCTAAGGGAGTAGTGTGTGAATAGCGCAGCGAGGGTTCAAATCCCTCTTTCTCCGCCAAGTGGGACCTGACTGAACCCCTTAAAACGGGCGATTTCAGGTCCTTTTTGTATGAAAAATGCTGTTTTTAAATTTTTGCACTTTTTTTGTTTAGACAATTTCTAAAATAGCAGTTTTATTTTAAAATCAATCGAGATTTTTTCTCCACCTAATCTGTAGGTGTCTATTTTAGTATTATATGAATAAAAACAGAACTCCCGATGACTTTCGTCGTCGGGAGTTCGTCCGTCCGTATAGTTGTAATAAATTTCTACTTTGTCGTTATATAGGATAATCCTTTTTATAAGGTGGTCTATCATCGGTTTTGGCTTTTCTTTTACCGTCCTTAAAATGTGTTCAATGATTTCGTTTTTCGTTAGTACCGTTTTTTCTTTTGCGTTTTCAATCAGTAGTTTTTCGGAAACAAGCGTTTTTCGTTCTTCAAGGTTTTCTAACCTTTCTTTCGTTGAATTAGTAATTATACCTTTTTCCATAGCGTTTAATATATTTGATATAGAATGGTTTATTTCGTTCAGTTCCGAGTTAAGCAAATTGCTTACCGATTGATTTTTAACTTTCTTTTCGTGTTCTGTTATAAGTCTGTCTGCAATAACGGAAACATTTTCTTTATTTGCAAGTATTTTCAATGTTGTATCTACAACTATGTTTTCAATAACGTCTTTTCTTATAGGGTCAAGCAAACAGTTTTTATTTATTCGTTTACCAGAACATTTATAATATCGCATAATTTTACCCGTTTTAGAAGTGCCAGCGTCAGAGTTTACGGGTTTACCGCAGTAACCACATATTACTTTGTTTTTAAGGATATAACATACGTCCGATTTATGTTTGCCGTATTTATTATTGTCAAGTTTTGTCTTAACTGTATTAAATATTTCGGTTGAAACAATAGGGGGATATATGTTATTGAACACTTCGCCACGGAATCTATATATACCTATATACTTTTCGTTAGCCAAGGTATGGTAAAGAGTGTTTCTTGCAAACGCTTTACCACGATTTGTAATACCTTTTTGATGCAGTTCTTGTAGAATAGATACTACTGATTTCCCGTTAGCGCAATCATTAAATATTTGACGTACGATTTCCGATTCATCGTTTTTGATTTTTACTTTTCTGCCCGTAAGTTTATCTCCAACGACTTCGTATCCGAACATAACGTGACCGCCCGTAAAATTGCCTTTAAGACGAGTTTCTCGCATACCGCGTTTTACTTTTTGAGAAAGTTCGGCGGAATAATATTGGTTCATACCTTCAAGCAGACTTTCAAGAATAATGCCTTCGGGCGTATCGGGTATGTTTTCCATAGCGGAAACAAGTTTTACGCCGTTCATTTTAAGCGTATGACGGTGTATAGCGGTTTCGTATTTGTCTCTCGAAAATCTATCCAACTTATATACTATAACGCAATCCCAAGCCTTTTTTCCGCTGTCTTTAATCATACGTTGAAAATCACGACGATTATCGTTAGTGGCTGTCAAAGCGCGGTCAATGTAGCGGTCAACAATCATTATATCGTTCTTCGTCGCATATTCGTCGCAGACACGCATTTGTCCTTCGATAGACTGTTCGGTTTGACGTTCACTTGAATACCTTAAGTATTCGACTCCTATTTTCATTAACTACTCCTTTGAGTCCCATATATATGATAGCGTAAATGAATAAAAAATGTAAGCGAATTTATCCCGACAATTTCTCGAATAAACCCATACAATTTCTACAATAAACCCTAAAAACACCATATAAAGGGAAACCTTATTTTTGCCGAAAAGCCTTTCGGCAAACAGACCGAAATCAATAAAAGGCAAAGCAGTCAAGGAAAAGGTAAAAAATTGCATTAAAGGGATAATGAGTAATGTGCATCGCAATATTTTACCCATTGACGGCGCAGACTTTTATTGATACGCTGAAAAACCGAAAACAGCAAAAAGGTTTCCCTTGAATGAGTAATAAGTTGTGGTTTCTATGGTTTATTTGGTATAAGTGTAGAAATTGTCGAGGTAAATCATACAAATAGTCGGGGTAAATATACTTACCGAGAAAAGGTTAAAACGATATAATATAAAGGAAAGGGGGATAAACAGATGCAAGAAATAAAGATAGAGAATAAAGCGGGATTAAAAGTTTATATAAACGGAGTTCCGAATATAAAAAGCATCCCGTCGGAAATTACGGAACGTCTTATTAGTTTTTTAGAACAGGAAATTTTCAAAGAAATAAAAAAAGAAAAATAAAAGTAGAATATGTTTATTATCAAACATTAAATAAAATAAATAGGATTGTATAATTTAGATTTTGAAAGGCTGAACTAGTACGCCGTTATGAAAGTAAAGGTTTGTTTTAATAAGTAAATAGAATTTATGCGATAATGTGGCCTTTCGCATTGACATTGTTTTTCAAAATAAGTATAATAAATTCATTATTATCCAAAAGGAGAACAAAATGATAGGTGTTTATGAAAAATCTATGCCAAATGATTTAACCATAAAATCAAAATTATTAATTGCGAAAGAAGCGGGCTTTGATTTTATGGAAATTAGTATCGATGAAACCGATGAGAAATTAAAACGTCTTACAGATCCCAGTTTTGCGCAGGAAGTAAATGTGGCTATTGTTGAAACGGAATTTCCCATTCTTACAATGTGTCTTTCTGCGCATAGAAAATATCCGTTGGGAACGGAAGATGAAACAATTGGCAAGCAATCGTTAGAAATTATGCAAGGAGCGATTAATCTTGCAATAAAAATCGGTGTACGAGTTATTCAAATTGCAGGATACGACGAATATTACAATGAAAGTAATCAATCGACTAAAATAAATTTTAAAAATAGACTAAATCGAAGTATAAAATTTGCATCGGAAAAAGGCGTGATTCTTGCGTTTGAAACAATGGAAACACCGTTTATGAATACCGTTGAAAAAGCTATGCGGTACGTTTCTTCCGTTAATAGTCCTTATTTACAAGTTTATCCTGATATAGGCAACATAACTAATGGCGCGAAAGATGCGATTCACGATTTAAAGATGGGAGAAGGGCATATTGTTGCTGCGCATTTAAAGGAAACGAAAGCGGGTGTTTTTAGAAATTTATTTTTTGGAGAGGGATGTGTGGATTTTAAGGGGTGCTTAAAAGAACTTAAAAGGCAAGGCGTTATGCTTTTTAATTGTGAGTTTTGGTATGATGGTAAGACGAATCCTCTTGAATATCTTAAAAAGAGCAGATTGTTTTTTAAGGAGTTAGGTGTATGAAGTATTATATTGGGCTTGATAATGGCGGAACGGTAATAAAAGCTTGTTTGTACGATGAAAACGGCAATCAGATTTGTATAGATCGGGCGAAAGTGAATTTAATTATTCCGAAAGAAGGGTTTACCGAGAGAAATTTAAATGACGTGTTTGAGGCGAATCTATCGGTATTGAAAGGTGTGATGGAAAAATCCGGAGTCAATAAAGAGGATGTTCTTTCTATTGGTATCAGCGGACATGGAAAGGGGCTTTATTTATTAGATAAACAGGGGAAAGAGTTTTATAACGGGATTGTTTCAACCGATACGCGAGCTATAGGGATTAGAAAAGAATTTGATAGTACGGGTGTGTCTCAAAAAATCTATGGGGAAAATTATCAAAAAGTTTTAGAAAGTCAACCTGTATGTTTGCTTAGATGGTTCAAGGAAAATGAAAGGGAAATTTACGATAAAATAGGTTACATTTTATCAGTAAAAGACTATATCAGATATAAACTTACGGGGAAAATCTATTTTGAACGAACGGATATAAGCGGAAGCAATTTGATTAATCTTACCACGGGGCAAAAAGATTTACGGCAATTGAAATTGTTTGGAATTGAAGAAATGTATGATTGTATTCCAACGATTGTGAATGCTTGTGACGTCTGTGGACATATAACAGAAGAAATTGCATCTTTAACGGGGCTTTCTGAAAAAACCATTCTTTCAGGCGGCATGTTTGATATCGACGCATGTGCTTTGTCCACAGGAATTACGACTTCCGACGATATTTGCGTTATTGCAGGAACTTGGAGCATTAACGAATATATTTCAACTAAGCCGATTACAAAGTCGAAATCTATGAATTCGTATTATTGTCTGCCCAGATACTATTTGGTGGAAGAATGCAGCCCTACGTCAGCGGGAAACCTTGAATGGTGTATGCAAAATCTTTTTTTTGAGAAAAATTATCAAGAGATTAACTCTTTGGTTGAAAGTATTTCTCCTCAAGAGTGTAAAACGATATTTTTGCCGTTTTTGTTTGCATCAAACGAAGAAAATTTAGAGATGAAAGCCACATTTGCAGGGCTGACTGCGAGAACGACGCAAGCGGAACTTATACGGGCTGTTTACGAGGGAATAGTTTTTGCACATAAAACGCATGTGGATAAGTTACTTTCGGAAAGAATGGAAACAAGGGCGATACGGCTTACGGGTGGCGCAGCGAATTCGGATGTTTGGGCACAAATGTTTGCTGATATTTTAAATATAAAGGTAGAGGTGGTTTCTGATCGTGAACACGGATGTTTCGGCGCCGGTCTTTCTGGGGCAGTCGCTTGCGGAATATATCCAGATTTAAATGAAGCGATACGTCGAACGGTCAAAACTGATAGAGTATTTATGCCTAATGGCAATTTAACTGAAATTTATAGCGTTAAATATAAAAAATACAAAAAGCTTGTAAAGGCATTGGAAGC
>DBVR01000007.1:0-19959 GCA_002308755.1 Christensenella sp. UBA1259
GGGAGCAGACTGTAAATCTGCCGTCGGCGACTTCGGTGGTTCGAATCCACCCCCTTCCACCAGTGCGTCCCATGCAGAACCGATTTCAGTTTTGTATGGGACTTTTTTATTATATTTTTACTAATTTTTTTGACTCTCGTATCAGAAATCTGTCTTCTCGCTTTATGGTATCAATTCTTATATTTTTTGCTGTTTTTTTTCAATTTTTAATAGCGAAGCCACAATAAAAGGGATGCCGAACGCATCCCTTTTATTATTTTTTCGTATCAATTTTCGACGTTAATACTTTTATTCCGTATTCGTACTGTTCTTCCGTTAAATATATCAATCCCCTTGAACCCTTTTGCTTTTTCTGTAAGCAAGTGGGGTTATTCCCGTCTTTTTCCTGCAAAGACGGATAAGCGTACGCGAATCTGTAAGCCCCACCGCCTCGGAAATCTGAGAGAGACTCATGTCCGTATTTACCAACAACTCTGCACTCTTATGAAATCGCATGTTGGCTATATATGTGGCAATCGGTACGCCCACAACTTCGGAGAAAAGGTTTTCTATGTGATTAGGCGATAAGTGTACGACTCTCGCACAATCTTTGACCGTGATCCTTTCTGTGAAATTTTTAGCTATAAACCGCTTGACGGTCTTTACGGCTTGCGGAGACGACACGGTAACAGATTGCATTCTTTCTTTAAGGCGGCATAAAAATTCGTAAATGCGATACGAAAAGTAAGTTTCGTCCGGTTTGCCTTTTTCAGTCGCCTGTAAAACTTCCTCAACCAAATTCCTGAATCCGCCGTCATCATCCCCTAACCTTATCACGGGCCCGTCGTGAGTAAGAAGCGAACAAAATCTTTTGACCAGGTCGTTGGGGTGAAGATGCAGATAGTAAAGTTCGGCACTAAATAAGTCGGGATATACCGGCCAGTCGGTCGTGCTTGTAAAAGGGCGCGTGCAATCGTAAAAAATAAGGGTGTTGCTATCGGCACAAAAATTCTCTTCGCCCAAAAGAATATTCGTATGCCCTCTCGGCGTATAGGCAAGCAAAAACGAATTAAAATTTTCACGGTGCACATAATAGCGCGGCCCGACGAATTCGTGCCCCGCAAACTGTATTTGAAATATAAGACCGGACAGATCTTCCCGCGGCCACATAAATCTGACCGTGCTGTCCATCACAAAGTCGGAAATAACTTTTGTTGTTTTCATCGTAAGAAATGGTAATTTTATAGTTTATTTTGGCATTGACTATATAGTACGAACAGTATATAATTGTATTATACAACAGATAACACGTGTTGTCAAGGAGAGAAATTATGTGGAAAAACGTGATTGTGGTTATTTTGTCAGCGATATTAGGTTGTTCTATATTCATCACCGGTTGTGCGAAACATCACAGCGACGGCGATAGTACCGACACCCAAATCCAACTTACCAAAAACAACTTAAACTTCAAAGTCGGAAGTGCCAGAGAGTTCTATGATGACGGAATCAAAACCGAGGGTTCGAAAACAATAGCAATTTATGATAAAAACATGTCATCGGCAACCTTGGAAACGACGGTATCTTTGGACGTAGACGAGCAAGCGGGCATCATTTTCGGACAAAAAGAAAGCGGATATTATTACTTTTGTCTGTACGATTACAGACAAGTAAAATTCATGAGAGTGACAGGAGAAAAAGAGTACCTCGTTTTTGCAACGAATATAGTAACGATAGCCGCTCGCAACTACGTAAAACTCAAAGTAGTGGTCGATGGTAACTCTTGCAAGGGTTACGTCAACGACGTGTGCTATCTAAATCGGACAGAAAAATCTTCCCTTGACGGAGCGCTGGGGCTACGTGCCGATACGGAAGGCGTTCCGTTCCGTTCGACCACACTTACGAACGAACTTAAATATGAAAAAGCGGATATAGTCTTATTCGGACACTCTCACGTACAATGCTGGGAACACTTAGAACAAGATTTGGCTTCCGCGGGTAAAGCGGTTAATGCAGGACTCGGCGGTTCTATTATTTCTCAATGGATGCCAAGAGTAGACGAACTTACCGCATACGGGGCAAAAAAATACGTGTGCTGGTTAGGTTCTAACGATATAGGCGCAGGTATCCAGAACGACGTATGCGTAGATAGATTGAACGCTATGTTCGAACAAATCGCAAAAGCCGTTCCCGATGCAGAAATATATCTGTTCACCGAGTTCTATCAACTGGAAAGCAGCCGCGCAAACGAAACATTTAAAGCAAAAATAAGAGACCTTAATTCAAAATACAAAAACGAATTTTACGGAATAAATATCGTCGATATATTCGACGTGGTATTAGACGACGACGGTAAAGTCGATGATTCGTTGTTTCGGGACGTGTATCACTTAAAGGCTGACAAATACGGTAAAGTAACGGAAAAACTTCTTAACGCGATGCAAAATCCGGTAAAAGTAAATGAAAATACCGGTGTAAACGCGGTAACCGGCAGCAAAACGGGCGATTACATAGTGAGTGAAGGAACAAACTCAGCATGGACAATACAGGAAAACAACGGTTTAGTCTCACTCGTCTCCAACGAACAGACTCAGCTTATCACTTTCGCAAACCGTGAATTCAACGGCGGCACGGTCGAATTTTATATAAGAATCCCCGACTCCTCGTTTTCGTCTCACAATGTAAGCGGCGTAGTTATCGGAGCCAACCACAATTACGTCAGACATGGCGCAGGCCTTTATTACTGCGTGGGACAGTCAAAGTGGGGCGACCTCGTTTGTTTTTCCAAAAATCACACGGCATTTACTTGGGAACATGAAAATAAAGTCCCGCAAGGATCCCTTTCAATCGGTACGGAATATAAGATCAAAGTTGTTTGGGATAAAGAAAACAATGCGCTACACTACTTTATTAACGATATATACAGGGCATCCACTACTTGTTCCGTTGCGCTGGACGGAAATAAAATAGGTTTTTATGCGGATAGCGCGGGAGTGCAATTCAGAGATATCCGTATCAGCGACGAACTTGAACTTGACGGTGTAGATTATTTCTTTTCAAAAGGAACAAATACTGCGTGGTCAATTTCCGGAACAGAAAAGAAAGTCGTATATGAAGCAACCGCAGGCAACATGCTTACCTTCAACAAACAGTTTGATAACGCAAATAAGTGGCTTATCGAATATGATTTAACGGCAACAGGTAGCAATTACGCTAACAATTTGGTGTCGGGTCTTATTATCGGAGCGTCTTCGCCCGTAATAGACAGTAAAGATACGTTTGTGGCAGTAGGCAGATGCGCTTATAACGGTGAATTTAACGCATACTCCTGCGTAAACGGAAAAATAAGATGGGAAGACGATAATAAAGTAGTGGGGGCCTTCAACGAAACAGGTGTAAAATATCACATAAAATTCATTTGGGACAAAGAACTCGGAACAATCACCTATTACAACGGAAACAACGTTATAGGTGTAAACCAGCTTTCTATGACATTAAAAGGAAATTACTTCGGTTTGGTTTCGGACTCTTCAACCAAATTTGAAAACATATCCATTACCGCCGTATGAAAGTAAAGGTTGAAAAATCTTTTCTTGTACACCACCAAAAAAGCACCTTAAAGGTGCTTTTTTGGTGGTGTATTACGCAGAATTCTCTGAGATCTTCTTATTTTTTTACGTTTTCGAAAACAAAATCTTCTCTATCGTCTTCCCGATAAGTTTCTACCTTAACGCTATCCAACGTCAAACCGTCTATATGCCTGAAATAAATCCCCTTTGCGGGCAGTATCCGCCCGTATACGTAAACTTCGGGATAGTCCTGCGCCTTTTCAGGTACGGATTTGTTATACTCCTTAACTCCGCCATCAAGTTTTAAATAAACGTTCTTTAAGGTTATGTTCTCCAACGGACTTTCTTTCAGTCCGCAGATATTACTCGTCATCTGCCAGTCGTCCGTTTCTTTCGTCCCGTCAAAACTCTCCGCTATACCGAATACTTTCGGGTTTTGCACAGTATCATTCGCCTTAAAACTATCGTAATTCCACGGCATAATTTCATATTCTTCATACGGACCGTCCGCCGTTATATTTTCCAACAAAATGTTTCTTATCCTGCCCACTTCCCTGCCTTGCGGCCCGCGCATACGCTTTCCGACGTGAACGAAAAGCGGTGCGTTGACGTTGGTCATTTTTACGTTTTTCACGACTATACCGTCTACGATCGCGCCATCCACGCTTTCAATCGCTATCCCCGTGATCCGCGTTTCTTTTATCTCAACGTTCTCAATAAGAATATTCTCGAAACCGCCGTTAGTTTCCGTGCCGAACTTTATAGCGTTGCAACGGCTTTTTATCTTGCAATTCCACACGTGGATATCTTTGCAAATATCCAACCTGTTAAGCGTGTAGGACGATTTGAATACTATGCCGTCGTCGCCCGTTTCCACGTCGCAATCGCGGATACGCACGTTTTTAGAGTTGTCCGGCGAAATACCGTCGATATACACTCGCATTTTAATGCCGAAAATATCCACGTTTTCGCATCCTGCGAAATATAACGCCAAATCGGTCGCGTTGTAAATTGCAAGGTGGGAAATCTCTACGTTTTTACAGTTTTTAAGTGCGATACACTTTGCACCCCTGTGTTTTATCGCCTCGCCGCGCACGCCGTCTTCATCCCACACGGAACGCATGTCTATCTTGCCGCCGCCCGTAATTTTTACGTTTTCGCAATTTAGCCCCACGAACAACGAAGGATTGTAGTATGTGTGCGACGAATCCTGATAAACGGGATAATCCACCTTTTCTTCTGCGGCGTAATCGTAATACGTTTCCGCTCCCAAAACTTCCGTGCCTTCGGGAATCTCAACCGTTACGTTGCTTTTAAGGAAAACGGTACCTAAAACGTACCTGCCCGTACCGAATTTCACAATACCGCCGCCGCTTGCGCCGCATACGTCAACGGCGTTTTGAACAAACTCGGTATTTAACGTCTTTCCGTCGGCTACCGCACCGTAATCCGAAACTTGATATATCATTTTATTTTCACCTTTGTCAATACACTGTAGTCTCCGTCTCTTTCCGCATTACTTGCAAACACTGCGGAAGGCGTGTTCGCGCCGCCTATTGCCGCTTGGATCTGATACTTTCCCGTCGGAATCTCCTCGGAAATTTCCAAGGAAATTATTTCGTCATACTCCCCTTCGATCCATCTACGTATATCCACGTCGGTTTCAAACGTCTTTTCAAAGCGACCGTTTTTCAAACGGATGTAAAGCGGTAATCTATGATAAATCGGTGCTACGCCTACGTTCTCAATCGTCAAACTTACCGTCAGTTTTTCGCCGCGCCGCACACACTTTTCCGTTTCTACCGTATTAATGACGAAATGGTAACCCATTTTCGCCACCCACTCGTCGATTTTGTCTTTTAATTCAAAGGGAATCGGAAAAGATTTCGTGTTAAAAGTGCTCACGTGATATTTAAGCGTCACGTCTATAATACCGTCTATGTCCCATCCCTGCCGATACCATTCGGATACCCACCAGTAACTTTCAAACGACACGGGCGAAGTTTTCCAAATATCTTTCGGAATCAGAGGAAATGTCTTGGGATAAATTTCGTTCATATGTTTGGGACTGCCGAGTCCGTCCGCTCTCCAACCGATATCACGCTTTTGCCGGATATAGTTGATCAAATGTAAATTTACAAACTGCCCCATTAATTTCGTGTTCGGAAAAACGCGGATATAGATATCCATCAACGATTCCATATCTTCTATTGCGAAATCCTGACTTCCTTCTCCCCACGCGCCGCCGATAGACACATCTACACAATCGAGTGTTTCGTCTTTATCGAACCGTTCGCCGAGTTTTTCTATGGCCGCACCGAATAATTTCAGATATCTCGGATCCTTCGGGGAATCCTTCACTCTCATGCCTTCGGGACGTTCGGGACAGGGCATCAGCTGTTTCAACCAGTCGGGTACGTCGTCGCGGGCACACGTACTATGAGGCATAAGACGAAAAACTACCGTCTGATTCTTTGCTTTCGCTCTATCTAAAATGTCCTGAATAAAGGCATAATCGTATTCGCCTTGCTTCGGTTCGAATTCCTTCCATAAAGCACGAATATATGCAACCGTAGTATCGGGGAAATATCCTTGTTCTCTCCCGTTTTCCTCCACCCCTTCGGGCACGGGATAACACTCGAACGGTTCGGTTTCGCAACCTGCCAAACCGGTTTTCCCCACAATACAATCCGAATACAACGCCTCGTCTCTGAAATGGTTAAAACTCATAAATCCGATATACGGGTTCTGTTTGCTTTCTTTTTGATATTTATAAAATTTTTTTATAAACTTTTTCAATTAAATTCTTCCAACCTCTCTTTCAAACGATTGTAAAGCGACAAAAACGTTATAAGTGCACCTTGGGAATAATTTTGTGTATCCCTGTCATGAAATTATGCAACGATGCTCCCCATACCGCATTGAAATACTGTTTCCCGTTTCTCACGTTATCTTCGGGTGTACGGGTTTCACCCGTTAAGCCGTGACCGTATAAAAACACGTCCGCTTCCGCATTTTCGTCCATTTTATTTATCTCGTGACAAAGTAAAATCTTTTGTCCCGAGAGTTCTATTATCGTATTACGGGGAACAATCTCCGCCCTTTTTGCAAACCCTTTCAGTTCTTTCTCCAAATCGTTGTTTCCCGCGACGACGATAACTCTCGCTCCCGATTGTTCCATCATCTCGATCATAACCTTTGACGATCTTTTCCAATACTCTCGTACTTTATCTATTCGCCCAGCCTTTAATTCGTCAACCAAATCTCCCGTATGTATGATCACGTCGGGCTTGATTTTTGTAATTAACGCCTTATAATATCCGTAATCGGGGGATGCCGTGTCGCCTATATGCAATACCGTTTGACCGCCTGCGTCTTTCAGCAGCGTACAAACCTTGTCCGTACTGTCTTCAAACTTTTTCTTCTGTTCTTCGTAAATAACAGAATTGCCAGTCCACATGCGTTCGGGCAAGTGCGCGCAATCATTAGCGTAACCTTTCTCGGTCGACGAGTATAAAAGGGACAAATGACAATTCCAGTGAAACCCGCGATTATTTTCGCAACCGAACAGGTGCCGAAGCGCAACCCCCGTCGCCGCATGCCCTATAAACAGCACGTCGGAAGAATCGGAAAGGTTTGATAATATCGGTTTTAACCCGTGTTCCACCCTTTCTATTACCGCTGATAAATCTTCGACGCTATCGCCCCACCAGCACGGCGGAAGTTCGTCGTCACAAATTACGCGAGAATATCTTTTCTTTAACTCTTCCACCGTCGCCCCGCTGAAATTCGGATCCGCCTTTGAAACAATTTCGTGCAAACACGCAAGCGGAGTAACCGCCAGATCCAACTCCTCGGCGACGATATTCGCCGTTTCCATCGTTCTGTCGTACGGCGACGAAAAAATCAAACCTCTGAAATTTAATTCTTTTAAACGTTTTGCCAAAAGCAACGTCTGCTCTTTACCCAAAGGCGTCAACGCAACGGCGCCTTTGGGTAAAGACGGATCGTTCTTGTAAACTTCTTTCGGTACGATCTGCCCGTGCCGGGCTTCAAATATCCGCACTCTATCGCTCCTTATGTTTTTACCGTTTCTCGACTTTCGTATCTTCGCCTACTAAATAGATCGGGTTTGAAAAAGCAACCAGTACGTTTTCGTCGTTATATAACTCTACCCGCGCGAAATTGTACTTGTTTCGGCATGACAAAACCCATTTCCATGAAACACACCCGTTCTTAAGGGAAAGACGTTTTACTTCTTTTCCGTTCGTAATGCATACGGCATAGCCGTCGCATTTCATATCCGTTGCGGCAAATTCAACGCAAACGTCTCTTCCGCGTATTAAACTTCCTTGTTGCTTTCCGTTTGCGCTAAACGATAAACGTCCCATAACGACCGGATTTCCGCTCCACAGCGAACCGCGGCGGAACGCTTTTATAAAATTCTCTTCGGTTGGCTCGTCATCGTCGTCAAGCCCCGCAAACGAACAAAAATTATTGCCACTCGTCCAACCGTCAGAAACGGCGTGATGATTGTCGCTGTCGCCGTATCCTGTTATAATTATTCCGCTTTCGGACAAACGGTCCCAAAGGCGTAAATAGTCTTTCGCGGTAAAATTATCCCGCCCGACGGGAAACCCGACTTCAATGAGTCGTGCGCCGTAAACATTGTTATCTATAAGACGTTTTACGACGGTTTCAAATATTTCTTCTTTATCTTTTCCGCTTTTTACGTACTCGGTAAACGGATGGTTCCAGGAATACGTCGCGCCGTGCCGTTGCAAGTATTCGACAGCCTGTTCGTTGCTCACTTTATAATCGTAAGCCGCGTATTCGATCACGGGGATCTTCGTCGAGAAACAGTTTTTATGGTTTCCCGCCCCCGTTACTTCAAACCCGACAAACGCCTTTACTCCCCACTTCCGACCTCTTTCTTCGGCGAGGCGTATCTGCGCCTGACGCGTTTTTTCATATTCAAGTTCTCTGTAAAAATCAAAAGTACGAAAGACAATTTCCGCGCCGTTTTTCACTATTAAATTAACGTTGCAAAGCGCATTGTCAGATCCGCCGATATCCTCGCTTACGTCCTCGAGCAATTTAAACATGTATTTCCCGTTCTGTTTTTTCGGAAAAGGTAAATATTGAGTAGGCTCGTCATCTTTTTTTTGCGGAAATTCCCCAAGCACGTAACAAAGCCGCGCTTGCTTATACGTGGGCGGTTGTGCCGACAAAATAAACTCGACGCACGCCTGTCCTTCTTCTTTTATCTCTATGTCTGAGTCCAGTTCTACCGTAACACGGGAAAAAAGCGGATCGGAATGCTTCTTGCCACTTGAACCGAATAAAAGCGCTTCTCGTTCGCCTTTCTCCGCACGAACGCAAAGCGCAATACCGTTTTCATTTTCTTTGAATTCGTACTCCCCCGTATTTTCTTCCCTGTCCTGAAATCCTGCGCGCACCCCGTCCGGAAGTACCGTGTAAAGAGACTTTTCGGGAAACGAAAATGAAAAATATTTGCCTTTCGGCTTACCGATTCTCGTATCGTGCTCCGTTGTCCAAATATACTCTATCCCAAGCGATTTTGCAATCGACATATGTGAATTAAGCGACGCCGACGCCTCGTGTGAACAATGAAGATGCATATGTATCGGATAATATTTCATTTCATCCACCCCAAAAGCCTCATTTCAATTTGCCGAATGTTTTCCATAAACCCCAACAAACGTTTACCGATGCCCGTTGTCGTCGCCCTGTCGTATTTTACCTTTCACTATATTTTTACCGTTACCGTTTCGCCTGCGTGGTAATGGATCCTTTTACGGATCGAATCGTCCCGTAAATACGCGTTATAATCGCAACCGCCTTCGCCGAGACTCCACCGATACCGCCTGTCGGTATCTTTCCCCGAAAAAACAAACTCGGTAGTCGGCCAGAAACATATCTCGGGGTCGACGAGTTTATATAAGCCTTTATCTCCCCCGATAAGTCCGTGGTGAGCCACCTGCATCATATCGCTTTTCAGATAATCGCCGTATCTATGCGCCAAACGCCTGTTCGCTTCATGCTGACAATCGGCTAAAAGCAAAACGGTCTTTCCGCTTGCGAACTTCAGTCTTATCGCCGCGCTCATATCGTTAAACGAAGTATAAAAAGAAGGATACGTGTCGTCGATAGTCCATAAAACTTCTATTTCCACGCCGTCGAAGAAATAACTTTGTCCCGTATGCATAGTATAGACGACTGCGTCCGGATATCCCGTTTCTATGTTCTTTTCCAACGCTTCTATTTCCTTTTTCATATCGGAAACGCTGTCCATGGAAACGCTTATCTTATCGCAATCGGGGAATTGATACGCAAACGCACGAACTGATATTTCGTCTTTATATTTACCGAAAAAAAAAGTCGCCAAGCCTATATGGTCTTTATGCGAATGCGTGAATATCCATAACGCTACCGTCGGTTTGGGATTCGGAGAATTGTTTTTAAGAAAATCGTATAATCTCACCGCGTCTTCTTCGTTGTTTTTTCCGCCGTCGATTATTATGAACTCGCCGCTAAAAAGGCTCGCAATATAACACATTCCCCAACTCAACCGCAATTGAGTAAAGGAAAGCGAAGAGACCTGCTTTTCGCCCGAAAAAAGACGCTTATTCGGCAACGGCACCGACGGCTCGACCGTGATAAACGTCGTGTGAATAGAAGCGTCCCAAAAAACGAACGCTTGCTTTTCTCCGTTCGTAAAAACGTAGAACAAATTTACGTTGTAGTGACATTCCGATCCCGCGGGGATCTCCTTTTTATCCATTTCGCGAAAGTCCGCTTTTTCAAGCGCCGCCGCGTATTCTCTGCACTCGTCTTCCGTCGTGTTTTGGATGCGGAAACGCATATCGTCTCTTCCTATCGATCCTACGGGAAATCTCTGTCCCGCAACCGTTACGTATTCTACCGTATTCATTTCGTTAGATTCCCGATAAACTCCAACAAACGTTCGGCAATATACCTGTGTCCGTTGTCGTTGGGGTGTATCCCGTCTGCGGAAAAATACTTTTCTTTCTGCTCGCCTATCAACGGATTCATGTCCCAGTCGCGACAAGCATCTATAACAGTGATACCGAACCACTCCGCAACCTGTCTTATGGCGTTTGCGTAGGTCTCCATTCCACCCGTTCTTTCGCAACCAACGTCGTTCAACGCGTTATTTTCTCTGATACGATGTAACGGAGTAACCGCAAGAATAGTTGCTTTCGGATATTTTACGCGCAATCTCGTGTACAAATCGTATAACGCACCGTAAAAAGTTTCGGGAGTTTTGTCCCCGAACGTTCCCAGCGGCGCGTCGCCACCCGCAAAATCGTTACTCCCTCCGAATACGACGACGTAGTCGGCTTTCTCCGTCATATCATGAACGCGGGAAGCAAAATACATATCGTGCCTCGGCTTATGTAGCGTCGGTTTCTTCTGATACGCTATGCGCGTTCCGCCTACCCCGTACACGTACACTTCGGCTCCGCTTAACTCGGCAAATACGTCCGCATACCGTTTCCGTTGCGACGACGTGCCCCGAACTCCTTCGGTTAGACTGTCGCCGAGAAATAATATTGTTTTCCCGAAAAGTTTTTCGGACGACTGTTTTTCGAACGCCGCGTTCACCGCTTTGATTGCCGCTTTTCGCTCGTCTTTTTCCACGGGTTCGTCAAAATCGTCAAAATCGTTATCCGAAATATCCTTACCCGTCAGCGTTTTATACCAGGTCAAAGCCAAAAGATATCTCCCCACGCCAAAAGATGCGTGAAAAGTGTCCCTGCGGGCGTTTTTAATACCGAATTTCGCGGCGTAAAGCATCGCTTTACCGCACGGAATAATCCCGTCGGCGTTAATCAGTGCCGCCGCCTTTTTATAGGCGGCCGCAATGTCCGAATACATCTGCTCTTCGCTTTCGTAGCCCACGTTTTTCAAACGGTCGCTACCGTCCTCATAACCCCAGGTTTCGTGTATAAACAATTTTGCCTTGGGACAATATTTTCTCACGTATTCCGCAAGCGCCTCCAGATACGGCGAATAAGTTTCGTATTTAGGACTGAACTGACTTGCTTGCTGCAAAGTAACGATATCCCAGTCGTCGCTCGCAAGCGCCTGCCCGATACTGACCTTAATCCCCGTTTCTTCGCCGTTAAAACCCAAAACGTAACCTGTAGCATCGTTCAACATATTGAGGTAGTGGGTTCTCAAAGAACAGCCGCCGATAAACAGATTTACCGTTTTGATCGACATACCGTCCGCCTCTGCCAACTTATGTAAATACCGTTGCGCGTCGCAAGAAAAACTATTCCCTATCGATAAAATTTTCACGTCAGTAATCCTTCTTTTATACAAATGTTAAATTCTGCATTCCTAAATAAATCAGATAAACCCGTCAAGTCGCCCTTATGTTCGGGAATTACTTATAAATCGTTCCCCATCCAGTCCAAAAAGGCTTTTACGTACAACGATTCGCCGTTTTCGTCCTGTTGTTTCCCTAAACTGCAATGTTTTCCGCTTATCAACTTGTAACGAATATCGGCTTCGGGATTGAACGCAAGCACCGCTCTGTAAAACAGCATGTTCTGTTCGTACCTGCACACCATATCGTTATCGTATAAAATCAACATCATTTTGGTAAATCTCGTGTTTTCGTTCACGTAGAATAACGGGGCGTATTCGTCTATACGTTGCGCCAACTTATTCTCCCCGCGCTCCTGCGTCAACACGTTGAAATGCGAAGTCGTTTGCGCGCTGTCGATAAACCAGCCTTTTACGTCGTCGGGATTCAGCCCTTCGTCTTCCAGATATTTCCTGTTAAGGCAAAGCATAAGCGAAATCCACGCTCCCGCCGACTGCCCCATCACGACGATTTCGCCGTTTCCGCCGTAATCTTTAACGTATTTTCTCACAAACGCCGTTGCCTTTGCGCAATCCACGAGATAATCGGGAAATTTCGCCTTTGGGTACATCCTGTATTCCACGGAAGCAAACGCATACCCTACGTCGGTAAAAGCCTTTGCCAACATCTGAAGCGTAGTCCCGTTTTTAGAACCGTGGTCGAGTCCGCCGCCGTGAAAGTTCACTATCGTCGTAAAAGTTGCCGTTTCGGGAAGATAGATATCCACCGACGTCTCTTCGTAGTTTGCGTACTTAACATCTGATAATTGTCTCATTTTTATACCTTCTTAAAATTTTTCTACGTTACAGTCGGCAAAATCGCCGATCGGCAAACGCTTAACCGCGCAATCTTTTTCCCGACAGCGTTCCCTGATATTCCGTCAAGAAATTCTCGGCGTTCTTCTGAAAAACGGCGTAAACCCGATCGCCATTAAAACCGAAACGCGCACTCATATTGCCGAAATACTTATCTATTATCTGCGCTGACAACAGTACGCCGTTTCTATCGGTCCAGGCAAGCGATACGGCAACGTCGTAAGTAAACCCGTCCGTCGTGGGCAACGCCCCGTATTCGTCGGAATAGCCGAACTGCGGAAACTTTCCGAAAACGTTGTGGTTTACACCGAAGGGTAAGACTTTATCTCCCTGCCCGTTCGTGTAGCGGAATTCGCCTTTCGTCTCGTCGGCGAATACGAACGAAAACTTCTTTATACCCATCGGGTTTTCTTCGCAAATGTATTCCGCGCCGTTTAATTCCCCTCGCAACGGAGAATCCGTCGCGCCTTTTACGGAACGGAGCGTCAATCCCGAAATCAAGTCGTTTAATTCGTTAAAAGCCTTCTTGTTTTCTGCTAACGGTTGGTCTTTTATCTCGTCGACGAACGTTTCTTCCAAACTACTTAATATCGTTTCGCGAATCAGGTGCGTTCCCTGATTGTCGGAATTGCAAGCGAAAAGCAAATCTTTTTCAGGGTAACAAACGGTAAGTTGATCACCCATACCCGTAAACGAGAATCCCCCGCCGCAAACTCGCCAGATCTGATATCCGTAGCCTTGGCGATACGCCGAATACTGCGCCCCGATACCGTTATCGGCAAGCGGACTCGTCGCGTCGCGAAGATATTTTTCGTTCATCAGGCGTTTTCCGTTCCAAACACCGTAATTCATTACGAAGCGTCCGAACGCCGCCATATCGCGCAACGTACAAATCATGGCGGAATCGCCCCAGGAATCTCCGTTCGGCGTTTTTAAGATTTTCGCGGTTTTAAACGCGCCCATTTCGTCGAACAGTTTTTCCTTTAAATAATCAAGTAACGGTTTGTGCGTAAGTTTTTCCACGAGATTGCAAAGGACCTGCGATCCCGGGCTATCGTACGCCCAAACCGTACCCGAAGGGTGCATATCTCTTTTTTCGTTAAAATAGTGATGCGTTCTGTCGGGATCGCCCGAAACGAACCAGGACGAAGAACGTCCCACGGTTTTCATGGTCAGCATATCCCGAATCGTCTGGTCTTTAAGGTACGGCTCCGGCTCCCCGTCGATTTTTTCGGGGAAATAGTCGATAATTTTGTCGTCCAGAGAAAGTTTGCCTTCTTCTTCTAAAAGCCCGATCGCTACGCCTACGAAACTTTTGGTCTGGGAATATTGCCTATGGCAAAAATCCTTATGAAACGGTTTCCAGTACGCCTCCGCGAAGATTTTGTCCCCTTTCATAAAGAGAATACCGTGCGTTGCCGCACCCCGTTTTTCGAGTGTTTTAATAAATTTTATTATGTTTTCGGAAGATATCCCCGCCGACTCCGGCGTTATTCTTTCAAACATATCCCCTACACACTCACTTTACCGCGAAGAATACTTTGCGTATTCTTCAAACAATTTTTCGTAGTTTTCGCGGATATCCGCATAAGAATACCCGTATTCCCGACGTCTTACTTCATACATAAACGGTCCGTTATAACCGATTTTTTCCAAAGCGCCTATAATTTTCATCCAGTTATTGACGCCCTGTTTCGGCATCCAGTGTTTTTCGTAAACGCCGTCGTAATCGGAAACGTGTATCGCCGAAACCCATTTACCGAGCGTAAGGATTGCATCGGCAGGTTTATCGTGCAAGAAATGGTTGGTGTCGATACAGCATTTGCCGCCTTCGACCTGTTCGAGAATCTCGCGCATTGCATCTATCGTGTGCGGGAACGAAGCCACCATATTTTCCATACAGATATCGTGTCTCGTCATGCCGACCATTTCCCGAAAGGACTTAACGAGAGCGGGTTTACGCAAGTTCCAAAGCCCCTCCTCTTCGCGGCCCGTTTTACTGTGAAATACGTAATGTTTGGGGTTATAGTTATCGCATATCGAAATCAGGCGGCGAAACTCGTCTATTGCCCAAAGGCGCACGCCCTCGTCGTAACTGCTGATATAGATAAAGCGTTGAAACGGCAGATGCACGCTGTTTAAAACCAAGCCCTCGTCGAGAACGGCTTTCAGCCCGTCTCCGACAAGTTGCATACATCTTTGCATATGCATTTCGTAGCCGCCCACTTTACCGAACGACACTTCAACGCATTTAAAGCCCTGTTTTTTTATTTCTTTTAAGTCGGTAAAGAACTCTTCTTTTAATCCGTTCTGATCGAAAAGTCCGATACTCGTACCCAAATCCAACCGATACATATTACACCCCCGTTATTTGTTAAGATAATCGTTGTACGCAGGCAAATATTCCTTGGTGTTTTCCAGCATCTCGTTAAAGAGTTTGCGTGCGTTTTCGTGAGAAATCGTAACGAGCGGATCGTTTGCGAACGCCCTGAACGCCAACTCATAATTTCCGGATATCGCCGCATCAACCGTAAGTTCCTGATTGTAGGCTACGCGCTGAACGAGATTGTCCACGCCCCGAGGCAACGCACCCGCCGTAACGGGCGTAACGCTGTCGTGCCCGAAACACGCGTTGGTCTCCACTACGAAACCCAAGGGTAAATTGTTTATTTGTCCGACGTTCGGTAAATTCACGTTGGTAATCATAGACGAAAGTCCCAAAAGCGCTTTCATCTGCAAGACGCCCTCTTCGCCGGAGGGATTGAGATCCAAAGGCTTTCTGCCCTCGATAATATCCACCGTGTCGCGCTTGAAATCGCCGAGAACCCTTATTCTCCAGGAAATAGGCGTTAAGCCGAATTCCCACCTATGTACTTCGTCGGGATTTTCCAGATACCATTTTCCGGGGCAGAACTCCGCCAGATGTCTGTCGCCCGCCGCGGCGATACAGTCGTAGCGTTTAAAGAGATCGAATTTTACGCGGTGTCTGCAGGCAAAATTGCTGTTCATCCAGTTGGTATCGGGTTTTCCGTAGCCTTTTTCGTAATATTTATCGGCAAAATCCGCATAAATATTCCACATATTCTCGTTTCCGTAACGTGCTTCCGTTATCCAGGTAAAATGATTTATCCCTAAAACCTTGGTATGGATATCGTGTCTTTCGAGATTCGTGCCGTAGCGTTCGTTATACGCGTCGCAGATAAGGTTCTGCGTTCTGAATACTTCGTGGCAGCAACCGAACGCCTTGATTTTCGGGAAATACCTGTACAGCGCCGCCATACACATGGTCATGGGGTTGGTATAATTTATTACCCACGCTTTGGGACAGTAATCGCGGATACCTTCCGCAATCACCTTGTACATGGGAATAGTACGCAACGCGCGAACGATACCGCCGGGCCCCGTGGTGTCGCCGACAGACTGATAAATGCCGTATTTTTCGGGGGTATGGATATCGCTGCCCATTTCCGTGAAAGTGGCGGGAAGAATAGATATTACCACGAAATCCGCGCCCTGTAACGCTTCTTTCAGGGTTTCGACGGCGCGGTAAGTCCACTTACCCACCGCCTCTTTCTTCGCGGAATACATATTGCCTATGATCTCGTTAGCCTTGGCGGCATCCAAATCGATATCGTAAAGATGCACCTGTCCGCTCATTGCGGGTTCCAAAGCCAGATCGCTCATAAGTTTTCTTGCCCAACCGCGCGAACCACCGCCGATATAGGCAATTTTCACGTTACTTGCCTTAGTATGATTTTCAAAGTAATTCATCAATATATCCTCGACTTACGTTATATGTTTTCTGTTACCATAAAGTAGGCTTGTCGTCCTCGTAGTGCCAATACGTACCCGACGAAGTCGGTTCTTCTTCCGAATAGAACGCAACGGTTACCGTATTTGCCAACAAATGATCGTTGCCCGACGCAAAGGAAATCCCCGCCCACTCTGATTCGGAACCTTCGAAATAAACGGTCTGGTAAGGTTTGTAATACTTATCGCCTACTTTTTTCATAAACGCCTGTTTGCCTACGGTTTTCAGGTTCTTATCGACGACGAGTTTAACGATATACCCGTTATAACGGAAAGCATAGTCGCCGATCGTAGTCAGATTCTTACCGAAAACGACTTTGTTTATCTTATAAGTGTTTCGGAAGGCGCTGTCTCCGATTTTAACGCACCCGTCGCCGATAACGAGTCCCGTAATCAACTGTTCGTTATACCCCGCGTAATCGGCGATCTCGGTAACGTCGTCGGGAATAACGACGTCGGTATTTCTGGTCAGTTCTATCGCGATAACCGCTTTTTTATAGTCTCCACTCTCCGGCGTACCTTCCGTATAATACACCAACCCGTTTTCGTCTTTGGAAATTCTCGTCGGTTCGTCGCCGCGGCGAACGTACCAGGCGTAATACCCGATCCCGCCGTTGCCCGACGTTCCCAAAAGAACGTTTACGGAAGAACGGTTGTAAATTTCCCGTAAAAGCCAGCATCTGTCGAACGCCGCGTTGCCGATATCCATAAGCGACGCGCCGAGAGTTATCTTATATAACTTCCTGCAACCCGCAAACGCATTTTCGCCGACGGTAATAATACCGTCGCCGAGAACTATCTCACGCGTGAACAAACAGCTCTCGAAAGCGGACGCGCCTACATTTATCACGTCGTTGCCGAGGCGTATATATTCCACGCTTTCGCAACCGAAAAACGCCTCATCCATAACGTCGGTGCGCGCGCCGTCGGGGATTTCCACGCCCGTAAGCGCGGTACAGTTTTTAAAGGCTTTAACGCCTATAATTTCGAGACCTCTGCCGAAAGTTACCTGATATAACCTGGTACAATTTTCAAACGCACCGTCGTAGATCACTTTAAGAGAGTCGGAAAACTCCAACGTCTTTAATCTTACGCAACCGGAAAAGGCGTTTTTTCCGATACGGGCGACGGAGTCGAATCCCGTAACCGTTTCAACGTTGTTGCAGAAGGCGAAAGCGTCTTCCGCGATATCCGTAACGTTTTTACCGAGCGTTACTTCCGTTATGTTGGAACAGCCGTAAAAGGCTTTCGTTCCTATATTCGTTACGCTGTCGGGAATAATCACTATTCCTATCTGCGCAACGTAGGAAAAGGCTTCCGCCCCGATAGCCGTAACGGGCTTACCGTTATATTGCGACGGGATATTTAAGATCCCGTCTTCGTAATCGCCCAAGCCTACAACGGCGTAACTTTCCCCCGAAAGTTCGTATTCGAGAGAAGGCGTATTTTCTTCGACGGAATTTCCCCCGCAACTTGCAAACGCAAGTCCGAACGCCGAAAAAAGCACGCCTATCAACAGAATAAATAATTTTCTTTTCATATATTTTACGTCTCCGAATCGCCTTTCCGTTTTTTGCTATTTACCTTGACAGCCAAGGAAAGCCATGCTATAATAAACGTATATTAATTCTGTAAAAGGAGGAAGATTTATACGTCTTACTACTATTTACAATACAAAAATCAACCTGCGGGGCACAATATGGGTCCTATGCACACGCACGATTTTTACGAACTTGAATTTTTAGCGTCGGGCGAACGGAATTACTTTACCAAGTCGCAAATGTATAAGATGAAAGCGCCCACTTTTTTGGTGATCCCGCCGAGATCTACGCACAAGTTCGAATCGAACGGTTGCGAAGTATATACTCTGCAAATATCCCCTGAAAGTTTAAGCGACGACCAACGCAATTTCTTAAATCAGGTAGCCAAGAAAGGCGTCGTACACTTTCCTTTGCAAAAACTTGCGTCTCTGCGTTCGACGTACGAGTTTTTGCTGAAAATATATTCTACTTTCCCGTTCGACACTCACAAAAAAATGATGTTCAATATCTACTTGGGCAAGTTGTTTTTTATGTTATATTCTTATGCGAAAGTCAAGAGCGAAGAAATGCACTACTCGCTGATCGAAGATATAAATCCGTCGGTCAACCCCGTTATTTTAAAAGTTCTCGATTATCTGCACAACCATTATAAGGAAAATTTTTCTCTGGACGATCTGTGCAAACACTTTCACATTTCCAAATCCTACCTGTCCGCATCTTTTTCGCGCACGACCAACACCACTATTTTCCAGTACAAACTGTCCCTGCAATTAGAGGAAGCAAAAAAGTTGTGCCGCGAAACGCGGTATTCCTACGATAAAATCGCGGAACTTACAGGATTTTCGTCAGGCAATTATTTCCGCCTGATCTTCAAAAAGCACGAAGGGCAAACACCCAACCAACACCGCTACAATTCTTTTGAAAAACGCAAAAAACCCAACTGATATTCTTATAACTCACCCCGTAAGCCGTAAAGATACGGCTTACGGGGTTTTCGTTACGTTTTATTTGTTCCGAAAAATTCGGAAATCCGTTACGATAAGGTGGAACTCCAAACGGGAACACCGCTTACTATCGTCCAGCAACCGCTTGCCGCAAACGCCGACAAATCATGGTTAGCGGCTTTAAAGTCAGATTCCGACGTATAGTGATATGCGCCGCGGCAATAAGGCGAAGCATTTGAATTGCTTACTGCCGTTACATCATGGGCGCCAACAGGCATAATCACACCACTGAGTGTATAAATACCATCGTTTAAATCGTTTGTTCCGTTAATAACCGAGTCTCTTTGGTTTTCTCCATATCCGCAGGTATAAAACTTTCCAGCACTGGTTTCGTAAAAATAAAATCCACCGAAGTTAGAAACGGCATAAGTATTTGTAAAGTCAATAATCGTCTCGTTTCTACGTACATTTTTACCACTGCTAAGATAGTATCTACCTGTTTTAGTTGTTGTGGCAAACGAACCGCTTGCTTCGAATAATCCGGCACGTATTTGTCCACCACTTGCGTCTGCATAGGTATAATCAAGGTAAATATTATTGAAACTCACCTCTCCCTGTTCAGATTGATTAAGTGTCTGGAATAATACGTATTGCTTAATTGTTCCGCCGAAAGACGCTTTAATATAAACGTTTTCGAGAACGAGATCGATACCATAAGTAGCAAGCACCGATATGTTCTGACTTGCATCGGTCGTTAGGTTAGTCAAAGCAAAATTCTTGATCGTGCCGCCGTTTACAAGTTCAAAAAGCCCGGACATCACATTACCTTTCGGATCCTCCGGAACTGAATCATCTCTTTCCAGTCTTAAGCCGTCTATACAGTAT
>DBVR01000007.1:19972-45006 GCA_002308755.1 Christensenella sp. UBA1259
CGACGAAATTAGCCGCGCCAACCCAACCTCCTTGACCGCCGACTTCGGGACGGGTATATCCGCTTGCGTCTATATTGTTTGCCAAGACGTAATAACCGTCGTGTACGCACTGTGCTGCGTCTATACCTTCCTGTATAGTAGCGGAAATTTTATTTTCAGACACATTCGTTCTGATATACATGAACTCTTCGAAATCTTCCATTTCGTCAAAGACTTTGGTTGCGCCGATAATAGGAGTCGCATATACGCCCGTCGAAGTGAACACCGTAACGTAGTTTTCGCCCGTGGGGATGAAGTTCGCTTCGGTTATGGTAAGAGTGCCCGCGGAATAGGTAGCGGCAACTTTTTCCGCACCGATAACCGCTTCTTCAAAATCGCCGGTAACGGCAACGGATACGTTAACGGTAGCCGTCGGATGTTCCTTATCGATATAAGGCGTGCCTACGGCGCCGTTCGATTCGGCAAGCACGGTTATATCTCCACCGTAATAACCTTCCGCATTAAGGGCGAGCGCCTGAACTTCGGGATCGGCGTCGTTCCTGTAATTATCTATTTCGCCGGCAAGTTCCGCCGCGGCGGCAACCTGTCTTGCAGAACGGGAGGTGTTTATACCGTCCAGACTCGCATAGGTGTAACTTACACCGTTGTCGGTCGTTACGTAAGCGCGCGCGGTAAGTTCCATAGCGTACGCTCTCTCCAACACTTCTTCGTCGGTCAGCGGACCGCTGTAATTCGTCAATAAATCGTTATAGCTTATAACCGAACGGTAGGTTACGGCTTCCGTACTCGCGTCAACGCCGTAGGATACGGGAATATCCTTAACGCCGTTGGTTGCGTGAGGCAGTTCGCCTACGATAGAAGCCGTGGGCGCGACTATTACGCCGAATCTGCTATTTGCGTCCGCCCCGACCGCCGTATAGAACGCGGGCGAAACGGTAGTAGTCCAACTGATACCGCTGTAATCGTCAACAAGCCTTATGTACGCGCCGTTCGTCATGGTGAAACCGGTCGTGTCTATATCGGCTTTCGCAGTGGCAGTCGGATGTAAACCCATTACGCCTGCGAACAAGCACGCAAGCGCAAGTGCCAACAAACTTAATTTCGTTTTAATCAATTTCATAATTTACCCTCTTTCAATTTTTTTACTTTTAACGTTTTTTTAAGATCTGTTTTCCGTGACCGTTATCTACGGAGTGATCCACTCCGGATCAAACAAGTCGTAATCCTCCCACTGTTCCTTCCCGCTGGCAAGCACGACGTCTTCACTGACTATGAATAAGTCCAAACGGGGTTCTTCATATTCTTTGTTTGTCATAATCCACCTCCTATAATTTTTTCGCTTTTCAACACGGCAATCCGCAACCGAATCTGCGCCTTGGCGGCGCAGACAGGCTGCGTATTACCGATTAGTCCTTTTTACAACCGCTTTTTACGTCGGATACCGTTTATTATTCGCCCAAGCCATTCCAGACGGGAACGCCGTCCACTATCGTCCAGTAATCGGCGTCGAAAGCCGAGAAATCGTGGTTAGCGGCTTTTAAGTCAGCAACCGAAGCGTAGTAATATGCGCCGCCGCAACGATAGTAGTTTTCTATATTTAACGTTGAACTTTCCCTTCCTTCGGGCAATATAAGATTGTATTCGTTTCCGGTTTTCTCGTTTTCGGCATAACCGTAAGCGGTAACTACGTTCGCTTTAGAAATCGTACAGTTGAAACCTACGTTGGAAACAGCGTATACGTTCTCCCAATCATAATTAGTAACACCGGACGGAGTGCCGAACATACCGCCATACATAGCCTTGCCGACTGTGCTCGGATCGAAATTACAATCAAAATAAACGTTTTTAAGTTGTACGGCTCCCTCTGTGGTTTGATGGAGTATACTGCACAGGGCGTATTCCCTAATCATTGTATAATCCCCGTCGATATGGATATAAACATTTTCAATAACGGGATCTATGGCAATGTACGAAAATGCCGCAAGGTACTGCGTTCCATCGGACTTTAAGTTGGTAATAGCAAGGTTCTTTATAGTACCACCGTTTACAAGTTCAAAAATTCCCGTGCCCAAATTAGTCATCGTCAGATTACTGATAACATGACCTTGACCATCGAACGTACCCGTAAGACCGAGTGCTTTGCCGACGAAATCTTTCGTGCTTCTCCAACCGCCTTGGCAGCCGACTTCGGGACGAGTATAGCCTGTCGCATCTATATCGTTGGCAAGAACGTAATAACCGTCGTGTACGCACTTTGCGGCGTCTATGCCTTCCTGTATGTCGGCGGAAATTTTGGTTGACGACGAACCGACGTTTGCGTTATTCCTGATATACATAAACGCTTCGAAATCTTCTATTACGGTGAATATTCCGCTGTAACCTTCAATCGCCACGTTGTAACCGACAGAATCGTTGTAAAGGGTTATCGTCTTTTCCGTCTTGCCGGTCTTACTCGTCTTTACACCGTAAACTTTATTGTTTTCTACCGTTAATGCCGTGCCGTCGGAATCTTTCGCCGAAGTAAAGTTGCCGCCGAAAGCCGTAGCGAGATCCGTACCCGTTACCGCGTCGCCGTGCATCGCCGAGAAGTTTTCTACCGTGCCTTCGTAGTCATATACCGTTATCAAAACGTGTACGGGAACTTTAACCGCAACGTTTTCGCCGTCTAACGTGTAGGTTACGGTTACTTCCGCTTCACCCACGACGCCTTTACTCGTTACCGTATGCGCGGTCTCGTCGTATTCGATATAGTCGCTGCCTTCGGTAATTTCAACGGTCGTTGCCAGATCTTCGCCGTCGTACGTCGCCGTTACAACGAAGGGAGAACTGCTATCGTCACCCTGCGTGTAGATGGTGATTTCTGCCGCGCCGTCGTTAATCAGGAACACGAATTCCGCAACCACTTCTATGGTGATGGTCTTTTTAAGAGAAGTGTACTCTTCACCGCCGGTCATGCCGCGCCAGGTCGCGATAACGCTGATTTCCGTTACGCCTGCCGCCAAAGGCGTGAACTTGCCGTCTTCTATCTCGCCGACCGTGTCGTCGCTTAATTCATAAGTAACCGTAACGTCCTCGTAAGTCTTGCCGTTGAACAAAACCGTGCAACTTAAATCGATTTCAGTCGCTTTTTCTATATAGAGTTCGTCTTCCGTTACGTTGGTCATCTGCAACGAAGGAAGCTGTCCCCCGAGATTTACGGTAACTAAACAGGTGGCACTCGCTTCGCCGTAACGGACGGTTATCGTCGCCGTTCCCGTCTTTAACGCCGTCAGTTTGCCGAGATCATCTACCGACACGACCGACGAATCGGAAGAAGTATAGGTCAGCGACAACCCTTCCTTGATCTCGGAAGGTTCGGCAGTCAGCACACCCTCATCCCCTAACGTAAGCAGCATGGTTTCTTGGTCAAGAACCACTTCGTAGGTTTCGATAGGCGTATCNNCCGTCACCGCCGCCGCCTTCGCTACTGGCGCCGCAGCCGATAAACAGGCAGGTGGCAATTAACGTGAAAGCAAGCACTACTAATAAAAGTATTCTTCTCTTTCCCATAGTCTTTTTCTCCTTATTCTATATAAATTTTCTTTTTTTTTCCTATAATTTGCCTATCCGAATCATAACCCCGATAACCAGCCGACTAACGTCGTCTTGCTTCTCGTTTCCATGTCCGCAATACCCAGCCACTCGATATCGTTCGTAATACGGTCGATATACATCGCCCTGTCTTCCGAGTTGATCGTGTAGCCCTGCGTGTCGAGTAACAGGAACAGATAACTTATCGCTTCGATCTCGATATGCTTGCAGGTCCTGTCGTATAATTCGGGATTGACCGTCGCAAAACGTTCTACTTCCGATTTCGCCTGATCTATCTGCGCAATCCAGCCTTCCAGAAGCCCTATGGGCCAGTATTCGACCAGACTCATTTCGGCCGAGGGCGACGCCTGGTACTTGTCTATAAGAACGTTCCTGTAATACGCACGCACGGACTGGAAAAGTCTTAACATCGTGGGCGCGGCGTCTTTATACATCGCTTTCATCCACTTTTGCGTAAGTTCCTCCGAACTAAGAGAGGTGTTCCACGAAAGTTTGGCGTCCAGATATACTTTAAGGTTGGTCCATGCCGTATTTGCGCACCTGTTGCGGTCCTGATACTGCGTAAACCAGAAATCATCACTCTGATTGCAGTAATATGCGTACATGTCGGGCGTTGCGTACTGGAAACTGTCAACGGGAATAACGTAGTTCCTGAAATTCGTGCCGTAGTTCCAGAAATATATATGTTTGGCAATCGCTACCCAGCCCGAAAGAGTCGTCATACACGTCGTATTAAGCCCTTCGTCGAATACCTGCTGACCGTTCGCTTCCCTTGCAAACCACGCTATCAGTCTGTCGTTAAGAATAACTTTGTCGTCTATCGGCACGTATTCCTTTTTAACCGCGTCGTAACGCGCGGGCGCTACGAAATTGTGGTTGTACGCGAAGAAAAGCAGTTTGAAATCGTCTCTGTACCAGTCAGCGTCTTTATTTGCCTCCAACAAAGCGTCCACTTTCGCCGCAAGGTCGTTCATGAAAAGTATCTGCACCGCCGCCTGCGAATCGCCGTAATAAGACGATATCTCTTTACACTTGTCGCACGTACAGTAGTTCGTGTTGTCCATGTGCGTAAGCGTCATTATCTTATACCGCGGATATTCATCCGGCGTGTAGTGTTTGAGGTGCGCTTCCACTTTCTCGAAAGCCGTCTGCACCATCGCTTCGTATTCGTACGGATCGCCGTGCGCACTGAAACAAAGCTGTTCGCCGCCGTTGTCCGAGAACCACAAAGGATGATAGTTTTCTACGTCTTCCTCGTTCTTGTACATGTGCTCGGGGAACCAACGACGCGCGTTGGTACTCGCCGAACTCTTGCCCTTGGTGAAATCGTCAATGTATTCGTGTACCGGCATGAAGAAATAGCCACGGTGGGCTTCCTTCCCGCGATAGCCTAAACGCCATGCAAACATGTTTTCGTCGTAGTCCGCGGATTCGTAACACGTAACGTCGGTACTGTGCGCCCTGAATTTGAAATCGGGAATATCCGTAACGTCGTAATCCTTTAACTTCTTATCCGTAGCCTTCTCGATTTCCATACAGTCGTAATAGTACGTTTCGTAATTGAAGGTGAGACGCATAAACGTATACACCGCAAACACCGTGCCGTCGTCCGTGCCGCCGCAAAGATAGACGTCGTCGCCTTTCGTAACGATCCTGTGTCCGTCGTCCGTTAACGTCTTATGATCAATCGATATGCCTGAATCTCTCAGCAACGTCGTTTCGCCCAAGGAAATGTATTTGCCGTCTTCCGCACTCGATACCGCGTCGTCGCTTACGACCGACAGTTCTATACCCGTAGCGTCTTCAAATAAATCGATAAACTCCGTCTTCGCAATACGCAACGACGAAGAATAACTCGCGGGAATAACGAGAGTATATTCCGTTTTCCCGTTTCTCACAAGATAATCGTTCGTGTCAGTCGCCGTATAAACGTGCGTGCCGTTATATGCGTATTTGGAACTGCTTTCGGGCGTAACTTTCCCGTCGTCCGATTTTCCCCCACACGCACCGAACATCGTCGCAGCCAACGTCAATACACTCAGCGATAACGCTGTAAATCTACGCATTTTATTCACGTTGTTCACCTCCTTTAAGATACCTGCACTACGTACGCAAACGTCGTGTAGTTACCCACTCCGTCGTAACAGCAGTACAGTACGGTATAGTTGCCTTTTTCTCCCGCATAGAACGTGTTGCCGTTCTTCGGCGCCCTTACGACGCCCGAAGGATAAAATATGGAAATCCAGGCAGTAAGCTCGCTTACATCGGTGGTTTCGTCCGCAATCATACATTGCGCTATCGTTACCGTAGAACCTACGGACGCTTTAACGACTTCCCCTTCGGAAACGCCTATCGCCACCAAAACGGGACCGACCTCGTCTTTAACGATGGGACTGTACCCCAAAGAACAATAACCGCCGTTCTGGTCGGTGTATTCGTATAAAACCGCATAAATACCGACTTCGTCGAGTTTCAAATCGTACGCCCTGTCAACGGCACACGTTCCGTTTAACTCCACGCCGTCCACCGACGTTGCAAACGAACCGTCGGGCTTTCTGACCGTAAGGCGTAAACCCGATTCCAGATAAGGCGCAACGATATCGTTGGCACTCGCCTGTGCGATTGTTATCACTCTGTTCATAGGTTGATAGCCCGTGTTAAATTTTGATATGTACAAATAGGGATCTGCCCTGTCGGTCTTCGTATCGGTAAGTTTTCTGTCGTTCAGACTTCTGACGTTAAGACAGGTTGCGCCGTTTATTCCTTCCATGGTAATCCACAAAAGCATCCTGTCGCTCGCAAAAGAACCCGTCCAGGCATACCTTACGCCGCCTATATTGAATCCGTCGTTGTAGGTAACGGTCGTTCTGCCGTCAAGCAAAGACCTTTCCAGACTTGCCACCTGCACGCCGTTGAGAGAAAATCTCGTTACGTCGCCGCTGCCGGCAAAACTCAACGTTACGACGTTATTTCTGTCGTAGTAATCGACAAGACTGAACGTAATCGAAGCAGGCGCTACGTACGTCGTCCCTTCACTCAGGAACGAAAAATCGATACTGAACGAAGAAAGCGCCAGTACGTTGACATATTTTAACGTAGCGTTTCTTGCCGTTCCGTTCGTAATGTATCTTATCCCCTGACTGGAAGCGGAGGTCGTAAAGACGTCCTCTTCGGAATAGAAAAGATCCGCCATCGAAAGTTCGCCGCCGAGTCCGACGTCAACCACTTTGATTGTTTCCGAATATTTCGTTTCTCCGTCGTATTCGTATTTGAACCTTACGTTTTCGTTTGCATTGATGGCGACCGCCTTGCTGTTGACTTCGACGTACTCGCCTCCGTCCGCACTCATATACGTCGTTACATCCGAAACGATCGGCTCTCTCGCTTTATATTCGCTCGCGTGTACGGCATCCAAGGTGTACGACGCACCCTTGATAAAGTATTCGGGCAAAACGGGATCTTCTATAACCACTCTGTCCGACGCCGCCGCGGTCATCACGCTCGTTGCCGTATAAGTCTTGAACGGCGTGCTGAAAACGTATGTAAATACGTATCTGCCGACGCCACGCAGGAATAATTCGTCGCTTTGCAAAAGAATCTCTTCCTCGTCTTCGAACCGAACGTAAGTTTTAAGCGTCCTTGCGTCCGCATACAATCCTTCTACGGTGCACTCGGGAACTTGCACGTATTCGCCCGCCGTAGCGGCGACCTGCTCTTCTACGGTAAGTACAACGGCCTGTTCGTCCACACATTGTAACTCAACGGTAGCGGTTCCCACGTTTCCGCTCGTATCCGTAGCGGAATAAACGATCGTATAAGAACCGCGCTTGTTCGGCGTAAACTTGCCGTTGACAAGCCCTACCGACACGTTCTTGGGATTATCCGGATTATAAGCGTAGTAAACCTTCGCGTTTGCCTTCGTTCCGTAAGGCAGACTCAGATCCCACGCAATCGCGTCCGGAACCTGTATTTCTTCGTTAAGCGAGATGAATGCGCTGCCTTCACTCAACGCTTCGGGCAATTCGATAACGGGTGCTTTGGTGTCCCGCATATCTACTTTCAGCATTTCTTCGCCCTCGAGACCGCCCAAGGACGCAATATCCACGTTCGCGACGTTCCCCACGTAGTTTTTAGCGGAAATAGTCAGATAAACTTCGCCCGTCGTAAAACCTTTGAACGGATTGTTGGGATAAATCGTTTCGTTCACAAGGTCTGCCACAAACCATTTTTCACGTACGGTGTAAGTGTTGCTTGCGTAACGGCAATAAGTAATGTAGACGCGGTTATAAGCGACGTCGTAATACAATTTAAGACCGTAGTTGTCCATAACGTTACAGCTCGTCGACCCCTGCCCGGGCGCAAGATAATACTGGTAAGTGGTACCGTCGATGGTTACCTGAATATCCGGGTTATCCAGTTTCGAACGGAGTCCGTGCGGCGTTTGTCCTACCGCACCGGCACGGAAGTTCCAGTAAGTACGGCCTTCCTGCCATTCAAGATCTATCGTCACCGAATTAGTGGGATCATAACAGTCGGTAAGGGTGATCAGATAGTTTCTCGCTTCTTCGTGATACTTATACTCTTCCTTGGTCGTCGCCTCTTCTATGTTGGTTATACCGTGATAGAGAAAGATGTGCGCGAAAGGAACGTCGGGATCGGATAAATTGATCGCCGAATTATAACGGAAACTGGATTCCGGCTGAAGAGACAGTTTTATACCGTCTTTATCCGACGACTTTTCAAGACTCTCCATGTACGACCACTCCACACCGCCGTTAACAGTGAAAGCACTCTGAGTGACCAAGAAACTCTTTTCCGCAGATACTTCCTGCCCTCCGACGTTGGCATACCAAACGACCGTGTACTGCCCCGTTTCAGTCAAAGTAAATTTCGCAGTCTCATACATATTTCCGCTCGGTGCAATAACCACGAATCTGGTCGTCTGCACTCCCTCGATAGAACCCGTGGGAACGGAAATCAACTCTCCGTAAGCGTATTCGCTTTGCAATTCGTCTTCGTCCTCGAATGTTATTTCATAGGCGCCGGCTCTACCACCGTTACCTATGTTGAAGACGATACCAAGCCCCGCAACGGTAATGCACGCAAAAGAACAAGCAAGTAACATAAACTTCAACAGTCTTCTACTCATCGTTACGAAAACCCTCCTTAATTTCCCTATATTTTTTATTATGTGTGTTTTTATTGTTTCAAACCGCCCATAGTGACATTACCCATAAGCTTATCTTTCAGGAAAATGAACGCTATCAAAATCGGTAACGCCAACGTCATAGCGGCGGCAACTCTGACAACCATTTCCGCCCCGCCGACCTGATTGTTTGTCGTAAGGAACCAAACGGCATACGCAAGCGTGGGGTGCGAAGGCATATACATGTACGCCGTCTGATAATCGTTCCAGAAATGTATGAACTGGATCAGCCATACGGTAGAAATTATCGTGACAGACAAAGGAAGTATAATCCTTATAAGTATACCGTACTGAGATGCCCCGTCTATTTCCGCCGCTTCGGAAAAGGAATCGGGCATCATTTCGTAAAATGCCGAAAACACGAAGAAATACATGCCCGTAAAGGTTGCTTTCTGCAATAAGTACCCCCAGAACGTATCGTACACCCCCATATTCCTTAACATGGTAAGCATCGATGCCTGATTGCCGACGATCGGCGTAGTCATCGCGAACAGCGCCGCGCCCGTTATTATTTTTCCGACTACGTTTCTGTATTTGCTGACCGCGTACGCCGTCATGGCAGGTACGAACGTATGCAAAAACGCACCTACGACCGTATATATTGCGGTGTTTACCATAACCATCGCAAAACCGCCCGTCGCACGGTGCTGTATCCAACGTCCGTTGACGACGAAATCGGTTTTACAATTCTCTTCTACTAAATGGTAATCCTTAACGATTACCTGATAGTTAGCAAGTTTGAAAAACGTCTCTCGGCTGTTGCCCAGATTCGCTTTATCCAACGTAGGAAATCCCAACCAGTTGTTATTCACGAGAAAGTCGTACGGACTTTTGAGAGAAGAAAGCAAACCCCACAAAAGAGTCAGAACAATGGACAATGCGTAGATACTTAACAGGACGCAAAGCGAAATAATGAATATTTTGCTAGCAACGGATTTATCTCGTTTCATAATTACGCCTCCTCAATCCACGCTCGGTCCGAATTTACGGAGTGCTTTTCTGAGTCCCAGAGTAAGCGGTAACATAACCGCCGTCGTCATAAGCCCTATCGCGGAAAGCACGGAGAACGACGGAACTTTATCGGTTGCTACAAGTTCGCCTCGGTGCGAATTGACGTATAGGTAATACCCGAGTGTGGACAGTTCGTCAGCATCGTTACCGAACAACGTGTGCAAATGCATCTGATTCGTAAAGAGACCCGTGAAATTGATTGTTAAGAACGAAACGAAAGTCGGCCAGATCAACGGAACGGTGATACGGATAAATTCCTGTATGGCGTTCGCTCCGTCGAGTTGGGCGGATTCTACGACGGATTCGTCTATACCGCTCATTGCCCCGCTGAACATAAGAACGTGTATGCCGAAACCTACCCAGACGTTGAAAAACAGTATCGTGCCGAGTTTTGTGCCCTGGCTGTCCAAAAGCCCCTGCACTTCTTCGACATGGAACAGCGTCTTGGCGACGTACACGTAAACTTCATTAGAAAGATATTTGAACAGCAGACAAAACACGACGCCCGACAGTATTTTAGGCATAAAAAGAACGACACGGAAAAGTTCGCCCATCGGGTACTTCTTATATATGTAATACGAAAACAGCAATGCGAGAGTCAACCCGACAATCGTAGTCCAAAAAAACAGAAGAAGCGAGTGTCTGAACATAAAGGTACGTTCGGAAAGGATAGCCCACGACTTCTCAAAATTCGAAAATCCCGCGAATTTTATATCGAATCCCAAAGAACCTTGCGCGTACCCGTAATCCTGAAAAGCCAGTATGAACGAGTTGATGTTCACGTAGATATAACAGATACAAAACTGCAATACGGGTATGGCCACGATGCTTATGAAAAAGATATTCCTTGCTCTTTTTCTGTAATTTACGCGCCTTACCGCGCTCCCGTTTCCTTTTGCTTGTAAATACATTTTACGCTCTCCTTAGTCGGCCACGTAAATTTCATTCATCCATTTGGTTTCGCTGTACCCCGTTACTTCGAAGCACTCCCAGGCATTTTTACCTTTCTTCCAGTACGCTTGGAGAGGAGTGTAGTATTCTACGCCGTCAAAGTAGGGATGGAAACCCTGCGCGGAGATACTGTACGTCATATAACCCGCTTTCGCACGGTAAGTCGCGTTGTCGCCGTACTGATTGACGACGCGGTTGTTGGCGCGAAGACGCATAATCGTTTGCTGATACGGATCGAGTTCGGAAAGAACGGACTCGTCTATCGTATAACTGTATAAGGACTTGGATACGCCCGTACAAGCCGTAAAGTTCTTCAATTCCTGTTCGGTAGAGAGGAATTTAAGGAAGTCTTTACAAGCCCTGATGATACCTTCGTTACCGGAAACGTCGTCAAGATTGCCGTTGATCATGACGGTAGAAGTCATACCGTTGATAACCGTCTCTTCCCTTGCGTTGGATTCGCCGGTAACCACGTCGTCGCCGTAAGAAGTGGGCATATGCCAGTGCGCGATATTTTTAACGGTGGAACCGGTACCGGAGAAAATCTTGTAATCGTTGAACAGATTGTAACCTTCCGCCTCGTTGTACCAGTAAGAACCTTCGATATGCGCTCCGAGTTTCTTAAAACCGCTCAAACCGTTGAGAATAAACGCACGCATCGCTTCCTTGTGCGTATAGTTGCTTTCTTTATATTTCTCGTATATCCAACCTTGCTGATAAGCGAGTTCGATAAACGCGTAGGCGTAATATCTCGCCGCCTGATTTATCGCCTTGTAACCCGTCGCGGAGGTAAGATTTTCCGCCCTCTCCGTTACGGGTGCGTAAATACCCGTACCCGGCCAAAGTTCGACGTTGGAAATGCCCGTAACGTAATCCACGGTGCCCGAGTGGGATACGACCGCACTTCTCTGTTCATATCCGGCAAGCGCCGTCCAGAGACCTTCGATCAGGTAGTTGGTATAGTCTATGTGGCTTCCCGCAACGCTGAACGGAACTACGCCTTCGTCCATCATGTGATCGCACATAGCGACCAGTTCGTTAAGCGTGGTAGGCATGCCGTCGTCGTCCGTGCCTCTTATACCGTCGTTTCCGACACTCTTGGTATTGTAACTGTCGTTAGTGAAATAATGCGTTTGTCCGGTCAGTTCACAGTAATACGCGGTCCCCTGATCTCCGTCCGCAATATAGAAACCTTCTTTCTCGAAAAGATCGACGTCGTAAGACGCGCCGGACTGCGTCTCGTAGTGCGGTAACATATAATATCTGCCGTCGTTACCTTTCATTGCGAAACGGTAATTTTCGTTTATCTTGCTTTCAATCGTAACGTTTTCTCCGAAATCCGAAAGAGTTTCTTCGCTTACGATGTCGGTAATGTCAAGTACCGCGCCTTTCTGAATTTCGGCAACACACGCGCTGTACTTGTTCTGCAAGAAGAAAATGTGATAACCTTGCGTATTCATGTTGACGCAGGTTACACCGATAGCGTGGGTTACTTCGAAAGAAACGCCCTTTTTGCCGCTTTCGTATGATTTGTCCTTTACGAGTTCCTTGAAACGGTTGCCCGCTTCGTCCAACCACTTCCTGCCGATCCCGCCGCCGAAATTCGCAACTTTGATAACCGTGCTGGCACTATCGTCGGATCCTCCACCAGAGCCTCCGCCCGATTCGCTTACGCCGCAGGCAGCGCCTCCCAGCAATGTCGACGCCAACATAACCACCGCTATCCCTTTCAGAAACGCCTTTTTAAATCCTTTCATTTTCAAAACCTCTTAACATGATGATTTTAGTAGTTTCCCGATTTTTTCAGACCGTCTGCGAGTGCATACTACAACTTTAAATTAAACATACGGTTTGCCTTTGTCAATAGCGTAACGAAAGTCGTCGTGATTTCGTATTAAAATCCCTTAATTAACAGAATATATATACATCTCGATTTTTTTGTCGTTTTACAACGTCCAAAACGTGATTTCCCCGCATATTTACTTGCGTTTTTAAGCAATTTTCCGCACGTTGACACTGGCGGAAAAGCGAAATTGCGACAAAAAACGCTTGACTTATATTTCCAAATTCGACTATACTGCTAAAAAAAGAAAACGGGAGTAAAATTATGAAAACCGAAAAAATGGATCTTCTTAAAATCGATTCCAACTTTGCGAAAACCAAAATCACGGAAACGGACGTGGTATGGAGAAAAGCAACGGACAGCGCTTTCGATTTACGCGGCGTGTTTTTCGACGAAGAGGCGGGTTGCTATTACCGTATGAAAAGAGAAATCGCAGATCAGGTAAGTTCGGGAGTAAAGGTGCTCGCACGCTGTACCGTAGGCGGCAGGATACGGTTTAAGACCGATTCTCCGTATATAACGGCGCGTGTAAAGTCGGTAAGACTTAATATGAGTTGGAACTATTCCCTGTTCGCACGTTGCGGTTTATCTATTTACGTAAACGGCGTTTGCGACGGAAACGTACATGCGGATTTCAATCAATGGGAATACGCGAAAGACGACGTAATGTACTACGACGGGATCTACTACGCGAAGAAAAAAGGCGTATACGACGTGGAGATCTATATGCCGAATTACAGCGAAAAAATATACGACGTTGAAATAGGATTAAAGGAAGGCAGTAACGTTTATCCCGCCAAACCCTATAAGTTCAACGACAAACCCGTCGTGTTTTACGGGAATTCTATCACGCAGGGCGGTTGCGTTTCCCGCTCCGGAAACGATTATATCGCAACCGTTTGCCGTTGGCTTAGTACCGATTTCGTGAACTTAGGGTTTTCGGGCAACGGAAAGGGCGAACCGATCATGGCGGAATATCTCGCAAGTTTAGACGCGTCCGTGTTCGTTTTGGACTACGATTACAACGCACCTGATTGCGAACACCTGAAAAAGACTCACATGCCGCTGTATAGGAAGATTCGCGAAAAACATCCCCGCACACCCATAATCTTCATCACTGCGCCGATTTATTACCGAAACGTTAAATTACTGAAACCGCGCAGAGATCTTATTTACTCCAACTATCTGACCGCCAAGGCGGAAGGCGACGAAAACGTCTATTTCATAGACGGCAAAAAGATGATGGGCAAAAAATATCTCGACGCATGCCTTACCGATCAGTTACACCCCAACGATTTAGGATATTTCCGCATGGCGAAAACGCTTTCGCCCGTTTTGCTTCACGCTTTGGAAACGTCTGAATAAACTTCGATAAACAAAAACGTTGCCGAACTCGTGTTCGGCAACGTTTTTATTTTGTTACGTATTCCGCTATATTTTCAGAAACATACCGTCGTAAGCCACATTAAAACCGTATTTCTCTTTTGCGGTTCTTTCCAGCTCATCGTGCGTCATTTTGCAGCCGTGCGAAAAATGCGTGTAATACAGTTTCGTTTCGTCGTCGATAATTCCCCTTGCTTTGAATCGGTCGGCAACCGCACGCCCGTCTTTCATAGACATGTGCCCGTAATACGGAGTTTCCACGTCGCCCTTTGTGCAGTCCAAACTTAAAAGATCTATATGTTTGCCGTTATTCGCAAGCCACTCGTCAATCGATTCGTCGAAATAACCCGTGTCGTTTCCGTAAAATACGGATTTGCCGTCCTTCTCTATCAGAAACAAAAAGGCTTGTTCCGGTAAGGCGTGCCGCGCGGGTAACGGAGTTACCGTATAACCGTCTATTTCCACGGGACGATAGTATTCCATCGGAATAAACTCCAAATATTTTTCTATCATCCCCCTGTCAAGTCCGCGCGCTTCCGCCACACGCCATATCTTCTCTATAACGCCCGCGCTGGTGTATAATTTTAAGGTGGGATACTTGGTCGTTTCCGCACTCATCCAGTGATAACGCTGCTGAAAAACTTCCAACGTGAGATGATCGGGGTGAGAGTGCGTGATCAGAACGTTCCGAATATCCCAAAGGGTTCTACCTGCGCCTATAAAGTGCGAATAAGTGTCGCCGCCGAAATCCACGAGCAAGCTGCCGTCTATGAGTACCTGTGCTTGAGTGCGGACGTTTTTCCCGCCCAGTTCCAACGATTTACGACACAGGTCGCAATTACAGAACATAGCCGGAATACGCTCGTCCGCCGCCGTTCCCATGTACAATACTTCCATAAAAATCTCCCTTTGGATACTGATTTTCCTTTAATTGACGAGTTTCGTACGGCTCTCCTCGGCAATTATCTTCTCCAACGAAGAACGCACCCGAGTCAGGTAACACCCCCACTCAGAAGGATCGATAAAAGGATTGCTTTCCGTCTGCCCCATCCTTGCAAATTTTTCCAGCGTATGGTTCTGCCAAGTGTGGTTTCCAAGCATAACGTCAACCTTCCTTTGCAGCAACCGTTCCACGCTGTCAAAAAACAGTTCCCTACAAATATACGGGACTTTCCACTTGTCCATAAAGTCTTTTCTCAGTTGATTGACTCCCGAACCGCCGAACATTGCGGCGCGATATACCCGACCGTTTTCCACGACGTCGAAAAAGAAAGATACCGAACCTTCGGTATGCCCCGGCGTAAACCAACACTCTATTTTGGTATTCCCTAATTCGATCACGTCGCCGTCACGAATATCAAAATCAGGCGTAAACCCTTTTATGTACTTTATATCGCGGAAAGACAGGTACGTCTTTGCGGAAGGAACGAGTTTCAAAAGTTTTTCCGTCGCGTCCGTATGGTCGTAATGACCGTGCGAGTGCAGAATAATTTTTACGTCCTTCACGTCGAAACCGAGTGCGTTCATCGATTCGACGACAGTATCGGCATTTTCTTTATACCCCGTGTCGATCAAAATCAATCCGTCTCCCGTATCGATCAGATGGCAAGACGCTTCCACCGTTCCTACAAAATACACGTTACCTATCATTCTAAAAGGCTTTACTTTCGTCGTCATTTTCAATTCCTCTCTCTAATAATATATCCCGTTTATCAGCATCATCGTAAAACAAGCCGACCAGTTGAAATCGCAGATAGCGTGGATGTGTTTTCTGTAATCGGGCGTCTCCGGCTGTTCTCCCTTTCTCTTCAATCGTAAAGGGTGTGTCTTACCGTCCGCATCGTAAAACTCAAAGACGTTTCCCGTTTCATTATACCACTTCGCCACCGAATCGAGTGTACGCGTCCGCAATTCTTCGGCGATTTCGTTATATCCGTATTTACGCAACCCGACCGTTATGAAATAACTGAAATTCAGCCAGACGCAACCGCGCCACATATCGAGATCGTAATATTCGCTGTCTCGCGGGACGGACGGGATCGGCATCTCCGTCCAAAACTTTTCTTTATCCGTCAACACACGCACCATTTTATCCGCCTGCGCCCGAGTACATATCCCCGCGAACATAGGCAAAAACGACGCCGGCGTCGCGAATCCGGTCAGCCTGCCGTCGAACAGTCTGTCGTAATAGATACCGTCTGTTTCACTCCATAAAAGAGTATTTATTTTTTCTTTGACCGATTCGTGGACGGACATAAAATAATCGGCGTTTTGCTTGTCTCCGATTTCTTCAAAAATCATCGAAAGATACTTCGCGTCGTTGCAAAGATACGTGGAAAAGTCGATTGCGTCCATCTCGGTATCGAAATCGAAACGCGGCGAATTATCCAGCCCCGACTCCCCGCCTTTGCAATCCTTTCCTTCGCCGCCATTAAACCATTCTAAAAGCCCGTTGCCGTTTTTATCGCGGTTTTTCATTGTCCAGACAAGAAATTTCGCGATAGCGGGCGCGACTTCCCGCAAGAAATCCTTGTCTTTGTCGTTCTGATATATCGCCCACACGCTCCACGATAATACCTGCGGCTGCGTTACTTTCGAAATTCGTCCCTGCGGGCCCATCATGTGCGAAATAAACCCGTCTTCCCGCTGCAAAGATAAAACCGCGCGTATGCAGTCCTTCGCCGTTTCCGCGTCGTAATGCGCGAAAGACATCGCATAGAACGCCGAATCCCACAGCCACATATATCGGTGCGGAACGCGGTCGGGCGTACTCCACCTGCAAGGTATTTCGCCTTCTGCCGAACAGACGTTTTCCTTGTTTACCGAAAGACACTTGTAGTACATTTTTTCGTATTTTGCGTCTTTGCACTTCGGCAAACGCTTAAAGTACTCGTAACGTTTCTCTTTAAGTTCGTTAAGTTCCCGCTCCGTCAAAAGCGTGCCTCGCTTTCCGAAAGCAAAGGAAAAATAAAAATATCCGTCTTCTTTTTTGACAGTCAGAAAAAACCGTCCCGCCGTCGTTTCAATTCTCTCCGCGCCGTCTTCTTTCTTTCGTTCGCTCTTTCCTTCGGTTAAAACCGTCGGCATTACCGAAACTTTCCCGACCACCGTATCTTTGTCGTAAAACGCAACGAATATGTTTTCGCCGTCTATCATATCCCCCGTTACGGCGGTAAACTTCGTTGAAATCGGTACAGGAACATGCAGCGTCACCGCTTCGTCGAAATGAAAACGAACGGTGATAGGCTCGTTCATCAAAACGCCCACAAAGGCGTGTTCAACACTCGTTTCACCTTCTAATCCGCTGAAACAAAACAATTGTCCGTAACCGTATATGTCGTGTAAATTTAATCCGTTCATATGGTTTTGCGCGATTATTTTATCTCTTCTTTCAACTTACCGTCTTTACCGAGAATACGGTAAAATCTCTTTCCGTCGGGAAGAATACGAACGCTCGTTACCGTTTTATTCTCGTCGGAAGCGTCTAAAAGCGTCTTTCCGAGTGTTACGGTGGGACGATTGCTGCCCGTAAGCACCATTACCCCTCTTTCGTACGCCGTTGCGACCTTTTCTATATCAAAGTCGTTTTTGTGCGGCAGGAAAGCGTATTCTACGGTGTGCTTTCCCCTATCCGCAGTCGGATCAGGCACTTTTGAGAAGTCCGAACCGTTCGGCGAAGTTAAAAGCGTGAGTCTGACTCTTCCGTCCAAAACGTCGTAGCCGTGTTTGGCGCGGTTAAGTAACGCAAAAGAATACCCGTCGTCTCCGACCAGATCGGAATACGTAATTGCGGGAACTTCGAACCTTGCCTTCTCGTACGGGGTGTCGCGCTTAACGGGACGTTCCAACCTTCCGAAAGGCACTTTGTAGAAGGCACGCGGGTTGCTGACGCCCGTTTCCGCAGAAAGTTTCAAGTCTTTGCCGTTTTCCCACCAGTCGGCGTTAAGCACGCACCTTATCATCGGATCTCCGGCGTAGAAAATAAAGTCCTGCGTCAGAAAACTGGTAGGATAATCCGATGCGGGAGTATGCCAAAGATAAGTGCCGTAATAGGGTTTCTTTTCTTCCCAGATACCGAAGGAATACTTCGCCCTGACCACAACCCTTAAAGGTCCCTTCTCCGCCACTTCAAAGTCGAAACACTTAAAATCCCACTCTTTACCGGTAAAACCGAAGTTCCAAGAATCGTAGTCGCGGCTTCGCGTATCTTCCAACACTTTGAAATTGCCGATCTGACCGCCGCTGAACTCCTTGCCGTCAAAAATCAAAGACTTGATAACCCCTTTCTCTTTATCGAAAACCGCTTTCAGAACGCCGTTGTTCACGGTGTCGTCCTTAAAGACTACTTCCTGTTTCGGCCGTCCCTCAACGAAAGTGAGTTTATTGAAAGAATAGGGTTTAAGCCCCTTAACATAAACCGCCGTCCTACCGTCAAACGTCCTTTGGTAAACGTGTTCGTTGCCGTTGCCGTCCACCGCGTAGCCGCAATCGTTTGCGGGGGCTTCGTCAATAATTACGGGTCCGCTTACCGCCGTCGAAACGGGATTGAAAACGTAAATCTCGTTGCCGACGCCGAGTGCCTTCGCCGCACAGTACTCGTTTGCGGCGGAAATCACTTTGAAAGCTTTGTCGTAATCCTCGTAAAGATCGCAATAAACCTTTGCCATCGACGTGCCCGCCAAAACGTCGTGGAATTGCGCGAAAAGTTGTTTCTCCCAAGCTTCCGACAAGTCGCGGTATTCGCCGATTGCCGCTTGCAAACTTTCCGAGTTCAAAAGCCTGCGCTCGCACTCGCGGTTCAGCCGTTTGGTATTTGCCTGAACGGTATAAGTTTTGTGGTGCGTTTCCAAAAACAGTTCGTTTTTGACGGTTGGCAAGGTAGAAAGATCCTCGGTGGAGGTCAGGATATCGTACCACTCGGTCAAGCCGCAAAACCTGACGTTGGGAAAGACGGTCTGTTTTTTGAGTTCGTCTATCCTGTCCATCATAACGGGTTGAGGTCCTCCGCCGTGGTTACCGTAACCCCATAAAAGCGCAATATTGTAAAAGCCGTCCGTAAGATGGTGGATTCGCACGGTTTTTGCAAGTTCGTCGAATTCAATGTGGTTGGCGTGGCTGGGATACTCGTGCAACGTCAAAATCTTACTGCCGTCATCCCCTTCCCACCAAAAGTGAATGTACGGGAACAGAGTATATTCGTTATAGCGCAATTTTTGCGTTACGAAATAATTTAACCCCGCTTTTTTGAGTATTTTGGGAAGTCCTGCGTTGAACCCGAAAGCGTCGACGTTTACGGCGCAGGTGGACTTTTTGCCGCAGGTCTCAACGGCCGCTTTTTGACCGTATTCGATCTGGCGGAACCAACTTTCCTCCCCGACGCACTGTCCGTCGGTCTCACACCACATCCCGCCCTGAGGTTCGAATTGACCTCTGTCCGCGGCGGCTTTTATCTTTTTCCAAAACTCGGGATATTTTTCTTTCATATCCCGCCATAAAACGGCGGAGGTTTCGCAGTAAACGTATTCGGGGTTTCTCTCCATCAACGCAAGCTGAATCTCAAAAGTGCCTTTCATGCACTCGATAGTCTCGGGATAACGCCACTTCCAGGCAAGGTCTATGTGGGAGTGCCCTATAAAATAAATCGTAAATCTTTTGGAATATTCCGCAACGGGTTTCAGCATATCCAACGCGGCTTCCGACTTTTGCAAAAGGGAGTCATCACGCACGGCGGCAACGACGAAGTTCGCCGTCTCGATAAGGCACGACGAAAGAGAAATCCTTTCCGCGTCCGTAAGTTTGGACTTGTTGATAGGCACTTCCCCCTGTACGTAAAGGTTTTCTCGTCTGTTGGACGTGGACAAAAGATGACATCCCGCGCGAAGAGATCTCGCAAGGTTTGCTATAAGTTCGTTCGCTTTTTTAAGCCCTTTCAGATAATAACGGGAAACGATATCGGAAACGGGATTTCTGTTCGGACTGTCGATGCGAAGGAAAACGTAATGTTTGTCCCCGTCCGGAGCACAGCCAAGATCAAAATGCCCGCCCATATAGGAATAAAGTTCAACGGGATGATCGTCGCTGTAAATATCGAGATCAAATATGCTGTAATAGGTAAAACCGTAATTGCCGAACTCCTTTTCGTCAAAGTACTTGCTGATATACGGCAATGAAAGTTCCGCCATCATCCAGCCCGTTTTTATGTTTTCCGCATGCTTTTCGGTGGGATCGAAGACGGGAAAGGTCTTCATCTTTTCTACCGAGGGCAACGGCTCTTTCTCGCTTGCTTCCCATCCGTAATAACTCCTTATAACGGGGAAAGCGGTATCTTCTAAGCACCTTGCGAAATCAAGAACGTCATCAAGAGTTCCGCACTCGTTCTTGCGGTAATAATCAAGCGATCTAAAATGCGCGTTTTCCGGTTTCATTTCTTAAAGCCCTCCGACAAAATCACGGTCATAATCTTTAATCTGCTTTTCAAACGTATTTCTTTGATTATATAACGAAAAAACACCGCTATCAAGTAACTCTTCGCGATTTGTATTTTTTCTCGTTTTATAGTCCTTGATTTAGGAATATATATACACTTACAATATAAATGTTTTTGGCGTGCAAAACGCGGTTAGACAAAACGACGCGCCCGACCGCATAATTCACCCGCGGTCGGGCGCGTTTTCGCTTTGGTTTACTGTCCTTTTATTTCAAGTATTCTTCGCGCAAACGCCTGAACGCAGACAAGGAGTTTATTATCGTCTTTTCGTCCACGCAGTAGGCTATCCTGACGTAGCCGTTAACACCGAAATTATCGCACGGAACAAGCAGTAACTCGTACTTTTTCGCTTTTTCGCAAAAAGCGACGGCGTCTTTTTCAAAGGCTTTTACGAAAAGATAAAACGCGCCGTCGGGACGTACGCAATCGTATCCCATAGCCACGAGATTATCGTAAAGGATATCCCTGTTTTTCCTATATACCGAGACGTCGACTTTCGCGTCGGCACATGTCGCGATAAGTTTCTGGAACAGACTCGGCGCGCAGACGTAGCCCAAACTTCTGCCCGCGCCGCATATGGCGTCGTAAACTTCTTTCGCGTCTTTCGTCTTGGGCGAAACCGCTATATAGCCTATTCTTTCGCCGGGCAAGGACAACGCTTTGGAATAAGAATAACAGACTATCACGTCGTCGTAATATTTCGTAAGATACGGAACTTTTACGTCGCCGTAAACAAGTTCTCTGTACGGTTCGTCGGTTATAAGATAGATCACCGAACCATATTCTTTGCTTTTTTTACGCAAGATATCGCAAAGTGCGATTATCTTGTCTTCACGATAAACGACGCCGCTGGGATTGTTGGGCGAATTTACTATCACCGCTCTCGTTTTTTCCGTTATCCTGCTTTCGAAATCTTTAATATCTATCTGTAAAGTTTTATCTTCCGGCAAAGACACGACGAGATTTGCGTTCGCGTTTTCCACGAATACCTTGTATTCGGTGAAAAACGGCGCGAAAACGACGCACTCTTCCCCGCTTTTTAGCACGGCTTTTAAAGATATCGTCAAAGACGCCGCCGCACCGCAGGTCATATAGATAAGTTCGGGGTCAAGTCCCGCACCACACGATTTATTCGTATACTCCGCAACCGCTTTTCTCGTAGCCAAATCGCCTACAGCGGAAGTGTATCCGTGAAGTCCCGTCTGGTCTTCTCGCGACAAAAGAGTTTTAAGCGTGGAAACCACTTTTTCGGGCGGGGACACGCTGGGATTGCCTAAACTGAAATCGTAAACGTTATCCGCGCCTATCTCGCTTTTTCTCTTCTTTCCGTACTCGAAAATCTCTCTTATTATCGAACGGTTGCTTCCGAGTTCATAGGCTTTCTCGTTATAAAACGGCATAAAATCTTCTCCGTATCAAAGTGATATTTCTGCTTTAAGTCCGATAAATTCGGAATATTTTTTCAGCACGGGATCGACTTCTTCCGCGATAAACTCTTCCACCTGACGGGGCGCTCTGCCCACGTACTTTCGGGGATCTAAAATATCGGAAAGTCTGTCGTGTACCGCCGCAAATTCCGCGTTTTGTTTTATTAAATCTATCGTATTGTTCTCTTTCCCGTACAGTTTCACGTTTTCCGCGGCTTTCATGGATATTTTGCGTATCTCTTCGTGCATCTTTTGTCTGTCTTTACCCGCTTTTACGCACTCCATAATGATATTTTCGGTCGCCATAAAGGGCAACTCTTCTCTAACGTGCTTTTCTATCATTTTTTCGTAAACCACAAGGTTTTCGGAAATATTCATGTACAGTTTGAGTATCCCGTCCACCGCCAAAAACGCCTGCGCCGTAACTATCCGTTTATTCGCCGAATCGTCTAACGTGCGTTCGAACCACTGCGTCGAAGACGTGATCGCGGTATTTAGTGGCAAAGTTATGACGAATCTCGATAAAGCGCACACCCTTTCGCTTCTCATGGGGTTGCGCTTATACGCCATTGCGGAAGAACCTATCTGCGTGCTTTCAAAGGGTTCTTCTATCTCTTTCATGCTTTGCAGAAGCCTTATATCGTTTGCGAATTTGTACGCGCTCTGCGCTATCTGCGAAAGCACAGATAAAACCGCATAGTCGAATTTTCTGGGATAGGTCTGCCCCGTAACGGCAAAAACCTTGTCGTATCCCATTTTATTGACGACTTTCTTTTCCAGAAGTTTGACTTTCTCGCCGTCTCCGTCGAAAAGTTCCATAAAACTCGCCTGCGTACCCGTAGTTCCCTTTACGCCCCGTAATTTCACCGAGTCTTTCAGCGAAACAAGTGCGTCGATATCGGCAAGAAGATCCTGTATCCAAAGGCACGCCCTTTTACCCACCGTTACAAGTTGCGCCGGTTGGCAATGCGTAAAGCCCAAAGTCGGCATATCCTTGTATCTGACCGCAAAATTTTTGAGGTTGTTTACGACGTTCACGAGTTTTTCTAAAACGGTATCGAGAGCGTCGTCTACCATAATTATTTCGGCGTTATCGGTAACGAAACAACTCGTCGCCCCGAGATGTATTATCCCCGCGGCGGAAGTAGCCTGTTTTCCGTACGCTTTGACGTGCGCCATAACGTCGTGCCGCACTTCTTTTTCAAAAGCGGCGGCGTCTTCGTAATTTACGTCGTCCGCGTATTTTTTAAGTTCCGCTATCTGCCCGTCGGTGATATCGAGCCCTAATTCTTTCTCCGACTCCGCAAGCGCTATCCAAAGTTTCCGCCACAGACGAAATCTCTTATCGTCGGAAAATTTTTCCGCCATTTCTTTGGACGCGTATCTCGTAATTAACGGGTTTTCGTAAATTTCTCTGTTCATCTCTTTGTTTTTGTCAGACATAAAAGCACTTAAAACAGTAAGTAAATTAAAGAACTTTTGTGCCGACGCTCCTTATTTTTAACGGTATTACGTTTTCTTTTTTATAAAACTGTTCGCAGGCTTTAACGAACTCTTCTTTTACGTCGTTTTTTACGATATTTAATATCGTTCCGGCAAATCCCCCGCCGTGCACTCTGTTAACACCGCCTTTAAGATACTTTGCGGTTATAAAAAGCGCGTTGGGTATGGGTTGATCGGTACTTCCCGCGACGTAGCAGTTTTGCAACTTGCATAAAGAACTTATCCCCGACTCTTTTACCGCCTGCAAAAACGAAGCGTAATCGCCCGAATTGAGAGCGCGTGCGCAATTTTCCGCCCGCCCGTTTTCTTCGTAGAAATGTATCGCGCGGTTTATCGCCCTGCCGCTTGCGGTTATTCTACCGAGTTTTAACCCGTCGATAAAATCCTGTTCCGGGACTTCTATAAGCCTTTCCTTGCCGAAACACGCCGCCACTTCTTTCATTTCTTTCGGAATCGCCGCATATTCGTCGGTAAGGTCGGCATGACTTCCGCCGGTGTTTATAAGCACCACGGTGTAATCTGAAAGATCATTGTTTATGTCGGTTACCGAAACGTCGTTTTTCTTGTTGAAATCAAGCATTTTAAGCCCGCCGAAGGCTATCGCCGTCTGATCTAAAAGCCCGCAGGGCTTACCGAAACAGACGTTTTCCGCATACTGCGAAAATTTCGCCTTATCCTTTGCGGAAATTTTCCCGTCGTTATACAAAAAATTCAGTATTTCGCATATAAGCACTTCAAAAGACGCGGAACTGGAAACACCCGATCCCGCAAGCACATTACTCGATATGTACGCCTTGAATCCGCCGACTTTGAAACCGTTTTTTATCAAAGCAAGGCACACTCCGCATACGAGAGATTCGGGAGTCCCCGCTTCACAGGAAAAATCGCCTTGCGTATTAACGGTAAATTCCCCGTATCCTTCGCTGTAAACAGTTACGACAAAGTCGTCCGTGGGAAGAAAAAACGCAAGCGCGTCCAGACTTATCGCGGCGACGACGGCTTTACCGCCGTTATGGTCGGTATGGTTGCCGCATATCTCTATTCTGCCGCCCGACGACGCTATGTACGCCGATTTTTCGCCGTAATAACTCTTAAAGGCGGAAAAACACCTTTCGTAACGACTAAGTTGCTCCGCGGAACTCTTTTCTCCGTACAGTTCGGGAAAGTTTTCCTCTATTCCGTTCAAATTATGGTAGATCTTCGCCACGTTTTTCTCTCCTCCGATAAAGACAGTATATCATTTTTTAATCTCTTTGTAAACGCAAAACCGCCCGTTTTACATAATTTTTATTTATATTCCGCACTATTGCGTCGGTAAAACGATTGACTTACACGGGATATTATTCTATAATAATATATAATTTTTGTTCATCCGCGGGAGATATTGCGATCAATGGATATCAAGAAAATCGAAAAAAAGTGGCAGGCTATCTGGGAAAAAGAAAAGATTTCGCAATTCAACGAAAAAAACGTCGATAAAAAATACTACTGTCTGGAAATGTTCTCTTATCCTTCGGCGGCAAAACTGCATTTGGGACACTGGTATAACTACGGACCGACCGACAGTTTCGTAAGGTACAAAAAGATGAAAGGCTACGAAGTTTTCCAACCTATGGGATTCGACGCGTTCGG
>DBVR01000007.1:45059-72996 GCA_002308755.1 Christensenella sp. UBA1259
CCCAAAGATTCCACCGAACAGAACATAAAAAACATGGAACAGACGTTGCGCGAAATGGGTGCGATGTTCAACTGGGACGCGGAAGTAAAAACCTGCGAAGAAGATTATTACAAGTGGACTCAATGGATATTCCTTAAACTCTACGAAAAAGGTCTGGCGTACAGAAAGGAAGCGCCGGTAAACTGGTGCCCGAGTTGCAAGACCGTTCTCGCAAACGAACAGGTCGTAAACGGCTGTTGCGAAAGGTGCGGTTCTACCGTTGTGAAAAAAGACCTTACTCAATGGTTCTTCAAAATAACCGACTACGCGGAAGAACTTCTGCAAGGGTTAAAAGATCTCGACTGGCCCGAAAAGACGAAACTTATGCAGAGAAACTGGATAGGTAAATCCACGGGCGGCGAAATAGAATTCACGGCGGAAAGCGGAGATAAGTTCAAAGTTTTCACTACCCGTGCCGACACGCTTTTCGGCGTTTCTTACGTCGTACTCGCTCCCGAACACCCGCTCGTTAAAAAACTTACTTCGGAAAAACAGAGAAAAGCCGTCGAAAACTATATCGCCGAAACGGCGAAAACCAACGAAATAGACAGACTTTCCACTGCGCGCGAAAAGACCGGCGTATATATAGGGCATAACGCCATAAATCCGATAAACGGGAAAAGCGTTCCGATATTTGCCGCAGACTACGTTCTGTACTCCTACGGTACGGGCGCGGTCATGGGCGTGCCTTCCCACGACGAAAGGGATTACGATTTCGCCAAAAAATACGGGCTCCCGATAACGAGAGTAATAAAGGGCGTTTCGGGAAATGACGACCTTCCTTTCTGCGACGACGGCATAGTTATAAACAGCCCCGGATTCGACGGTATGACCAGCGCGGAAGCGAGAAAAGCGATAATATCCGAACTCGTGAAAAAAGGCGCGGGCGAACACAAAACGAATTACAGGCTTCGCGACTGGCTGGTTTCCCGCCAGCGTTACTGGGGCGCGCCTATCCCGATAGTTTATTGCGATAAGTGCGGCACGGTCCCCGTTCCGGTGGAAAACCTGCCCGTAAAACTGCCCTACGACGTTGAATTCAAACCCGACGGAAAATCCCCGCTCGCAAAACACGAAGGCTTTATGAATACCTCCTGTCCCGTATGCGGCGGCCCCGCAAGGAGAGATCCCGACACTTTGGACACTTTCGTGTGTTCGAGTTGGTACTATTTAAGATATCCCGACGCGCACAACGCGAAAGAACCGTTCAATCCCGAAATAATCAATAAAATGCTGCCCGTCGATAAGTACGTCGGCGGCGCGGAACATGCATGTATGCACTTGCTTTATGCAAGATTCATCACAAAGGCATTAAGGGATATGGGATATCTGAAATTCGACGAGCCGTTCAAATCGCTCGTGCATCAGGGCGTTATTTTAGGTCCCGACGGCATGCGTATGAGCAAGTCGAAAGGTAACATAATCGCACCCGATCCGTACGTCGAAAAATACGGTTCGGATACTTTAAGACTGTACCTTATGTTCGGGTTTTCCTACACGGAAGGCGGTCCTTGGAACGACGACGGCATAAAAGCCATACTGAAATTCCTTGAAAGGATAGAACGCCTTGCAACGAGAGTAAAGACTCTCGCCGTTAAACCCGCAAAATGCGGCAAAGAAGAAAAAGAACTCCTCTACGCCGTAAACTACGCCGTGCAATGCGTGGATCGGGATATGGAAAATTTCTCGTTCAATACGGCTGTGGCAAGGCTAATGGAACTGCTTAACGCTCTCACCAAATACGACGGGCTGGAAAACAAAAACACCGAGATATTTAAGGAAAGTTTCCTGACGTTTATAAAACTTCTCGCCCCGTGCGCTCCGCACTTTGCGGAAGAAATCTGGGAAATCTTGGGCAACAAAAACTCGGTATTCCTTTCTTCTTACCCCGTATGCGATAAGTCGAAGCTGGTTCTGGACGAGATAGAAGTCGCCGTACAGATAAACAGTAAAATGAAAGCAAGGATCCTTATCCCCGCCGAGATAGACGAAGAAGGAATCAGAAAAATTATTTTCGCCGACGAAAAACTGTCCGCCGAAATCGGCGACAGACCGATAAAGAAACTCATTATCGTGCCTAAACGTCTCGTCAATATAATAATCTGACGGGATCGCGGCAGAATAATTCAGGTAAATGAAAAGAAACAGCGCAACGAATACGGAAATCGAAAGATTTTCCCCCGATTGTAAAGTCGGATTGAACGAAAGTCAGGTCAAAAGCAGGACGGACGAAGGGCTTGTAAACGTCGTTAGAAAACATTATTCGAAGTCTTATACAAGCATCGTCGTAAGTAACGTCTGCACTTTTTTCAATCTGTTGGGACTCGCCGTATTTATCGCGCTGCTTTGCGTTGACGCGGAAATATTCAACTACGTTTTCGTACTGGTATATATCGCAAATCTCGCTATCGGCATAACGCAGGAAATACGCGCCAAAAAAAGCATAGACAGACTTTCTCTTCTGACCAACAAAAGCGCGACGGTGGTAAGGGACGGTAAGGAAACGGATATCTCCCCCAAGGATATCGTACTCGACGACGTGGTAAAACTTTCGGTCGGCAATCAGGTCCCCACCGATTGCAAAATAATAGACGGCGACGTCGAAGTGAACGAATCGCTTTTAACGGGAGAATCCGTATCCATCAAAAAAAGCGTGGGCGACGAACTCTTATCCGGAAGTTTCATATCTTCCGGTTGCTGCTACGCAAGGGCGGAAAAAGTAGGCAAAGAAAATTACGTCGAAACGCTTTCCGCAAAAGCCAAAAAATATAAAAAACCGCACTCCGAACTGATGGAGTCGTTAAAAATCCTTATAAAGATAATCGCCGCGGTAATTATTCCGCTTGCAATACTTTATACCGTTAAAAGTTTCGTTGCGGGCGAAGAACTCAACTCCGCGGTACTCAGCACTTCTACCCTCGTTATCGGCATGATACCCAGCGGTATGTTTTTACTGACGAGTTTAGCGCTCGCCGTCGGTATAATAAAACTCGCGAAACACAACACGCTCGTGCAGGACCTTTATTCTCTCGAAATGCTTGCCCGCGTGGATACCGTGTGCTTTGATAAGACGGGAACTATAACCGACGGAAACATGACGGTAAAAGACGTCGTTTCCGTAGACGGCTCCGATACGTCCGAAATAGAAAAGATATTAAGTTCCATGATGGCGGCGTTGTCCGACGACAACCTTACGGCGTCCGCCGTTGCCGAAAGATTCGGAAAAGAATCTTTCTTCTCCCCCGTAAATACTCTTCCTTTCAGTTCCAAACGCAAACTTTCCGCCGTAACTTTTAAAGACCGCGGAACTTTCGCTCTCGGCGCGTCGGAATTCGTGCTTAATAAAGACGAATACGGTAAAATAGCGGATACGGTGAACGGTTATGCGGCGGAAGGACTGAGAGTTCTGATACTCGCGGAAAGTAAAAACGCCATGTCGGGCGAAAATCTGCCCGCAAACCTTAAACCGATAGCCTATATTCTTATTGCCGATAACGTAAGGGAAGACGCCTTGGAAACTGTAAAATGGTTCAAAGAAAACGGCGTGGATATAAAGGTCATATCGGGCGACAACCCCGTTACCGTCGCGGAAGTTTCTAAAAGAGTGGGAATAGACGGCGCGGAAAAATATATAAGTTTAGAAGGCGTTTCCGACGAAGAAGTCGCAAATGCCGCCACCGAATACACGGTGTTCGGCAGAGTGTCGCCGGAACAGAAAGCAATTCTCATATCGGCATTAAAAGCCGCAGGACACGTTACCGCCATGATGGGCGACGGTGTGAACGATATTCTTGCGTTAAAGGAAGCGAACTGCGCCATTTCCGTCGCCGCGGGCAGCGAAGCCGCAAGAAACGTGGCGCATCTCGTCCTTACCGACAACAACTTCAATTCCCTGCCGAAAGTCGTGTACGAAGGCAGACGCGTCATAAACAACGTGCAGAGTTCTTCTTCTCTGTACCTTATGAAAACGTTGTTTACGATGATTCTTGCCGCGGTTACCCTGATACTTCCCTTTACCAAGGTATACCCCTTTACGTTAAGGCAGATGAATCTTCTGGAATTCTTCGTGATAGGCGTTCCGTCGTTCTTCCTGTCGTTACAGCCCAACGACTCGCGCGTGGAAGGAAAATTTATAAATTACGTCATTGCAAAATCGCTTCCCGCCGCTCTTTTAATGCTGCTGAGCGTAGCCGTTATAGAAGTGCTTAAAAGGGTTCTGGGATTCTACCCCGACGATATATCGTCGGAAATTTATACCACTATGCAGGTTTTCGCCCTGACCTTTGCGGGAATAGCCAACCTGTATATGATAAGCAGACCGCTCAACAGATACCGTTTCGTGCTCGTGGCGTGCTGTTTTGCGGTTATTTTAGCGGCGTTTATCGTTACAGTAGTGTACGGTATAGACATCTTGGGATTTGCCGCTTTTACGCCGCTTATACTTTGCTGGCATCACGTCGCTATCGTGATAAGCATAGCGCTTCTGAATATCCCGCTCGCTTTCGCCTTACAGAAACTCTTTGAGTTTATAAGGAAAAGGGGCAGGCGCGCCGTAAAACAAACACGCGTAAAATGATACGAATATAAACGTATAAAATCCGAAAGCCCGTTGCAACGCAACGGGCTTTCGGATTTTAGAAACGAATTATTTGTTGTTTTCGATTATGGAAATAATATCCCCTACGGTCTTGATGTTTACGGCGTCTTCTTCGGAAATGGATATTCCGCATTCTTCTTCCAGATTCATAAGCATTTCCACGACGTCCAAAGAGTCCGCACCCAAGTCCTTAACGACTTCCTTATCTTCCGTTATATCGGAAACGGGCTTGTTCAACTGTTTGGCGATCAATTCCTTTACCTGTTCTGCAACAGACATCTCGGTCCCTCCATAGTTTTTAGAATATAAATCTATTTTAATACATTTCGCGCAATAAATCAAGCGATATAGCGCACATTATTTATTTGTTCTGCGGAATATCGGGAATCGTCGCGAACCCCTTTTCAAGGTCTTCGTCGGTCGGAATATAATCGGTCATTGTCTTGTCGTTATACTGCGTGTAAGCCTTTATGTCGAAATATCCCGTTCCGGACAGACAGAACACTATCTTTTTCCTTTCGCCCGTTTCCTTGCACTTTAACGCTTCGTCGATAACTACCCTTATGGAGTGGGAAGATTCGGGAGCAGGAAGAATTCCTTCCGTCTTCGCAAAACGCACCGCCGCTTCGAATACGCTGGTCTGTTCCACCGACGTGCACTTGATATATCCGTCGTGGTACAGTTTGGAAACGATAGGATTCATCGCGTGATAACGCAGTCCGCCGGCATGGTTCGGGGACGGCATGAATCCGTTGCCCAAAGTGTACATTTTAAGGAGCGGAGTCATCTTGCCCGTATCGCCGAAATCGTAAGCGTATCTGCCTCTCGTTAAAGAAGGACAGGACTTCGGTTCTACCGCAAGTATCTCGTATTTCGCCTTTCCGTTTATCTTATCCTTTATAAAGGGTGCGATAAACCCGCCGAAATTCGAACCGCCGCCTATACAACTTACGAGAAGGTCGGGTTCTACGCCGTATTTTTCGAGTGCGGTTTTGGTCTCCTGCCCTATTATGGACTGGTGAAGTATAACGTGATCCAACACGCTGCCCAAAACGTATTTGCAGTTAGGCGTTTTTGTGGCGACTTCCAACGCTTCGGACACGGCGCAACCCAAAGACCCCGCCGTATTCGGGTTTTCCGCAAGTATCTTTTTGCCTATTTCCGTGGTCGTGGACGGACTGGGAATTACCTTTGCTCCGTACGTTTCCATAACGGACTTTCTGAACGGTTTCTGCTCCGCACTGCATTTTACCATATATACCGTAAGGTCCATACCCAGAAACGCGCACGCCATCGAAAGCGCCGTGCCCCACTGTCCCGCGCCCGTTTCGGTGGTAAGCGAAGTAAGCCCCTGCTTTTTGGCGTAATACGCCTGCGCGATAGCCGAATTGAGTTTATGCGATCCCGAAGTATTGTTTCCTTCGAATTTATAATAGATTTCGGCGGGAGTCCCAAGCGATTTTTCAAGGCAATACGCCCTGATAAGGGGCGACGGACGTATCATCTTGTAAAAATCCATTATTTCTTCGGGGATAGGTATATACTCGTCGGTAACGTTCAACTCCTGCTTGGCAAGTTCCGTACAGAACGCTCCTTCGTAGTCTTCGAGCGTACAGGGCTGTAAAGTGCCGGGATGAAGCGCGGGCGCGTGCTTTTCGGGAAGCACCGCGTTCATATTATACCAGTTTCTCGGCAATTCCTTTTCTTCCAACAAAAGCCTCGTAGGTAACCTTTTCTCTGCCATAATTTTTATCTCCTTTTTATAAAATTTCAAATAAAAAACACGAATAAATTCCGTTGGGACGAATTTATCCGTGTTGCCACCCATTTTCACAAAAACACAAGTTTTTGCCTCTTTTCGAGTACTGTCATACTCTGCCGTTTTAACGCTCGGCTTTCCGCGTCGAGAACTACTACTATTTCGCCCCCGCCCTCGATAATCCATTCGGAGACCCGCCGTAATTTGCTCACACCGACCGCAAACTCTCTTTATACAGGCGAAAAACCTACTACTTTATCTCACAGGTTTCACGATTAACTTTCCTTAAATATAACAGATTGAATCGCCCTTGTCAACGGTTTGAACGGGCTTTTTTAAAAAAACCGCAAAATTTTTTTCGGGCAGGATAAATTCCTTTTCGTAAAACTTTTCCCGAGTAAACTCGTATATCTCGCCCTTGAAATCGAATCTTATATCGGATCTTCCGAGATTTAAAGCGACGATAACTTCGGAATTTTTGTCGTATCTTTTATAGACGTACGTCCCGCGTCCGACGTGTAGTTCTTTGAACTTTCCTTTTCCGAACGCCGAAACGCCGCGGCGCAATTCTCCTAACTTTTTATACCATAAATAAAGGTCCTTATCTTCGTCTTCCCAGGGAAAATATTTTCTGTTTATCGGATCGTAAAATCCTTCCGCGCCCGCTTCGTCGCCGTAATAAACGCAGGGAACGCCGCAAAGCGTGTATTGTAAAAGCGTCGCACACTTTAAGTTGAATACCGCCTTTTTCCTTACTTCCTTCGGCAAAAAGAACGCCGCGTCTTCTTCCTTCGTAAGGTCTTCCCTTTTTATCCCGCTCAACGCCGAAAGAATCCTTGCCGTGTCGTGCGTGGATAAAATATTCATCATCGCGTCCAAAGACTTTTTGGGATAGTGGTCTATCTGCTCTTTTACGGTAGNNGGTAGCCGAAAGCCTTTCGGCGTTTCCCGTAAGTACGTAATCTATTATCGCGTTTTTTAAGGGGTAATTCATGACGGAATCGAGTTCTCCGCCCAGAAAATATTCTCTTCTTTTGCCGTAAGATATTTTGTTGGACGCATCTTCCCACACTTCGCCTATCAAAAGGGCGTCCTTATCCACGCCTTTTAAGGTCTTTCTTATTCTTTTTACGAAAGCCGACGGCAGTTCGTCCACGACGTCGAGTCGATAACCTTTTACGCCGAGTTTAAGATATTTCGCGATAACGCCATTTTCGCCGCACACCGTTTCCGTAAAAGCCGCGTTTTCCTTATTTACCGCGGGAAGCGTTTTTATTCCCCACCAACAGCGGTATTCTTCGGGATAATCGTCGAAATAAAACCAGTCGTAGTAAGGCGATTTCTCGCTTTGATACGCGCCGAGAGAGTCGTAATTGCCGTATCTGTTGAAATACACGCTGTCGTCCCCGACGTGATTGAACACCCCGTCCAAAATTATTCCGATACCTAACTTTTTTGCGGCAGAAATAAGATCTTTCAAGTCTTCTTCCGTCCCTAAAAGCGGGTCTATACGAAAATAATCGCCCGTGTCGTATCTGTGGTTGGAATACGCTTTAAAAATAGGATTAAGATATATCGCCGAGACGGAAAGCGACTTTAAATAAGGCAGTTTTTCGGTTATGCCTTTCAGATTTCCGCCGAAAAAATCGTCGTTTTTTACCTTTCCGTTCTCGTCGGGTTTAAATTCCGGCACGTCTTTAACGTTTAAATGTATATTTCTCGAAGTATCCTTCGGAATATCGCCGTAACGGTAAAATCTGTCGGGAAATATCTGGTAAATTATCCCGCCCTTTATCCAGTCGGGAGTTTCGTAATCCTTGCCGTACACCGATAACTGGTATCTATCGAAAGGACTTCCGTTAAGCCCTATGCGGTTTCCGTCGGCGGAAAAACAATACCAGTAAAGCCCGACCTTAAAAGACAATACAGTTTCGAAATACCCGTCCTTTTTAAGCATTTCGACGGAATTTTCTTCTTCTCCGTCCTTGTTGAACACGAAAAAGACAGAGTCAAAATTGCCTTTGACTCTGAATCTTATCTTTTTATTTTCTTTTACCGCACCCGTAACGCTCTTAAAATAAACGTTCAACGGATCGAAAAAAGTCGCGCCCATTATCTCACTTTATCTTTTTGATGCCCCATATACGGTCGGCGTATTCTTTTATGCTGCGGTCTGCGGAAAACACCCCGCTCGCCGCGATATTGTTAAGGCTTTTCTTCGCCCAGAGAAGTTTGTCTTTATAAGTTTCGTCGGCTTTTCCGTGAATATCGCAGAACCCCCCGAAATCGGCAAGGCACATATACGGGTCGGCTACGGGGCTACCCGTCAACAGATATTGAGAAATATCCGAAAACGACTGTCCGTTAAAGCCCTTGTTAAGGGCGTCTATCACGCCGACTATCTTTCTGTTTCCGAGATAATAGGCGGAAGAATTGTAACCCTGCGTCCAAAGCCTGTCGACTTCTTCGGCGGTAAGCCCGAATATGAAAATATTGTCGTCTCCGCAAGACTCTTTCATTTCCACGTTCGCGCCGTCCAAAGTTCCTATCGTCAACGCACCGTTTATCATGAATTTCATGTTGCCCGTGCCGCTCGCTTCTTTTCCCGCCTGCGATATCTGCTCCGATATCTCCGTTGCGGGCATAAGCCTTTCCGCCATGGAAACGCAGTAGTCTTCCATATATACGACGTTCAGTTTCTTCTTTATCGCGGGGTTTTTCTTTATATCTTCGCTTATCGCGCAGATGAGTTTTATTATCTGTTTGGCAAAATAATACCCCGGCGCGGCTTTCGCCCCGAAAATAAAGGTCGTTGGCAGCATCTCTTTCTGCGGATTTTCTTTCAATTCGTTGTAAAGCGAAATAATATAAAGGGCGTTTAAAAGTTGCCGTTTATATTCGTGCATACGCTTTGCCTGAACGTCGAAAACGGTGGCGGGATCGATAAGTACTCCCTGCCGTTTTTTGGCGTAATCGCAGAATTTTACCTTATTTATCGCTTTTATTTCGTTAAGGCGCTTTAAAACCGTTTCGTCGTTTTCGAAATTTTTGAACTTTTTCAGTTCCGAAGCGTCCATTACGAAACCGTCGCCTATGCAGTCTTTTATAAGCGCGGCAAGATCGGGGTTAGCCTGACACAGCCAACGCCTGTGCGCTATACCGTTGGTAACGTTGGTGAACTTATCGGGATAAACGTCGTTGAAATCTTTGAAAATACTGTTCTTTATTATATCGCTGTGAAGTGCCGACACGCCGTTTACCGAGTGAGACGCGATAACGCTTAAATTCGCCATCTTTATCTGCCCGTGCGAAAAGACGCTCATACGGTTTATCTTATCCCAGTCTCCCGGGAATCTGTTCCACATATCGGCGCAGAACCGCTGGTTTATTTCCTTTAATATCGTGTAAATACGCGGAAGCCTTCTCTCGATTAAGTCTTCGTTCCACTTTTCCAGCGCTTCGCTCATAACGGTATGGTTTGTATAAGCGACGGTTCTCGTAACGATATTCCAAGCGTCGTCCCACGAAAAACCGTTTTCGTCGATAAGAATACGCATAAGTTCGGGAATACATAGCGCGGGGTGTGTGTCGTTTATATGGATAGCCGCCTTGTCGGGAAGAGTCGTAAGCGAACCGTAGCGCTTTTTGTGGTCGGAAACTATGTCCTGAAGCGCCGCGGAAACCAAAAGATACTGCTGTTTAAGGCGCAACGACTTGCCTTCGAAATGATTGTCCGACGGGTACAGAACTTTGGATATGAGTTCCGCTTCGCTGTCTTCCTGCATGGATTGCATATAATCGCCCTGCGAAAAGGTCTTCATGTCGAATTTGTGGATATTCTGCGTCTTCCAGAGCCGTAAAATAGACACCGCCTCGCTGTTTTTGCCCGATATCATCATATCGTAGGCGACGGCTTCCACTTCGTGCGCGTCGACGTGTTCTGTTTGCAGCCCCTTTTCCGTCCAGTTCTCCCTTATGAAACCGTCGAATTTCACTTTGTACGTCTTATCCAGCCGTTGGGTAAGCCACACTTCTCCGCCCGGCAGCCAGATGTCGGGAAGTTCTATCTGCCAGCCGTCGACTATCTTCTGTTTGAAAAGTCCGTATTCGTAGCGTATGGAATATCCCATCGCGGGATAATTGCCCGTGGCGAGCGCGTCCATAAAACACGCCGCGAGACGCCCCAAGCCCCCGTTTCCGAGTCCTGCGTCGGGCTCTTCGTCGTAAAGGTCTTCCAAAGCTATCCCGTAATCCTTTTTTAAGGCGCCACGGAAATAGTTTTCTATGTTGAGATTGTAAACATTGTTTTTAAGCGATTGCCCCAGCAGAAACTCCATGCAGAGATAGTACACTCTCTTGCCGTTCTTGGCGCGGTATTTTTTATTGAAAGCACTGCGCTTTTCCAACAAAATATCCTTCACGCACATCACTACGGCTTTGTATATCTGTTCTTTCGTCGCTTCTTTCGGAGAAACCGCGAAATAACTCGACAATTTGTTTCTTATAAGTAAAGATGCTTCCTGTTCGTCGGTTATGCTCATTAAGTAAAATACTCCCGTAAAAATTTATCGTTTATTATATAGTTCCTCGTATTTTTTCGCCTGTACTTTCCAGGAAAAATCATACTTTATCACTTTTTCTTGTAATTTTTTCCAGCCTTTTTCGTCTTTATACAGGTTTATCGCCTGTCTTATAACGTACAGCATATCGTGCGCGTTATAGTCGTGGAAAGTAAAGCCGTTTCCGTTTTCCCCGTCGTAGGCCTTTATGCTGTCGTTAAGCCCGCCCGTTTCCCTTACGATGGGAACCGTTCCGTAGCGGCTTGCTATCATCTGCGAAAGCCCGCAGGGTTCGGACAGCGACGGCATAAGGAAAATATCCGCGCCCGAATATATCTTTCTCGATAAGTCCTGATTGTAGGCTATTATCGCCGAACACTTGCCGCTGTAAACGGAAGCGAGATGTTTGAAGTAATTTTCATACCCCACTTCGCCTTTTCCGAGTATTATAAACTGCACGTCTTCGCATAAAAGCGCGTCGGATATGCACTTTATTAAGTCCAGCCCCTTATGTGATACGAGTCTCGATATCACCGCTATTATCGGAACGTCCGCCCTTTCGGGAAGTCCCAGCATTTTTTGAAGTTCTTTTTTACAGACGGCTTTGCCGGAAAGGTCTCTATAAGAATACCTTTCGAATATCGCCTTATCGGTAGCGGGATTGTAATATTCCGTGTCTATACCGTTCATAATCCCGCACAGCTTAAAGGCGTTGCGGTTTACTATTTCGTCCAAACCGTGGGCGTAGAAAGGATTCTTTATCTCTTCGGCGTAGGTGGGGCTTACGGTGGATACGGTGTCAGTCATCTCTATCGCGCCTTTCATAAGGTTTACACAGCCTTTATATTCCACGAAATCCTTTATGGCATCGGGAAATCCGAAAAGGTCGGAATAAGTTTCCATACCGAACACACCCTGATATTCTATGTTGTGTATGGTGAACACCGTCTTTATGTCCCTGTACTTCGGATGATCGTTGTAGAACTCGCGCAGGAACACGGGCATGAGCGCCGTGTGCCAGTCGTTGCAGTGGAGTATCTGCGGCTCGAAGTCCACATACTGGAGGAACTCCAGGGCCGCCTTTGAGAAGAACGCGACTCTTTCGCCGTCGTCGAACTCGCCGTACACTCTTCCCCTGGAGAAATAGTACTCGTTGTCGAGGAAGTNNGCGCTTGAAATAATATTCGTTGTCTATAAAATAGAAAGTAACACCTTCGTACTTATAACGGAATACCCCCGCATACTGCCAACGCCAGCCCACCGATACGTTGAAATTCATAACGTACTCGAATTTTTCGGAAAACTCTCGGCTTATGCCGCTGTATAACGGCAATATGACGCTTACTTCGAAATTTTTGTTCTTGGCGAGAGCTTTAGAAAGCGATCCCATAACGTCGGCAAGCCCGCCCGTCGCTATAAACGGCGCGGCTTCCGAACCCAAAAGTACGACCTTTCTTTTTTCGGTTATCTTTACTGCGGGAAGTTTGTCTTTTTGCTGCGTTTCCTTTTTTGCGGGCAAAGTTTTTGCCGTAGGTTTATCGAGCATAGTATTCTCCTTATACCATTATCCCCTTTCCTATATAGAAAGGATGATTCATACTCCCGGACAGGTTTTTCCTGTCGGTAACCGTAACGTTTTTATCGGTGATTATGCAGTTTAAGGAACAGTTTTCGCCAAGCACCGAATTCTGCATGACGATACTGTTTTTAATGACCGCACCCCTGCCGACTTTAACGTTTCTGAACAGTATGCTGTTTTCCACTTCTCCTAAAATTTCGCAACCGTCGGCTATCATCGAGTTTTTCACCACGGCGTTGTTGCCGTACTTTGTCGGCGCGGAATCTCTTATCTTCGTGAAAACGCTCCTGTCGCCGAAAAGTTCGTGGCTCACTTTTTGTTTTAACAGCGAAAGATTACTCTCGAAATACGCCTGCAAGGAAGTTATTCCCGCGTAATACCCTTTGAATTCGTAGCCCATTATCTTCATGCTTTTAAGGTTGGCGGCGATAACGTCTTTCATAAAATGCTTTTTGTTGCGGCTTATGCTGTCCATCACCAGATCTCCGAGAAAAGCCCTTTTCATAACGAATATGTTAGTAAAACAGTTGTCCACTTCGCCCACGTCGTTTTCACCCTTGTAGTTTACGCCGGTTATCCTGCCGTCTTTATCCAAGTCGAAAGTGGTGGCTTTTTCGTTTTCGTCTTTTATGGCGCGTTTTTTATAAACGAGCGTTATGTCGGCGCGGTTTCTTACGTGACTTTCTATCACGTCGCCGTAATTTATCCTGCAAACCGCGTCGCAGTCGGTCATGACGACGAAGTCTTCGTCCGCCCTGAAAATAAAACTCGTTATGCCTTTCAACGCTTCGAGCCGCGATCCGTAAAGCGTGCTGTTCTGCAATTCGCCGTACGGCGGAAGAAGTATCACGCCCCCGTCCTTACGGGCAAGATCCCAGTCCTTTCCGCTCCCGACGTGGTCCATAAGCGACTGATAATTGTTCTTGGTGATTATACCCACCGTGTCTATGCCGGAATTTACCATATTCGAAAGCGGGAAATCTATGAGTCTGTATCTTCCGCCGAACGGTATAGAACCCAACGTCCTTATCCTTGCAAGTTCCGAAACGTCGTTGTCATGAATATTCGAAAATATAATGCCTACCGCTTTCATTTACTTTTTCCCCCTGACGTCCTTATCCACTATTTGACCGCCGCCTATCTTCGCACCGTCGCAGACAGTTATGCCGCGACCAAGAACGGAAATATTTTCCGCGCTGTTTTCTTCGCCTATAAAACAATTTTTACCTATAACGGCGTTTTCGTCCACTATGGCGTAATCTACGACGGAATTTTCGCCCACCGTTACGCCCGACATAAGTATGGAATTGCGTACTTTCGCGCCTTTTTTAACCACGACGTCGCTTGCGAGTACGGAATTTTCCACGTCGCCGAATATTTCCGAGCCCGACATTATTATGCTGTTGGAAGTCTTCGCCCCGTCTCCGACGTAGTGCGGCGGTGCAAGCGGGCTTCTCGACTGTATCTTCCAGGAAGTATCGAAAATATCGAACTTCGGTCTTTCGCCCAAAAGATCCATATTCGCTTCGTATAAAGAAGATATCGTTCCGACGTCCTTCCAGTAACCCGAAAACTCGTACGCCAGCATCTTTTCGCCGCAGGCAAGCATCTTGGGTAATATGTCTTTGCCGAAATCGTTGGAAGATTTGGGATCGAGATTATCTTCTTCGAGATATTTATAGAGTTTTTTCGCCGAAAAAACGTAGATACCCATGGACGCGAGCGTCGACTTGGGCTTTTGGGGTTTTTCTTCGAATTCGTAAATTGTTCCGTCTTTCTTTACGTTGAGTATGCCGAAACGCGGTGCTTCTTCTATCGGTACCCGTATTGCGGATATCGTGCAGTCGGCGTTCTTCAAAATATGGTAGTTGACCATAATCGAATAGTTCATTTTGTAGATATGGTCGCCCGACAGAACGAGAACGTAATCGGGATCGAACTGCTTTATGAAATGCAGATTCTGGTAAATGGCGTTCGCCGTGCCTTTATACCAGTCGGAAGACGTCTTCCCCTGATAGGGCGAAAGTATGTGGACCCCGCCGAAAGATCTGTCCAGGTCCCACGGCTGACCGTTGCCGATATAATCATTTAAGACGAGCGGCTGATACTGCGTTAAAACGCCCACCGTATCTATGCCCGAATTTACGCAGTTAGACAACGGAAAGTCGATTATCCTGTATTTTCCGCCGAAAGATACCGCGGGTTTCGCTATGTTGCTCGTTAAAGCGTAGAGCCTGCTGCCCTGACCGCCCGCAAGCAACATTGCGACGCATTTCTTTTTTCTTATCATATATTTCTCCTTAAAATTGCTTTCACCTTTTTATAAAATACATACCGCTGAACTTACTTAAATTCACGGTTATCGAATATTCCCTGCCGTGCGCGGGTTTTCTGACCGCCGTATAGGTCTTTTTGCCGTATTCACCGTTGCCGCCGAAACGTTTTTTATCGGAACAGAGCAAAAGTTCGTATTCTCCTTTTTCCGCGCCGAGCCTGTATTTCGGATAGTCGTTCCCCGAAAAATTTATAACTACCGCAACGGAATTTCCGCGCCTATCGAATCTCTCGAAAGCGATAACGTTATTGTCCTTTTCGTCCGCGGCTATCCACCTAAACCCTTCCCACGAGTCTTCCACTTCGTAGAAAGCGGGAGTTCCTTTATATATCTCGTTCAGTTTTGCGTTGAACTCGTATAATTTTTTATGCAACGGATAAGAAAGCATAAAAAATTCCAGTCCTTCTTTATAATTCCACTCTTTAAACTGCCCGTATTCGTTGCCCATGAAGGAAAGTTTTTTACCGGGGTGGGCGAACATATACATATTGAAAGCCCTTAAATTAGCGAATTTTTCTTCTATCGTTCCCGGCATCTTATCGAGAAGAGATTTCTTTCCGTGCACCACTTCGTCGTGGGAAACGGGCAGAATAAAATTCTCGCTGAAAGCGTAGTACATTGAAAACGTCAGTTTGTTATGGCAACCGCTCCTGAAATACGGATCGGTCTGCATATAGGAAAGCGCGTCGTTCATCCAACCCATATTCCACTTGAAATTAAAACCGAGCCCGCCGATATCCACGGGCTTCGTTACCAACGGAAAAGCCGTGGATTCTTCGGCTATCATAAGCGCGTTCGGAAACTTGCCGAACACTACGGAATTTAATTTCTGCAAAAACGCTATAGCCTGTAAGTTCTGATTTCCCCCGTTTTCGTTGGGTATCCACTCGCCGTCTTTTCTGTCGTAATCGAGATACAGCATGGAAGCCACGGCGTCCACCCGCAGTCCGTCTATATGGTATTTTTCAAACAGAAACACCGCGTTGGATATGAGAAAACATTGCACTTCGTTTCTGCCCCAGTCGAATATCCGCGTTCCCCACGCTTTGTGTTCCATCCTGTCCCAGCCCTGATTTTCGTAACAGGGCGTTCCGTCGAACTCGAAAAGTCCGTGTTCGTCCTTTGGAAAATGCGCGGGGACCCAGTCCACTATAACGCCCACGCCGTTTTTATGACACGCGTCCACGAAATACATAAAGTCTTTCGGCGTTCCGAAACGCGAAGATACGGCGTAATACCCCGTTACCTGATATCCCCACGAACCGTCGAAAGGATATTCCGAAATCGGCATAAGTTCTATATGCGTGTATCCCGATTTCAAGACGTAAGATACGAGTTCGTCGGCATATTCGCGGTAGGTGTAGTACGAACCGTCTTCATGCCGCTTCCAGGAAGCGAAATTCACTTCGTAAATATTAACGGGCGCAGAATACGGCGCGGATTTTTTCGCCGAATATTCGCCGTCTTCCCACTCGTAACCGTCCACGGAATATATTTTGGACGCGCTTTTCGGCGGCGTTTCCGCGTGGAAAGCGTAAGGATCCGCCTTAAAAACCGTCTTTTTGCCGTGCTTTACCGCAAACTTGTAACTGTCGTATTCCGAAAGCCCCGCTATAAACGTTTCGAACGTCCCGCCGTCGCTTATTCTTTGCATGGGATTAACGTACGCGTTCCAACCGTTAAAATCCCCGACGACGGAAACCGCGTCGGCTCTCGGCGCCCAGGTGCGGAAAATCACGCCCTTTTCACCGTTCTTTTCGGCGAAATGCGCGCCTAAATAGTCGTAGGCAAAATAGTTCGTTCCCTGATGAAAGAGATATAGCGGCAGATCTGTCTCCGCCGTTTTACAGGTCTTTTTTAACGGCATATTCAACAGAAATATTGAGATTTTTTCTTGGGCGCACGGTCCATTTCTTCCTTGGTCTTTTCGTAGCCTTTTCTCCCGAACAGAGCGTACGTCGCGTTTTTACCGCCTTCCACGCCCGGTTGGTTAAAGGCGTCGATATTGAGCATTTCGCCGATATACGCCGTTTCCATTTCGAACAGGAAAAGAAGTTCGCCTATGGTAAACGCGTTGACTTCCGGCATATATATCGTGTAGTTGAGTCTGTTTGCCGCGGTAAGCGCGTATTCCGTCGCTTTCCGTTCGGTGTTGATAAGTTCACCCATAGTGTGCCCGCAAAGGAAATTCACGTCGGGGAAATTTTCGCAACCCTTACTTATCGTTACGTCGGCGCGGAACTTTTCGACGGCGATAAAAGTAACCACCTTATCGAAAGGTCCTTCACGGTAAAGCTGTATCTGCGAGTGCTGATCGGTAACGCCCAACGCTTTTACGGGCGTCTGCCCGACGTAAACGTATCCTCCGTCATTATTCACGGCTTTTCCCAAACTTTCGCCCCACAGTTGGCAATACCAGTCGGCGATATATTTGAGACTGTCCGCATACGGCATCATTACCGAAATATTTTTGCCGCGCTTTATCGCCGCGTACTGTAAAAACGCCGACATCAACGCGGGATTTTTCTTTACGTCTTTTGCGGAACATATCTTATCCATATACGCCGCGCCCGCAAGCATTACTTTTATATCTATCCCGAGCACCGCCGCGGGAAGAAGTCCTACGGGACAAAGTTCCGAAAATCTACCGCCCACGCCTTCGGGAATATAAAACGTTTTGAACCCTTCGCTTTCGGCGAGTTTTATAAGGTTTCCCCTTTTCTCCGAAGTGGTCGCTATAACGTGGCCTTTGGCTTTGTCGCCGAATTTTTTCTTCAAAATATCTATGATAACGAGATACTGCGACATAGTCTCGCTGGTCGCGCCGCTCTTCGTTATAACGTTGAAAACGGTCTTTTCAAGGTCGATTATACCCAAAAGAGAAGCCATCCTTTCGGGATCGACGTTGTCTTCGACGTAAAGTTTAGGGGCTTTTCGCACCCTTCTCGGCAATTCGTTGTGTCTTAAATGGCACAATGCCTGAAATACCGCCGTAGGGCCGAGTGCGGAACCGCCGATACCAAGCACTACGAAATTATCGTAATTTTTCCTTATCTCTTTCGCCGTGGATATAATGTCCTTTACTGTTTCTTCCTGATTGTAGGGAAGTTCCGTCCAGCCCATCATACCCGTCCCGCGTTTTTGCTGTACTTTTTGGAACGCGTCGGCAATAAGATGCGCATTGTCCTTTAAGTCCTTGTCGGTAAAGCCTTCGGTTTTTCCGACGAAGTCCGCCATCATATTGTTGTAGTCGAGTTTAAGTCTTAAATCTTTTTTTTGCTGTAAATTAAGTCTTGCCATAATTTTTCCTTTCATCCTTTAAATAAAGTATTCGCTTTTCGCCTTTAAATATAATAATATAAAACTCTTTAAAAGTCAATAGCCGAAAGGCATTATTGCGCAAATTATCCCGTAAAAATATCCGCCTACCTCGGCGGATATTTTTTAACCTTTCAGGTCCTTTATCTGTTTGACGAGTTTGTTTCGCATATCGATGAACTTATCGTATTTTTCTCTTTCTGCGTCCACGAGATTTTTCGGCGCTTTTTCAAGGAAGCCTTTGTTGGCGAGTTTCCCGCTTGCCCTTGCTATCTCGTTTTCGACGTTTTCGAGTTCTTTATTGAGTCTTTCTTCTTCCTTTTTAAGATCGACGAGTTCGCCGAGCGGGATATAGAGTTCCGCGCCCGATATTACCTGCGACACGACTTTTTCTTTAAGTTCCGACTTGTCGGATATAAAGAATATCTCCGAAACCCCCGCGAGTTTCTTTATATAAAGCGCGCAAGCCTTTATTCTCTGCGCCTTTTCGGCGGTAATGAACAGGTTGACCTTTTTGGAAGGCGCGGCACCCGTCTTTGCCTTTACGTTCCTTACGGATTTGATTATTTCTTTAAGCGTTTCGACTTCCGCCACCGCCACGGAATAATTGTGCTTTATATCGTATCTCGGATATTCGGCGACCATTATCGATCCCGAACGGTTCGGCATATTCTTGTTTATCTGCTCGGTGATAAAAGGTGCGAACGGGTGCAGAAGTTTTATTATCGTGTCCAGAACGAAAATAAGCACGCTTACCGTGTCCGTTATCTTGTTTTCGTCGTCGCCGTAGAGAACGGGTTTGGTAAACTCTATGTACCAGTCGCAGAAATCGTTCCATACGAAATCGTAAAGGTTAGAAAGCGCTATACCCATTTCGTACTTTTCCATATTGAGAGTAACGTCTCTCACCGTCTTATTGAGTTTGGTGACTATCCACTTGTCGGCGACGGAAAGTTTGCAGTCTTTAACGTTCTTTATCGTTTTGCCTTCGGCATTTAAAAGCACGAAACGCGAAGCGTTCCACACCTTATTCATAAAGTTTCTCGCGCCTTCTATCTTCTCGTCGGAAAACCGCATATCGCTGCCGGGAGCGATACCGAACGCAAGAGAAAATCTCAAAGTATCCGCGCCGTATTTCGCTATGACTTCGGTGGGGTCTATTCCGTTGCCTAACGACTTACTCATCTTTCTGCCCTGCGAATCCCTTACGAGTCCGTGTATCAGAACGTCCTTAAACGGAATACGTTTCATATGTTCCAGCCCCGAAAAGATCATTCTCGCCACCCAGAAGAATATTATGTCGTAACCGGTTACCAGAACGTCCGTCGGATAGAAATATTTGAGATCTTCCGTTTCTTCGGGAAATCCCAACGTCGAAAACGGCCACAACGCCGAAGAAAACCAGGTATCCAGCACGTCTTCGTCCTGACGGATATGCGTGCCGCCGCATTTGGGACAGACCGTAACGCCTATCTTGCTTATAGTCATTTCACCGCAGTCATCGCAGTAATAGGCTGGTATCCTGTGACCCCACCACAGTTGACGGGAAATACACCAAGGCTGAATATTGCGCATCCACTCAAAATAGATTTTTTCATAGCTCTTCGGAACAAATTCCATATCACCGCTCTCAACTACACGCATAGCTTCAACTGCCAATTTCGGGGCATCAACGAACCATTGATCAGTCATTAAAGGTTCGATGACTACATTTGAACGGTCACCGTAAGGAATAACCATCGGATGGTCTTCTATTTTATCCATAAGTCCCAAGCTGTCTAAAGTTTCAATAGTCTTTTTGCGGGCTGTTTGAGTGTCCATGCCCTCAAAAGGTGTATTTTCATTCAGGGTAGCATCAGGATTTAAGATATTTACCAGCGGTAAATTATGACGTTTGCCAACTTCAAAGTCATTAAAATCGTGAGCAGGAGTAATTTTTACTGCACCGGTACCTTTGGTCGGATCGGCATGTTCATCGGCGATAATGGGAATAGCTTTATTGATAATAGGAATAATGCACTCCTTGCCGATGAGATGTTTTAGTTTTTCATTGTCTTTGGAAATGGCAACTGCGGTGTCACCGAACATAGTTTCTGGTCTGGTGGTTGCAATATGAACAAACTCACCCTCCTCGCCTTTAATCGGATATTTGTAATAATACATTTTGCCGACGGTCTCTTTTTGAATAACTTCCAGATCAGAAACGGCAGTCATAAATTTTGAATCCCAATTTACGAGCTTTTTGGCTTTGTAAATAAGACCATCTTTATAGAGGCTCACAAATACCTTACGTACGGCACGTGATAGTCCCTCGTCCATGGTAAAGCGAGCACGTGACCAATCACAAGAAGCACCTAAACGGCGTAACTGGTTGCAGATAGAGCCACCGGACTTTTCTTTCCATTGCCAAACCGTTTCAATAAATTTTTCACGTCCTAGGTCATGGCGAGTGATCCCTTGAGCAGCAAGATTACGTTCTACCACCATTTGGGTAGCAATACCTGCATGATCCATACCAGGTTGCCAAAGAACATTTTTGCCTTGCATACGATTATAACGGATCAAAATGTCCTGCAAAGTGTCATTAAGGGCATGGCCCATATGTAAAACACCGGTAACATTCGGGGGGGGAATAACTATAGAATATGCTGCCTTGTTTTTGTTCATATTGGGTTTGAAAGCACCTTTGGCTTCCCATGCAGCATAGATTTTTTCTTCAAAGTTTTTCGGGTCGTAAGTTTTTTCTAACATTAGTATTTTCCTGTTCTTTTATTAAATTTCTAACACTCCGCGACAATTAAATGTGCAGAACCACAAAACGGAAGGCCGAAACTAAAGGTTTTAGCGTATACCGGCCTTTACCATCACTCGTTCAATTTCTTTCTGAACTGCTTGCGGTAATTTTTCTTGTAGCCATTGTTGCAAAATCGGCACTACTTCGTTAACTACGGCAGCCTCTGCAATATTGCGCACAGAGGAATCCGTTTGAGGGTACTGTTGCCGACGTTTCGCAAAAATCGCGGCAAAGTCATCAAGAATTTGTGATGAAACATCTTTATCAATTTTTGTACTACTTAAAGGAATGGTCGGAGAAGATATTATATTTTCCGAATTTGTTTTTTTTACGACCTCTTGTGCGTTTACGTGAGATTTACCCATAAGATGTCTTATATTGTTACAAATGTCCGCAATTTCTTTTTCCGTAGGGTCAGACAGCCCTTTGTTTGTAGCAAAAATATCATTTTGAACCGGAACAAAAGGGGTATCAGGCTGCTTATAATCAGGATTGAGCGAAGAGGAAGATTCCTCCGGTTTGCGGTCAACACTGTCATTCAAAATATGACGAATCGACGCCAATATCTCATCCATCGAAAGTTCTTGTGTATCTTGATCTACCATTTTCTTCCTTTTAATCAATTGACGTTGATATCCACTTGTCGCGCGTTTCTTTGTAATAAACTTTCGGGTTATAGATATCGACATCAAGTTTTAAATTTTTAGCGGTTAATTTTCCCATCGCCTGCATTACTTGCATTGCGGACAAATAATATTCGCGGCGAGCTTTAACAACTTCAACCTGAGAATTAAGTAATGTTTGATAAGCATCTAAAACATCCAGGATTGTACGATTGCCAAGAGCTTCTTCTTTTTTAACACCATCAAGGGCTATTTTATTGGCGTCAACCCGATCAATAAGGGCTTTTATTTGTGCGTCATAAGCGACCATTGATTCCCAACTGCCGGTAACAGATGATACAGCAGCACGCTTGGCGCTGGCAACCTGCTCTTGCGCCTGCCATTTGGCATATTTACTCTGACGAATACGAGCCCGATTTTCTCCGGCATCGTATAAAGGAACTGACGCATTAATTCCCCAAGTGATATCATCAATGGTAGTGTTCGGGTCGCCATGGTGTTTGGAGTTTGCTTTTGATTTGGTAGCGCTCCCGGTAGCCGCAATTTGCGGAGCAAGTGAGCCATAATTAGCTTTTACCGCATATTCTTTAGAGTTAAGCACTTCTTTAGCTTGCAACACCCCAAAATTGTTGTCTAAAGTATAGCTTAAAGCGCGGTCAAATGTTGCCGGCAGAAATGTATGAATATTGGTCGGTTCGGTTAAATTAGTCGGATCTTTACCGATAACTTGTTTGTAAACCGCCTTTGAAACTTCAAGTGTCCCTTCGGCACTGATACGGCTAGCAATTGCCTGAGAATAGCTTGACTTGGCTTGCGCGACATCAGTTCGGGTAAGTTCGCCGACATTAAAACGTTCTCGCGTTTCATCCAGCTGTTTTTTCAGCAGTTTCTCGTTATTTTTTTGTAAATCGACAATCGCTTCATCGCGAACTACATTGAGGTAGGCCTCAGATGCACTCAGGAAAATTGTTTGCTCATAGTTAGAGAGGTTATATTGCTCTGCACGGACAGCTTTGTCGGCAGACTTGACAGAGTTAACAGTTGAAAAGCCTGAAAAGAGCGGTTGGCTTATCGTAGCGCCAAGTGCCTGAGAAGTCCTGCCGTCTTCAGACGGGTTGCGATTGCTATCCGTATTAGAATCGGTATATTGTCCGGTCAATGCGATAGTTGGACGATATCCTGATTTGGCGATAGAAACATTTTCATCAACCGAACGCAAATATGCACGTTGAGCCTGTAAGTCAGGATTAGTGCGATAGGCCTCAGCTAAAGCTTCAAATACGGTTTCAGCCCTGACGGTTGAGCATGCCAAAACCCCCATCAAAATTATCGGGAGTGTATAACTTTTCATATAAACACCTCTTACAAATCAAACTGTGGCGATTATATTACTTTTTTAAATGATTGCAATTAGAAAATTACAAATGATGTTAACGATATTTCAAACAATTTTTGTATAGACTGCGAACAATGATTTATAAACTGGCGAGGAAAAAATGGCAAAACATAACTCTGTGATTTTGAGCGAAATTGATAAAGCTAGGTTAAAACTGTCGATTGAGCATTATATAAATTATTTCATTGGCAAGCGTGTTTGTGAAATTACTAAGGAAGAAGCTTTGAAAGCAATTTCGCTTGCCGTGCGTGAATTTGCAATGGATCAGATGTATAGAACAATTGCCCGTTATAATCACAGTAATGCCAAACGAATCTATTATTTATCTGTAGAGTATTTAATCGGTCGCTCCTTAGAGAATAATCTGCATAATCTTGGTTTGTTTGAGGCCTTAAACAGTATAAAAATTGATGGTTGGCCATGGAAAAATATGGAGGAGATTTTTGATACAGAGTATGACCCTGCTCTTGGAAACGGCGGCCTGGGAAGACTGGCTGCATGCTATTTGGATTCAATGGCTTCACTCGGAATTCCGGGGTTTGGTTACGGAATAAACTATGAATATGGTTTGTTCAAGCAAAAGTTTGAAAACGGATATCAGGTGGAACATGCTGACAGTTGGGACGGAGAAAATTCTCCGTGGCAGTTTGCAAGAAACGACCGTAAAGTGACGATACCTTTGTATGGAGAGGTTGAAACAACCATTAATAATGTTACCGGAGAGCCTGTGTTTATATGGAAAAATACTCGTCCTATTTATGGTATTCCTTTCGATTTTCCAATTGTAGGATACAATGGTAAATCGGTTAATTATTTACGATTGTTCTCTGCGGAAGGTGATGAGCAGCTCAATATTAACATTTTTAATAAGGGGGGATATATTGAGGCTCTGCGCGATAAGATAGAGAGCGAAACCGTATCAAAAGTATTATATCCGTCTGACGCGGTTGAATCAGGTAAGGAATTACGTTTAAAACAACAATACTTCTTTGTTTCTTGTGCTATACAGGATATCATTCGCAGATTTTTGGAAAAGAGTAATGATTTTCATAAAATGCCGCAGTTTATTTGTATTCAGCTGAATGATACGCATCCAGCTTTAGGAATTCCGGAAATGATGCATCAATTGATTGATGTCTATGGTCAATCGTGGGATGTTGCCTGGGAAATTACAACTCAGATATTTGCTTATACTAACCATACATTACTACCGGAAGCTTTAGAAACGTGGAATGCAAGAATGCTAGGAAATATGCTTCCGCGCCATTTACAGATTATTTATGAAATAAATCGGCGCTTTATGGAATTTGCGCGAAACAAGTTCGGAGATAATTCTTATAAACTTGATAGAGTTTCGATTGTATCAGGCGATGGTGACAATCAAATCATTAAAATGGCAAATCTTTCGATTGTCGGATCGTTTAAGGTTAACGGTGTTGCAAAACTGCATTCTGAGTTGCTTAAAACCCGTTTGGTTCCTGAATTTTATGAATTATGGCCGGAAAAGTTTATTAATGTTACAAACGGAATAACTCCTCGTCGTTGGTTGTATCATGCAAATACCGAGCTTTCAAATCTAATTACGTCAAAAATAGGAGATAATTGGGTTACAAAATTGGATTTGCTACGGGATTTGGAAAATTTTGCCGATGATAGCAGTTTTGCAAAAGAATTTATGCAAATAAAACAACAAAATAAAGAAAAACTGGCAAAAAAAATTTTGAAATCAACAGGGATTGTGGTCAATCCGAAAAGTATCTTCATTATTCAGGCCAAACGTATACATGAATATAAGCGACAACTGATGACTATTTTACAAGTGATCGGTGATTATTTATCGATTATAAAAGATAATGTTTATCCGGCATTGCCGAAAACGTACATATTTGCAGGAAAAGCTGCACCGTCATACAGTGTGGCCAAGATGGTTATTAAGCTGATTAACAACGTTGCCGATGTGATAAATCATGACTCAAGAGTAAATGATATGATTAAGGTTGTTTTTGTACCGGATTATAAAGTTTCTCTTGCAGAACTTTTGATTCCGGCGGCCGATATAAGTATCCAAAACTCGACAGCCGGTTTTGAAGCATCTGGTACAGGTAATATGAAATTCGCTCTAAATGGGGCGTTAACAGTAGGTACGTATGATGGGGCTAATATTGAAATAAGAGAAGCTGTGGGAGAGGATAATTTTTATCTTTTCGGTCTGAGAGATGAGGAAATTGTTAATATGAGACATACGAACTCTTATCGTCCTCATGACATTTATGACCAATCAGACTATGTTAAGAGGATTATGAATACTCTAAACTCCAACATGTTTTGTGAAAAAGATTATGTTCTGCTGTTTAAAATGATTTTTGAGGAATTATTGGCTCGAGATTATTTTATGGTATTGGCGGATTTAGAGGAATTCAATGATATATTGCATAGAGCTGAAAGCGATTATAAAAACAAGAAAAAGTGGGCTAAAAAAGCTATTTTGAATGTAGCAAGAATTGGAAGATTTTCGAGTGATCGTGCAGTAATGGATTACGCTAAGAAAATTTGGCATGTTAAACCCGTAAATTAAATTAAAAAGCATCGTCTCAAAATTGTATTTAACGTTTTTTTAAATGGTTAAGTGCTACATTTATTGTAGTTATCTATTTTGGGAGGAACGATGAATAAGTTATTGCAAACTGTTAGCATCCTTTTAACGGGAACTTCTTTGAGCACTTTAGCAGTTGCTGCTGAGACCGTAAATTCTTATGATGCTTTATTAGTAAAATTGACCGATGCTAATGCCGATGTTATCTTGGACATGAACGGAGGAGAAATAGACCTTAACGGTGGAAATGGCGTTACAATCGGTCAAGATCAAACCGTCATTTTTAAGAATATTGGGACTACCGGTGAGAGTTCGTGGACAGACACGGCTTTTAATATTGTAAACAATGGAACAATAGCAATTGATAATGTCATATTTAAGGAAAACAATACTACAACAACTGATTCTTATATCGGCGGCATTATCAGAAATCACAATTCCCATATTACAGCAATAACAAATTCTACTTTTGATTCTAATTATGCGCAGAGTAACGGAACTTCATTATGGGGCGGAGTAATTTTGAACGGGAAACAAACAAGTGCCGCATCAAACGATGCTGTTATTGACCTCATTCAGAATGTTTCTTTTACAAATAACTTTTCATTTTCAACTGTAGGTGCTCCACACGGAGGAGTAATTTTGAACAGTTATGCAACTATCCATACAATTGATAATGTATTGTTTGAAAATAATTCCATGACCAGTGAAGTTGATAAAACCGGCGGAGCACACGGTCTTGCCATTGATAATAATGCAGGAGGTGTAATTGATAAAATAACCAATGCTGTTTTTAGAAATAACGCAATTTATCGCACAGGTTCGCAGGAATCAACCGATAACTATCATGCCAGTGGTGCAGCATTGGATAATTACAACTATATTGGTGAAATTTCCAGTTGTGTATTCGAGGGAAACCATACATCTACAGAATCGGTTTCCGCTGTTTCTACCGGCGGGGCTATTATGAACGTTTACAATGATGATGAAATAGCAAAAGGATATATCGGAAAGATTGCAGACAGCAAATTTATTAATAATTACATTGATACCGTAAGTTATGCACAAGGTGCAGCAATATCTGCCAGTGGTACCATCGGCGAGATTGTAAATGTTGAATTTACCGGTAATCATGTGACTTCTTCACAAAACGCAAGTGGGGTAGGAGCGAATGGAGGAGCTATTTCCACCTCTGCAAAAATCACAAGAATAGTTGCTGATTTTAATGAAAACTACGTTGACAATACCCAAGGAGCAAGTCAAGCATCAGGTGGGGCTATACAGTTTGCAAAAAACTCTTATACCGGCGAGGTGATTGGAGATTTCAACGGAAATTATGCTGTAGCGGCAGGAGGAAATGCCTCTGGCGGCGCGTTTACCGTAAACACCGGAACTGTCGGCAAGGTTGAAAGCAATTTTACTAATAATTATGTTAAAAGTAACGGGCATGGAAGTGGCGGAGCGATAAATAATAATGCTGCAGCTTCCATCGACAGTATTGTCGGAGATTTTAAGAATAATCGTGCCGAATCTTTGGCCACAGGAATTGGACGCGGTGGCGCAATTATGAATTATTCAAAGATTGGTGATATTACCGGAGATTTTATTGATAATCAAGCCAAAGCTGTCAACGGCGGAGCTTACGGTGGAGCAATTGCTAACAGTTATTATGATGAAACTTACTCTCTCGGTTTGGGAAATTTATCCGGTACATATAAGAATAACTCGGCAATCAGTGAAAACAACTACGCGCGTGGCGGAGCTATTTATAACATCAGTACAATTACTAATATTATAAACTCCGATTTTATCGATAATACCGTTATCGGTAACGAAAATTCCCGCGGCGGTGCGATTTATTCAACTAAAAATTTACTCGTCACTGCAGATAACGGTACATCGTTGTTTGAAGGTAATACCGTAAATGGCGAATCGAACGCCATTTATATGGCAGGAGCAACGTCAGATATTATAAACCTCAATTTATCAGGAGAAAATAAAGGTATAATTACGTTTAATGATGATATTGATGGTGCGTTCTATAATATCAACGTATTAGGGTTCGGGGAAGGTGAAGTGACCTTTAATCAGAAAGCGGAGAACTTCGAAGATTTGACCATCAGCGAAGATGCGATTATGCGTATGGGGATTAATGCCGATATCCGCGGTAAAAATATGTTACCGGCGGCAGGCAGTTCTTCGAACCCGACGGTAAAAGTTGATATTGAGGTTGATAAGTCTGCGCAAGAGACCAAATCAGGTATGATTACGTTAAGTGAGAACGTTACCGGTGATTATAATGTAATAGTCAATTCAGCTAATCCCGATGTATATGACGGCGCGCA
>DBVR01000008.1 GCA_002308755.1 Christensenella sp. UBA1259
TGTTTGCTCGATAACGGGCACTATCACCCGCTCGAATACGTTTCGGATAAAATACCGTCGTTACTCGCGTTTTACGACAAGGTGGCTCTGCACGTTACCCGCGGCGTAAGGTGGGACAGCGACCACGTCGTAATACTCGACGATGAACTGAAAGAAATCGCGAAAGAAATCCTACGCAACGACGCAACGGATAAAGTTCTTATCGGTCTCGACTACTTCGACGCGAGTATAAACCGTCTTGCCGCATGGATAGTCGGCGCACGCAATATGCGTAAGGCGCTTTTGTGGGCGGCTTTACAACCCTACGACACGCTCCGTACGCTTCAGGACAAAGCCGATTTCACGCAACTTATGGTGCTTAACGAACGCATTAAAACCCTGCCGTTTACCGCCGTGTGGGACGAATATATCGCCCGCTGTAAACAGTATGAAAACTGGTTCGAAGAAATAAAAAATTACGAAAACGACGTGCTTATAAAGAGAGGATAAAAAATGAAAATCAACGAAGTACCCTTCATAAAGGAGATGTGCGATACCGCAGACAATATGTACCGCTTGGGCTGGGACGAACGCAACGGCGGGAATATCAGTTACATGATTCCCGAAACGGAAGTCAAAAAATATTTCAACCCCGCTAAAGTGATTCGCGTTATCCCGCTCGGATTCGACGCAAAAGAACTTGTCGGGAAATACTTTCTCGTAACGGGCACGGGCAAGTATTTCAAGAACGTAAAAGCCTGCCCCGAAGAAAATCTCGGGCTTATGCGCATTTCTTCGGACGGACAGAACGCCGAACTTATATGGGGATACGAAGGCGGCGGAAAATTTACCAGCGAATTGCCCGCACACCTTATGAGTCATACAGTTCGCCTTAAAGCCGACGCGGAAAACCGCGTTATAATGCACACACACCCCACGAATATTCTCGCCATGACCTACGTTCACGATCTCGACACCAAAGAGTTCACGCATACTTTATGGCAAATGAGTACCGAGTGTATAGTGGTATTCCCCGACGGCGTGGAAGTTTTGCCTTGGATGCTTTGCGGCACTAACGAAATAGGCGTCGCCACCGCGGAAAAAATGAAAGAAAGCCGCGTGGTAGTATGGGCTTTACACGGTATCTACGGCGCGGGCAAGACTCTCGACGAAACTTTCGGACTTATAGAGACCGTGGAAAAGGCGGCGAGTATATATATGCTTACCGCACACTTGCCCAGAAAAAACACCATCACCGACGACCAACTTAAAATGCTTGCCGAACGCTTCGGCGTTTCTTATAAGGAAGGTATCCTGAAATAAACTTCGTTCTCTTTATAACGCAGTATCGGTAGAAAATTAAATTTTAACTATAGTTTAAGCGGGGGCAAAAGCCCCCGCTTAAACCTTGGAGAACATAAGACAAACAGACATGCCTATCCGTCTGGCAAAATTAAACAACATTATACTGTCAATAGCATATCGCAATTTCCGGATACTTTATATTCTGTATTACCGATTGTTTTAACTTGCAAATACGTGTTCATGCTTTCCGCTTCTTAATGTAGGCGGTACTTGCCGAATATTTTTTACGCCATTGAACAATAGCAATGATTATATCAAAAAAAATATTTTAGTTTTATTTAACACGGTATTCCCCTTTAATGTTATATTTAAATTACGAAATATCCTTAAAAACAAAATCTTTTCTTTTATCGGAACGACGGGTTTCAACTCTCACATTATCCAAAGTTAATCCCTTTATGTGCCTGAAATATATCCCCTTTGCTGGTAATATCCTACCGTATACGTATACTTCGGGGTAATCCAGCGCATCTTCAGAAACTTCTTTTTTATATTCTGTCACCCCGCCATCAAGTTTAAGTTCTATGTTCTTTAAAGTAATATTTTCAAGCGGACTTTCTAATAGTCCGCAAATATTACTTGTCATCTGCCAATCATCCGTTCTCTTCGCCCCGTCGAAACTTTCCGCGACGCCGAATACTTTGGGATCCTGCAGGTTGTCGCCCGCTTTAAAACTGTTGTAATTCCACGCTATCGTTTCGTATGGCTCATAAGGTCCTTCCGCCGTTATGTTTTCGAGCGTTATATTCCTTATGCGCCCAATCTCTCTGCCTTTCGGTCCGCGCAAGCGCCTGCCGAGATGTATGAATAAAGGCGCGTTAACATTTACCATTTTTATATCTTTTATCGTTATTCCGTCTACTATCGCGCCATCCACGCTTTCTATCGCTATACCCGTTATTCTCGTTTCGTAGATATAACAGTTCCGTATATCTATATCGTAAAATCCTCCGTTTGTTTCCGTACCGAACTTTATAGCATTGCAACGACTCTTTAATCTGCAATCTCTTACCATTATATTTTTACAATAATCTATCTTATTTAACGTATACGAACTTTTGAACACTATCGCATCGTCGCCTGTTTCTAAATCGCAATCGTGTATACACACATTTTTAGAATTGTCGGGCGAAATGCCGTCGATATACGTTCTCATTTTTATATCAGATATATCTACGCACTCGCAACCTGCAAAATATACAGCAAGATCGGTGGCGTTTAATATGGTTAAATGACTTATAGCAACGTTTTTGCAATTTTTAAGCGCAATACACTTCGCTCCGCGATGGACTATGTTCCTGACGTTGTCTTCGTCCCAGCAAGAGCGCATATCTATCGTTCCTCTGCCCGTCAAAGATATGTTCTCGCAGTCTATGCCGACGAACAGGGAACAGTGAAAGAAACTGTGCGATGCGTCTTGATACAAAGGGTACTCAACCTTTTCGTCCGGACAATAATCGTAAAAATTTTCGCTACCGTAAATTATCGCGTCGTTTGCGAGTTCTATCTTTATATTGCTTTTCAAAAAAACGGTGGATAAAACGTACTCCCCTTTTGGGAAAAACACCGTTCCCCCGCCAGCTTTATGGCAAAAGTCTATCACACTTTGCACCGCTTTTGTATTCAAGGTTTTTCCGTCCGCCGCTGCGCCGAAGTCTTTTACGTTATACTTTCTCATTCAATAGAACTTCCCCGTTCGTTCCGTAGAAAATATCGGTTTTACCGGATATGAATTTGCAAAACTCTTCAAATCTTTCCCATGCGCCGTCCGTCGCGTCTAACTCATAAGAGTGTCCCCATATATAAAACAATTTCGGCACGTCCGCTTTTAATGCAACGAATTTCTCCGCAAGTTCAAACGATCTTTCATCTCCGAAATGCAGCGTCGGATCAAATCGCAATAAATTTTTTTGTATATCAAAAGCGTAAGTCGACGTTATCGTCCTTGCAAACTTTATCGCCGTATTATCTTTTATGACTTTTGATACCCTTTCGTCGTTATTTACGCCGCCGCAAGGATATGCCATACACCGAACTTCTTTTCCCGTAAGCCTTTCAAGATTTTTTCTGTCTTCTTCCACTTGCCATATGACGCAACTGTCAGGAAGCACGGTAAGATTAAAGTGCCCGAGCGTGTGGGCCGCTACTTCGTGATCTTTATATATTTCTTTTACTTCCCACGGCTCTATTACTTCTCTTTCGACCGTTTTTCCGTAAGGTTCATAAGGATTTTTCGTCCCGAATTTTGCGGAATTCAAATTGAACGTGCCTTTAAGCCCGTATTTATCGAGAATCCTTATAACTCTTATATCCTGTCTTACGCCGTCGTCAAAACTGAATGTTACTGCTTTTTTCTTTCCGTTCCACATAATTTTTCAACCGATCGTTATGTTCGCCAAATTTATATAATTCCCGTCGCATTCCGCTTCTGTCGCAAATACGACGCTCGGCTTGCCGTTTCCGCCTATTCCCGCCTGCAAAATATATTCGCCCTTTATTATGTCCGCAGGCAAAAGCATTTCGATCGTTTCGTTATGCTCTCCCGGCAACCATTTAGTAATATCGACGTCGGTTTCGTATTCCTTGACCGTTTCGCCTTTCAGACGTATTCTAAGCGGCAATTTGTTATATATCGGGGCAACCCCCTTGTTGTCGACCTTCAATTTTATTTTAAGGGTATCCCCCGCCTTTACGCTCTCGGGATATTCTATTTCGCGTATTACGAAACGATAGCCCATTTTTTCAAGCCACTTTTCTATTTTATCTTTAAGTTCGTATTGAATAGGGAACGATTTATTGTTAAACGTACTTATATGATGGGATAAAGTAAATTCTATTACTTCGTCTATATCCCATTTCTGACGCACCCACTCGCTTATCCACCAATAACTTTCAAACGAAATAGGCGCGGTTTTCCAATGCTCGTTTTTAACGTTCGGATAATAACTCGGAAACCAAATATGCGTGTGCCGCGGATTTCCCGTTCCGTCCGAACGCCAACCTACCGCGCGTTTTGTCGCTATATAGTTAAGCATTTTAGGATTCCCGCATTGCCCTATAAGTTTCGTGTTGGGGAAATAGTCAATGTATATATCCATCAACTTTTTCTCTTCTTCTTCGCTGAACTCTTGCGAACCTTCGCCCCAAGAACCGCCCAAAGATACGTCCATGCAATCGAGCGTTTCGTCTTTATCGAACCTTTCGCCTATTTTTTTTATCGCTTTACCGAACAATTCCAAATAAAGCGGGTCGGTCGGAGAATCTTTTACGCGCATCCCTTCCGGTCTTTTCGGACAGGGAATCAAATTTTTCAGCCAGTCGGGAACGTCATCTCTTTCACACGTCGAATGCGGCATTAACCTGAACATTACCGTTTGTCCCTTTTCTTTTGCTTTATCTAAAATGTCTTGAATAATACCATAATTATAAACATCTTGTTTGGGCTCGAATTCCTTCCATAAAATTCTTATGTAAGCGACGGTCGTATCGGGATAATATCCCTGCTCTCTGCCTTTTTCTTCTACGCCTTCCGTTACGGGATAACACTCGTAACTCTCGGTCTCACAGCCCGCTACTCCGTCTCTTCCCGTTATACAATCCGAATATAATTTTTCGCCCCTGAAATGCTGAAAACTCGTAAATCCTATGTAGGGATTATATACCACACCTTTCTTTTCGTTAAAACTTTTTATCATATACGAACGTCCCTTTTTTCATCGATTCAAAATCGTTTTTCATACACCACAGATTATATCTGTCCAAACTTTCGGCGTCTGCGGCTTGCAAAAGTTTTTCGCATTTCGCGATAAAATGATCGTAATCTATCGCTTTCGGCTCTTTGAGCAAATTGCAAAGATTATCGTAAAATATCTTTTGACAACACTCTTTTTTAAGCCCTATGCCCTTAAATTTCGTTCCTATATAATCGAATTCTTTTTCTGTCAAAAAGAAATTCTGAACTAAATTCGGTCTGTTACCCGTGTTCCTTACCCAGTTTTCTTCGTTATCATACTCGAAGTTGTAGGTATCCGTCCCATAAGTTATCCTATCGGCATACTTCTCTAAAAATGCGAGCCAATATTCTAAATCGCTATACATTTCATAAAACGTTTCGCCGCCCGGTGTAACGTCAAGCATGGTGTTCTCGAAACTCATAAACTTTTCCATAGCCGTTTTATCAAAAGTAAGAAAACCCCAGTGCGCAAGCGAAAATCTGAGTTCCGGATTTTTTGTAAGCCGCTTTATTATCTCTTCGTGAAATCGAGCGAACGGCGGATACGTTTCATCAAAATAACATCCCCTTGCTTTCCAATAATCGCTCACTTTGTCTTTATCCCACATATACGGGGGATTTGCAAGGTGCATTATTATAGGAAATCCTTCCTTTTCGCAATAATCGTAATAAGGATCGAATATCTCGTCGTCAAGAGAATAGCCCAAAAGTTTTCGGTGGTTCGGATGCCCTTCATACATCTTCATACCGTCGTAGCCGACGCGCTTATATTCTTTTACCTGCCTTAAAAGATCTTCCGCTACCGCCTTTTTATCCTTAACGTCAAGCCCCTTATATTCCAAGCCGGCATAAGCGTATCCGTTCGGACTGAACACTCCTTTGAAATACATAGCGCGGATATTGTCCGAAAGATCGGTCTTATCCCATTCGATGCGCCCGGGAACAGCGTCGCAAGGCAACGCTAAAAACGCCATCTTTTCGATGCCGAAACGCTCGAATTGACGCTTATACAGCCCTATGGATTCCCGCACGGGTACTTTGAACCTGAAAGTGTGTAAATGTCCGTCAAATATCTTCATCGTTTTTTATCTCCTGTTTTTAATTGTTCTTTTATTCATTTTGAAATCCGCTTTATTTATAAATAAAGCCTTGTGCCCGACGAGTACGGAAAAACACGCGATCGACAGAATCTATCGCGTGTAAGAAAATTCCTGACGAACATTTATAAATTATTTGTCCGTCTTCCGAAACCAATCCGCCCTTGACGGAAGTTCCACCAACGTCAATTCCCAAATAATACATTATTCTACACGAATACTAATACATTTATCCTTTGATGAAGTGTTTTTCCCGTCGTAAGACAATAGACAATTTACAGTACACAACCTTGTTAACAACAGTATAAATTGATATAGTAAAATTAAAAAACAAGTCAATAATACTATAAATAATTGTTTGCCCAATATTCCTTTTTAGAATTATCCGATAAAATCAATAGGGTATCACGAACACCGCTTCGCCTGCAGTCTGTTCTATTTCGAGTTTATGTTTATTGAGTTTGACCGAATAGGGTTCGTTGATAGCATTCTTATAGATGAGAACGTGAGTATATTTATCTTCAAACGTAACGGTCGTCGTCTGATATGCTTTACTGCCCTTGACCTGCGGATCAACAGCGTTCATAATCATATACATATAATTACGTTTAGCAGTATCGTATAATTCTGTTACAACGGCACATTCCTTGTCAATAGACACATCCGAAATTGCCTTTAACACAAAGGTATTATCTGCAACACTTACCTGTTTTGTACCGATAGACGAATTAGGCACACTGTAAGTACGCGAACCGCGATATGAAAAATTCAAAATAACAGATGCAAAATCCTGATCCTTGGCAAATCTATCTTGATAATAATCATAAATTTCCGTCTTTTCGCAACGGCGCGTCACTAAAGACGAACCATCAACGAAATATTCGCCATTAGCGTCATCAGGAGTAAAATAAGTCCAACAGCCGAGAGCGCTCGCACCAAAACCGAGTGTCATATTATTAAGATATTGAACATCTTTGACAGTAAGTTTACGATATGTAAGATTAGAACCATTATACATTTCCATCGCCGGTAAATAAACATGCAACTCCATGCCATTTTGCTTACAAACCTTAGCGGCTATCTGCAAAGTGGGAATATAACCATAACTAATACCAGAAGGTTGCAAAGGATAAGAATCAAATCGAATATATGGAATATCCCCCATGCATTCTATCGCTTTATTTAGGTATCTTTCATACTGTTCTTTAACTGCATCGAATCTCAATTGTCCTTCTCTCTGGACGATAGGTCCGATAGCGTCTTCATTGTCGCCACATGCAAAAAAATTATAAAACCTTTGCGCTTCAGGCCAAACTCTGCCTAAAGATTGATATACCTGTCCAAAAGATTCAAGATGGTCGTAACACGGTTCATCGCCAACATTAACAGCGTTTACACCTTCTATATCCTTATACCAAGAAATGCAATTTGAAATATAAGCGTCTAATGCCGCTTCATCGGCAAACTTTTTGTTTTTTCCTATAAGACCGCCGGGGGTTCTCGATAAAGCCGCCGCATAACGCCAATCGGAAATAACAATCTGATCGAAACCGACATTATTAGCGGCTGTAAGGGCGGCAAGATTTTGAGCATCATAATCTTCTTTACTATAAACATTATCCGCTCTTACAGTACTGCTAAGATGCAAGATATTAAAGCCTGCATCCTTAAAAATTTAATACTGTTCTTCTGTACGGTAGTCCTTACCCGTGTAATACTCTACTCCGTCTATCCTATAAATACCGTCGGTGGGTGCATCGCTCCAAAACTGAAATTTCAATGCACTGTTTTGAGAATATTCGGGTGGAGTTTTTGATTCTTCCTCTTTATTACAAGAAACGCCGAAAACCGCCGAAAACAAACAAAAACACATAACAAATAAAGATAAAAACCTTTTTTTCATAAAAATCTCCTTGACCTTTTTAGTATATAAAAACAATCAATACGGTATAACGAAAACCGCTTCGCCGGCTTTAAGAGTAACACAAAGCGAATGATTAGCAAGTGGTACGTCTTTCCCTACCCCATAAAAATACACGGCGGCGTTATCACAATCGTTAGCGAAAGTAACAGTGAATTCCTGTGATGTTATCTCGGGATCGTTCGCAGGATCTAACGCATTCATTATCATATACATATAATGATTTTTCGCTTTATCGTAAAGTTCGGTCGCCATAAGACATCCTTGGCAACCCTGATGAAAGTCAACGCCGATAAGTTTTTTGAAATCGTAAGAATTATCGACGAGTCTAATCTGTTGTTTATCAAGATAGCAATATTGCCAAGTAAAACTTTTGCTACCCTGATAATCGAAGTTGAGAATAACGGGCGCAAACGCCTGATCTTCCTTCATAATCTGTTGCATAAAATAATAAACGTCTGTTTTTTCGTGCTTGCGAGTAAGGAAAGACGATCCGTCTATGTAAGTTTCGCCTTTCGTTTGGTTTTCGTTGCTCGTAACGTAAAGATAATAGCCTATCGCCTTAACGCCGAAGCCGAGCAACAAATTATTGAGCCAGTAAGCGTCGGCTTTTTTGACCTTTCTATACAGTGCCATACCATAATGCACCATTTCAAAGGTTTGAGTCCAAGCGTGAAGCGCAAGATTCCTTTTTTTTGCGATATCGGCAATTATTTGCAAAGCAGGAATATATCCCCAAGAAACATAATCGGTAAGTATAGGATAGGCATCAAAACAGATATAATCCGCCCCTTCACCCATGCAGTCGAGTGCCTTATTAATATATCTAACATACTGTTCTTTCGCCGCGTCCCATCTCGTCTGACCTTCCTTTTGAACTATAGGGCCGATAGCGTCTTCATTGTCGCCGCACGTAAAAAAATTATAGAAGCGTTTCTTATCTGGGCAAACTCTGCCGACAGATTTAAAAACCTGTCCGAAAGATTCCAATCCCCACCACGTAGGTTCATCGCCTATACAGATAGAATTTATACCATCTAAATCTTTATACCAAGACACACATTCGGCAATAAACGCATCGAGATCTTTTTCTGTGGCAAAAAGTTTCCCTTCTCCGATAAGACCTCCCTCTTTACGAGAAAGAATATTTGTGAAACGATAATCGGAAATACATATTTCATCAAAGCCAACTTCATTTACAGCCTGTAGGGCTTTTAGGTTTTTTTGTAAAAACTGTTCCTTTGTTATAGGCTCTGGTTTACCGATCTCAAGCTGATGCGCCAAAACGGTATTGCCGAGATGCGCCATATTAAATCCTGCGGCTTTATATTCCGCATATTTTTCGTAAGTTCTAAAATCCTGTCCTTCATAATAGACAATATTGTCAAGCGTCCATATGCCATCGGTAGGCGTAGATGACCAAAATTTGAATTTCAATCCGTTCGATTTTTTATACTCTTTCAAAGGTGATATTTTACTTGCCATGCCAAATCTCCTAATTTTTATATCATCCGGCAAGGGCGATTTTGTTCGCCCTTGCCTTTTGATTTGCTATTTGCGTTTAACAAAAACTAATTTCCGCTAAACACGCCTTCCATCTTACGCAGGAGTATACTTCGTGATAACTGCAGCAAGCGTAGTATCTTCTTCTATTGCGTAGATCTTGTCGAGAGTAATGCTCTTTCCGTATACGCCGAATAATTCTATCTTGCCCGTCGTCCCAAGCGTCTCAACCGATACGTTACCACTTACAGGTGCAAAGTTGCATTCAAATACAACTGTGTTCGCATCAAGATCGATGATCGCAATCTCAACACCAAAACTTACGCTGTCTCCGTCGTCTTCCCACAAACTTATACCGACTATCATTCTGTATTTAGTCGTGCTGCTCATGAGATCAAGCATACCCCAGTTTTCATC
>DBVR01000047.1:0-134 GCA_002308755.1 Christensenella sp. UBA1259
ACCAGACTGAGATCGCCGGGCGTTGCCGAAAGTGTGGGCACAACCACGCCTTCCGCAATACGCTTTTCGGTACTTCTCCTGCCTTTCATAAGGTCGCCGAAGCGTTGGACTATGACTCCGCCGCCAAGCATGTT
>DBVR01000047.1:295-28594 GCA_002308755.1 Christensenella sp. UBA1259
TTGGGATTCATACAGAAAGTCCTGACGGCGTCCTCAAATTTTTCGGTCCTATAAACTATCTTACTTTCGTAAAGTTCGTCGGTGATGTTGGCGAATATCTCCGCGGGAAGTTCTACTCTGACGCCTATATCCACGCGGTTGGATTTTGTGGGGATATGTAATTTCTTACATATTTTTTCTATCCATTTACTTCCGCTTCTACCTACGGAAATAATGCATTTATCACATAAAAATTCGCCGTTTTTGGCTATTATCGTATAGCCGTTCTCGTTTTTTACGACGTCGGTAACGGGGGTGTCGAAATAAAAATCTACCTTGTCCTTTAAGAAGTCGTACAGGTTTTGCAAAACCACGAAATTTTTGTCCGTACCGAGATGCCTCACTTTTGCTTCCAAAAGATTAAGCTTATTCTGTAAGCATATTTTTTTGAGACGAGACCCCGCGGTAGAATACATTTTAGTGCCTTCGCCGCCGTAAGACATATTTATATCGTCGACGTAATGCATAAGGCTTATCGCCGTGCTTTTGCCTATGTGCTCGTGAAGACTTCCGCCGAAATCGTTAGTTATGTTGTATTTTCCGTCGGAAAACGCGCCCGCGCCGCCGAATCCCGACATAATGGAGCAGGGATTGCAGTTGATACAGGACTTTATTTTTTTACCGTCGATAGGGCATATTCTCTTTTCGAGAGAATGCCCTTCGTCGAATACGGCGACTTTTAAGTCTTTATTCTTTTTTACGAGTTCGTACGCGGCGAATATTCCGCCCGGACCCGCGCCGATTATAAGAACGTTATACATAATTACTCCGCATAAAAAACGAGATCTTTCACCAAACGCTATAAATTATAACATTTACGGGAAATATAATCAATCGTTTTTAAAAAATAATCCGATATCTTAAAAATTTGCAAAAGGCGTGTTTTTAAGGTATAATTGAAAGGAGGTGTTTTATGAAAATTATTTTCAATCCCGACGAAAAAGTCGTAGCCGCGATAAGGGAAGGGCTGAAAAGAAAAGACGGCTACTGTCCTTGCAGGATAGTTAAAAACGAAGATACCGTCTGTATGTGCAAAGAATTCAGAGAGCAGATAGCCGACCCCGAATTCGAAGGGTTCTGCCATTGCAGACTCTACTACAAGTCAAAATAAAACCGCCCTTGAAAGGGCGGCGCTTACCGAACACGAAACGCTTTTACACGAGAGTTACCACGGTTTCGTTTATCTTGCCGGTCTTTTCGAGTTCTTCGTTGAGTTTTTTGAAGACTTCCGGAACGGATTTGTAAGCGCAGGTATTTACTTTAAGATTTGCAAAGTTTATCGCCTTGTTCGCTATAAGATTGATACTTGCGGCGGTGTAGCGGGAATCGTTGTTGATACAATGCACGTCGAGTTGTTTTTTGACCGCCTGCATAAAGGAAACAGAACCCGTTTTCCCCGAAAATCCCGTGAACGCGATTGCTCCGCCGAAAGACGCCAGAGAAAACGCTTTGACGACGGGGATGTTACAGTCGGCGATATACGCCACTTTGTCGGTCATTCTGCCGCCGGTTATGGCGTAAACTTCCTTCTGCCAGTTGTCGTTGGGACCTAAAACGTAGTAGATGCCCGATTTTTTTGCGGAAACTACCGATTCTTCGTCGAGCGTCATAACGATAGGTACCGCCTGATAGTAGATGAGAAGTTGCGCGAATATATTGCCGAAATTGTTTGCCCCTATGACTGAAACGTAATCGCCTTTCTGAATGTTCAGTTTATCGAACAGCGACACCGCAAGGGAAATATGATTGATAAAAAGCGCTTCGGTATCCGACACGCTGTCGGGAAGTACGAAAAGTTTATCGGTGTTAGCGATAGCGAAATCGCACAAAAACCCGTCGTAATCTTCGCCCGCTATCTGCACGTCGGAACACTTGTTGAAATCGCCTTTCTTACAGTTGTAGCACGCACCGCATTCTCTACTCGGTTCTATATAGGTGCGTTTGCCTTTTTCCAGATCGAAAAGGTTTTTGGTAGTCTCGTTCAAAATGCCGAGTCCCACGCTGCCCAAGACGACGTTTTCCGTAGGTATTTCGCCGTTATAACGCAGCACGTCGGATAAAGTTATAAGCGATTTCGTCAGACGTACTTTCGATACGTTGCCGGAAGGCGAAACGTCTTCCGATTCGCTTTCTTCCAAATAAAACGGCTTTATAAGTTTATATCCTTTCATACTTTCTCCGTTCGGTTTTCCAAACCATAGTACATTATATTATAAAAAAAATAAAAAAGCAAGTGATTATCACCGGTAATAAATAATCGAAATATTTAAAAACATCAATTATTTACTTGACTGTACGCAAAAAATATATTATAATAATGCGGTAAATCAAAAGAGCGACGATATAGAGGTGTAATATGAAAGAAGGTATCCATCCGGATTATCACGAAGTAACCGTGGTTTGTGCTTGCGGCGAAACGTTTAAAACCGGCACGACCAAAAAAACTGACGTCATAAAGGTTGATATATGCAGTAAGTGTCATCCTTTCTTTACGGGTAAACAAAAATTAGTCGATACCGGCGGCCGTGTTGATAAGTTCAACAAGAGATACAGCAAAGCGAAATAACAAGTTTTTCGGCGGCTTTAAGGTGAAAGATTTACCCTTAAAGCCGTTTTTATATCCGTATATATGAAAAAAACCTGTAAAAAAGCAAAGAAAAAGTGCGTTTCCTACGGCGGGCAGGCGGTCATAGAAGGCGTTTATATGCGCGGCAAGACCGCGGAGGCTATCGCCGTACGCGACGAAGACGGTGTTATCCGTACCGAAAGCAAAAGGATAAAGCCGCTTTCAGAAAAAAGCGTGTTTTTCAGACTTCCCTTGATAAGAGGGGTGGTTTCATTTGTAACTTCGGNNACTTCGCTGTCTTCGGGTATGAGCACTTTAATGCGCTCTGCGGAAGTGTACGGAGAAGGCGAACCTTCCAAATTCGAAAAATGGGTGGCGGCGAAACTTAAAATAAACGTTATGTCGGTAGTCAGCGCGCTTGCGCTTATCATAGGGCTTGCCGGCGCGATCCTTTTGTTTATTTTTCTGCCGCAGATAATAAGAAAAGCGCTTGAAAGTCTTTTCGACGTGTCCTTCGGCGTATGGGCGAGAAATTTTATCGAAGGCGGGGTAAAACTGCTTATATTCGTGCTATATATTCTGGCGGTGTCCTTATTGAAAGACATACGGCGCACGTTTATGTATCACGGTGCGGAGCATAAGACCATAGCCTGCTACGAAAAGGGGCTCAGCCTTACCGTGGAAAACGCAAAGACCTGCACCCGCGTGCACCCGCGTTGCGGCACGACTTTCATAGTTTTCGTGCTCGTTATAAGCATTATAGTGTTCGCCGTGTTCGAAGCGCTTATCGGTACGGACATACGGGGGGCGTTGCGTATACTTTGCAAGATCGCGCTTTTGCCGGTAGTAGCGGGGCTTTCCTACGAACTTTTAAGGTTTCTGGCAAACAGAAAGTCTTTCGTGTTTTATCCCCTTAAAGTGCCGGGGTTTTTGTTGCAACTTTTAACCACGAGAGAGCCCGACGAGAAAATGTTGGAAGTGGCGATAAAATCCCTTACTACCGTTATCGAAATGGATAACGACGCGTCGGTAAAAGAGAAGAAATTCGCTTTCCCGAAAAAACGGGCGGAAGTTCTGGAAGAAGTAAAGGCCGTCCTTAAAGAAAACGGGGTAGAAGAAGACGCCGAAGCGGAGTGGATACTGTGTTCCGTGCTTAAAATAAAGCGGGACGAAGTAAATTCCGACGCGTTGGTTTCGGTCCTTAACCAAATGAGCATAGAAAAACTCGTAAAAGAGCGCGTAACGGGCAGACCGCTTTGGTACTGCGTGGGCGACGCGGAATTTTACGGTTATAAAATAAAAGTAGACGAAAGGGTGCTTATCCCGAGACCGGAAACGGAACTTCTCGTAGAAAACGCTCTGAAATATATAAACGAAAATTCCGTCGTATTAGACCTTTGTACGGGGAGCGGCGCGGTTGCGATAGCGATAAATAAAAAATCGGGCGCGAAAACGTACGCTTCGGATATAAGCGAAGACGCGCTTTCTCTCGCAAAGGAAAACGCAAAGGATTGCGGTGCGGACGTAGAGTTTATAAAAAGCGATCTTTTTGAAAATTTGGGTGATCTTAAATTCGACGTTATCGTTACCAACCCGCCGTATATAAAGACGGGGGACATTTCCGGACTTCAAAGGGAAATAAAGGACTTCGAGCCCGTTATCGCTTTGGACGGCGGTGCGGACGGACTTGATTTTTACAGAAAAATATCTTCGGAAGCCGCAAACTTTTTAAAAGAAAACGGCACGATACTTTCGGAATGCGGTTTTGGCGAGGCGAAAGACGTTGCGGAGATGTTCAAAGGATTTTCTTCCGTCGAAATACTGAAAGATTACGAAGACGTGGAGAGAATAGTTAAGGCGGTGTTATAATGTTCAAAAAACTCGACAAAATGCTCGAACGTTACGAAAGACTGAACGAACTCGTTTCCGACCCCGAAGTTATTTCGAAAATGGACGAGTGGAAGAAATATACGAAAGAACTCGCCGACATGTCGGAAACGGTGGAAAAATATTCCGAGTACAAGAAAATATCGGAAGAAAAAACCGTTCTCGAAAAGGATATCGTTTCCGAACAGGATAAGGAAATGAAAGACCTTATGAAAGACGAGATATCGTCCTGCGAAGACAAACTTCAGAAGATACGCGACGAATTAAGGATGCTGTTACTTCCGAAAGATCCCGACGACGACAAAAACGTAATAATGGAAATACGTGCGGGCGCGGGCGGGGAAGAAGCGAGTCTTTTCGCTTACGAACTCTATAAAATGTACGTAAAATACGCCGAGAAAAAACGATGGAAAACCGAAGAGATAGACAACAATTCCACCGAACTCGGCGGCGTTAAAGAAGTCGTGTTTTCGATATCCGGAAAGGCAGCGTACAGCAAACTTAAATTCGAGAGCGGAGTGCACAGGGTGCAAAGAGTTCCCGAGACGGAATCGCAGGGAAGAGTTCACACTTCCACGGCGACGGTCGCCGTTCTGCCGGAAGCGACGGACGTTGAAATAAGCATCGACGAAAAGGATTTGCGGGTTGATACCCTGCGTTCCAGCGGAGCGGGCGGGCAACACATAAACAAGACGGAATCATGCATACGGCTTACGCATATCCCGACGGGGATAGTGGTTCTCTGTCAGGACGAGCGTTCCCAAACGAAGAACAGAGAGAAAGCCATGAAAGTGTTAAAGAGCAGGCTTTACGAGTATTACCAGTCGCAGGCGGATAAGGAATATTCGGAAAACAGGCGAAGTCAGGTGGGTACGGGCGACCGTTCGGAAAGGATAAGGACGTATAACTTCCCGCAGGGAAGGATTACCGACCACAGGATAGGACTTACCTTGTATTCGATAGATAATTTTATGATGGGAGATCTTGACGAGATGATAGAAGCGCTGGAAATAGCCGACAGGGAAAACAGGTTAGCGGCAGGCGCGGACGACGAATAAACGGGAGTAAACTTATGATTTCTGAAAGAACGAGCAAAATTAAACCTTCTTTGACGTTGGAGATCACCGCCAAGGCGAAAAAAATGAAAGCCTCGGGCATATCCGTGATAGGATTCGGAGCGGGCGAACCGGATTTCAACACTCCGGACTACATAATAGACGCGGCGAAAAAAGCCCTGGATATAGGCTTTACCAAATACACCCCCGCGTCGGGCATGGCGGAACTTAAAAACGCCGTGTGCGCTAAACTGTTACGGGATAACGGACTTACTTACGCTCCTGAACAGATAGTTATATCTTCGGGCGCGAAAAGTTCTTTATATCACGCAATCTGCGCCATGGTAAACGACGGGGATGAAGTGATACTGCCGTCTCCGTACTGGCTTACATATCCCGAACTTGTGGGGCTTGCGGGTGGTAAGACGGTTTACGTTAAAACGAGAGCGGAAAACGGATACAAAATAACGGCGGAAGAGTTGGAATCGGCGATCACCGATAAGACAAAATGTTTCATACTCAATTCGCCCAACAACCCCACGGGTGCGGTATACACCGAAAGCGAAATAAGGTCGCTTGCGAAAGTAGTCGAAAAACACGGTATCTACGTCGTATCCGACGAAATATACGAAAAACTCGTGTACGGAGACGCAAAGCATTTTTCGATAGCGTGCTGCGGAGAGTTCTTAAAGGAACATACCGTAGTCGTAAACGGTATGAGCAAATCGTATTCCATGACGGGTTGGAGAATAGGTTATATAGCTGCGCCTTTGGATATTGCGAAAGCGGTGTCGAGTATGCAGAGCCATACCACCAGCAACGCCTGTTCAATATCGCAGTACGCCTCCGTAGAAGCGTTGAACTCCGAAAAGAGCGAAAAGTTTATATCGGAAATGCAGAAAACTTTCGCCGTTCGCAGGGAACTTATCGTTAATTTACTGAAAGAAATCAAAGGCGTAAAGGTCATAGAGCCGAAGGGCGCATTTTACGTTTTTGCGGACGTGTCGGAGACGTTCGGCAAGAGTTTCGAAGGCGAAACGGTGGACGGATCTGTGAGTTTTGCGGGACTTGCCCTTAAAAAGGGCGTGGCGGTCATACCCGGCGCGGCGTTCGGCGACGACGACTGCATAAGACTTTCTTACGCCATTTCGGAAGAAGACATAAAAGAAGGGGTAAAGAGAATAAAAGATTTCATATCGGAGCTTAAATAATGAGAAATAAAAAAATAATAGAAATGAATAAAAAAACGCACCTGTTGGAAGAGAGATATTACAGTTATTCATTGCAGGACGTCAAAAAACCGCAACTTTTCCGCGACGTTTTCAGTTATCGCCACGTTCCGAAGATAATATTCAACGAAACGGTGGTTCCTATGAATATGCCGTCCGATATATGGATAACCGACACTACTTTCCGCGACGGACAGCAGTCCATGTCGCCCTTTACCGTAGAACAGATAGTAACGCTTTTTAAGCTTATGTCGCGTTTGGGCGGTAAAAACGGCATAATACGTCAGTCGGAATTTTTCCTTTATTCGGAAAAAGACAGAAAGGCGGCGGACACCTGTCTTAATTTGGGGCTGGAATTCCCGGAAGTTACGAGTTGGATAAGGGCGAACAAGAAAGATTTTGAACTCGTCAAGCAGATGAACATAAAAGAAACGGGGATACTCGTCAGTTGTTCAGACTACCATATTTTCAAAAAGATGAACTTAACTCGCGCACAAGCGATGGATAAGTATCTCGGTACGGTTAAAGACGCATTAAGCGAAGGAATACGTCCGAGATGCCATTTCGAAGACATAACCCGCGCGGATTTCTACGGGTTTGTCGTGCCGTTTGCGACGGAACTTATGAAACTTATGGAAGAAAGCGGTATTCCGATAAAAATAAGAGCGTGCGACACGTTGGGGTTCGGCGTAAGTTTTCCGGGTGCGGCGATACCGAGAAGTGTTCCCGGCATTATTTACGGGCTTAAACACTATGCAAAAGTTCCCAGTGCGCTTTTGGAGTGGCACGGTCATAACGATTTCTATAAGGTGGTTACCAACGCCGATACCGCGTGGCTTTACGGGTGTTCCGCCGTCAACTGTTCGCTTCTCGGCACGGGCGAGCGGACGGGGAACTGTCCTTTGGAAGCGATGGCTTTCGAGTACGCGTCATTTAAGGGTACGGAAGACGGTATGGATTTTACCGCCATAACCGACATAGCCGAATACTTCGAAAAAGAGATCGGCTACGATATACCGCCCAAAACGCCTTTCGTTGGAAAATTCTTCAACTCGACGAGAGCGGGTATCCATGCCGACGGTATGCTTAAAAACGAAGAAATTTACAACGTTTTCGACACGAAAAAGATACTTAACCGCCCGATAACCGTCGCAGTGAACAATTTGAGTGGGCTTGCCGGTATAGCGTACTGGATAAATCAGTACTACAATCTCGCAAAGGACGAGAAAGTGTCCAAAAACGCCGACATTGTAGCCAAGATGAAAACGGTTATAGATAAAGAGTACGAGAACGGCAGATGTACCGTCATGACCGACGAAGAACTTGACGTGATTTTGGAAAATTGCGACGACAAACTTCACAAAATATTAACTCTCAAAAAATAATTTCGCAAAAGGTATTGTATTTTCCGCGATTTTGTTATACAATATAATCAAATACAACCAAGAGGGAGCGTTCAATGAAAATTTTCTACGGTTCAAAAGGTTCGGGCAAAACCAAAGCGATAATCGACTTTGCTAACGAGACGGCGAAAACGGCAAAAGGGCACGTCGTATTTATAACCGATACCAACAGGTACAGTTTCGACTTAAAGCAACCCATACGGTTCATCAATACCGACGATTTCGACGTAAAATGCGAAATAGGTTTAAGGGGATTTGTGAAGGGCGTGGTTGCTGCTAACGGAGATAACGAATACATATTCATAGACGGCATAGCGCGCATTACGGGGAAGCCTTTGCTTGAACTCGACAATATTTTCGCCGCTATGGAAAAACTCGAATCGGATTACGGCGTTACTTTCGTTCTGACGTGCAGCGCGAATAAAGAAGAATTGCCGCAGTTTGTATTAAAGTATATCGATTAACTTGATTTTTGTATAAGATTTGTAGTAAAATAAGAGTTGGGGTGTCCGACTCTTATTTTTTATCATCCGGAGAAGCCATGAAATTTGTCAGCACGAGAAGTGCGGAAATCGAGAATAACGCGTCATGCGCGATAGTAAAGGGACTTGCCGAAGACGGCGGGCTTTTCGTCCCGCAGTTTTTCCCCGATTTAAGCGGGGATATAGACAAACTGTGCGAAATGGACTATGCGGAACGCGCGGCGTATATAATCGGCAAGTTTTTGGACGAATACCAAACGCAAGAATTGCTTGACGCTTGTAAAGCCGCTTACGGTAGATTTGAAGACGGCGATCCCGCGCCTACCGTCAAGATATCGGACGACCTGTTCGTTCTCGAACTGTTTCACGGTCCGACTCTTGCGTTTAAAGATATTGCGCTTACGTTATTGCCGTTTTTACTGAGGAACGGTGCGGACAGAATAGGCGTAAAAGAAGAAATACTGATCCTCGTCGCGACCAGCGGTGATACGGGAAAAGCCGCGTTGGAGGGTTTTAAAGATCAAAAGGGCATAAAAATAAACGTTTTTTATCCGTCCGACGGCGTTTCCGACATGCAAAAATTACAGATGCGTTCGCAAAAGGGCGAAAACGTCAACGTCGTGGGAATAAAAGGGAATTTCGACGATTGTCAGACGGCGGTCAAAAAAATGTTTTCAGACCGACGATTAAAGACTTTGCTTGCAAATAAAAACGTCGTGTTATCCAGTGCGAATTCCATAAGTTTCGGAAGGCTCGTGCCGCAGGTTGTCTACTATTTTTCCGCTTATTGCGACCTTTTGACTGCGGGCGAGATAGAAAAAAACGAAAAGATAAACTTTACCGTACCGACGGGGAATTTCGGCAATATACTTGCGGGATACTACGCTAAAAAGATGGGACTTCCCGTCAATAAACTGATATGCGCGTCCAACTCCAACAACGTACTTACAGAGTTTTTCACGACGGGCACGTACGATACCGACAGAGAGTTTTATACCACTATGTCGCCGTCGATGGATATACTTATATCCAGCAATTTAGAAAGGCTTATTTTCGAACTTTCGGGAAGAGATCATAAACTCACCGAAAAAAGGATGTCAGAATTAAAGGAAACGGGAAGATACGAAATATCCGCCGAAGAACTGTCAAAACTTAGAGCCGATTTCGACGCGGGTTATTGCGACGAAGAAGAGTGCAGGGAAGAAATATTCGAAATTTTCGAAGAATACGGATATCTTGCGGATCCGCACACCGCCGTCGCGCTAAAAGTTTGTCAAGACCTGTCTTACGGGACGAAAACCGTCGTTTTATCGACGGCAAGCCCGTATAAGTTCACGCAGAACGTTTTATCCGCGATAAGCGGCAAGCACGTTAAAGACGCTTTTTCGGCGGCGGAAGTGCTCGAAGAAGAGACCGCCGCGCCTATTCCGAAGCAAATATCCGATTTAAGGACCGCAGCGGTAAGGTTCGACGCGGTGATCGATAAAAACTCTACGGAAGAAGTTGTGCTTAAATTTGTTTCCGAAAAATAAAGGATAGTTATGGAAGATAAGAAAAGATTATTCAGCGCAATACAGCCGAGCGGGATACTGACGCTCGGAAATTATCTGGGGGCGTTAAGGAATTTCCGTTTGTTGCAGGAAGATTACGACGGGATATTTTCCGTTGCGGACCTTCACACCCTTACGGTACGGCAAGAGCCCGCGGATTTAAGGAAGAACACCTACGAACTTACGGCTTTATATATCGCTTGCGGGATAGATCCCGAAAGGAGCGTTCTGTTTTTGCAGTCGCACGTCGCGGCGCACGCCGAACTTACCTGGATACTTAATACCATATGTTATCCGGGCGAACTTTCCCGCATGACGCAGTTTAAGGAAAAGAGCAGGGCGCACGAAGACAATATCAACGTGGGGCTTATGGATTATCCCGTGCTTATGGCGTCGGACATACTCTTGTACCAAGCGGATCTCGTGCCCGTGGGTGCGGATCAGAAGCAGCATTTGGAACTCGCAAGAGACCTTGCCGTGCGTTTCAACAACCGTTTCGGCGAAACCTTTACCGTGCCGGAAGCGTATATAGGAAAGACTGCGGCAAGGATAATGAGTCTTGCCGATCCGTCAAAGAAAATGAGTAAATCCGACGCGAATTTCAACGGTTTTATTTCGATAGACGACGACAAAGACGCCGTTATAAGGAAATTCAAACGCGCGGTAACCGACAGCGGCAGCGAGATTGTCTCTCGAGAAGATAAACCGGGTATAAGCAATCTCTTAAATATCTATTGCGCGGTTACGGGTAAGACGCTATCTGAAGCGGAAAAAGAATTTCAGGGCAAAGGCTACGGAGATTTCAAGTTAAAAGTAGGTGAAGCGGTAGCCGAGGTGATTGACCCCATAAGGCAGGAAAAGAACAGGCTTTTACAGAATAAAGATTATTTGGACGACGTTTTGAAAACGGGCGCGGAACGCGCCGAAAGGATAGCGTATAAGACCTTGAATAAAGTTTATAAAAAAGTAGGGCTTTTGCAAAGGAAAAGGTAAGTATGTTCGGATACGTTTCCACCGATATTCCAAATCTGTACGTTAAGGATACGGTTTTATACAAGGCAATGTACTGCGGACTGTGTAAAAGTCTGGGGGATATAAGCGGACTTTCGGGAAGACTGTTACTTAACTACGATCTGGCGTTTTTATCGGCGTTTATCCACAACGTAAAGGGACAGGACGTCAGGATTGAAAAACAGAGATGCGTTCTGCATCACATTACCAAAAGACCCGTCGCACTTTCTACTGATATTTCCCGCAAGACGGCGGCAGTCAACGTTATTTTGGCGTATTATAAACTTACCGACGACGTAATAGATAACGGCAGGGGCAGGATAAAACGTTCGGTTTTCAAAAAAGCGTATAAAAAGGCCAAAAAAAGAGAACCCGTTATAGACGAGATAGTAAAGAGAAATTACGAAGACCTCCTGAAACTCGAAAAAGCCGCTTCCGACAATATAGACGAAGTATCCGCCTGTTTCGGGAATATGATAAAAGAAATAGTCGGAGATTTTCTCAAAGACGATCTTTCGGAAGCCGCCCTTAAAGTTTCTTTCGGTCTTGGTAAATGGATATATCTTATAGACGCACTCGACGATTTCGATAAAGATAAAAAGCGCGGGACGTTCAACGTTTTTATAAATCTGTATAACGATTGTGAAAGCAAAAAAGAATTACTCGCAAAACATAAGGAAGATATTAAGTTTGTGTTCGGGGCGGTGTTGTCGGACATATACGCCGCTTCAAAAGAAGTAAAATATCGTTTCAATCACGACCTTATAGACAACGTGTTGCAAAAAGGACTGACAGTCAGAACCGGGAAAATAATGGAGAACGTAAAAAAATGAAAGAGTATTACAAGGTTTTAGGGATATCCGAAAACGCTTCCGACGAAGAGATAGAAAGCGCTTACCGCACCTTAAAGGAAAGATATTCGAGAGAAAGATTTTACGAGGGTGAGATCGGTAACGACGCTGCGAAAAATCTTACGAAACTCGAAACCGCTTACGCGGAGATTTTGGCGGCGAGAAAGGAAACGACCGACGGAAACGGCAAAAGTCATTTCGATTATGCGGATATTGAAGAACTTATCAAAAAAGGTTCGATCGCAGAAGCGCAGAACCGTCTTGACGACGTAAACGACAGGGATGCCGAGTGGCATTATTTGCAATCGGTGATCTTCTACAAAAAGAACTGGATTAACGAAAGCAAAAAACAGTTGGAGATTGCTTTGAGTATGGAACCGCATAACGAAAAGTATTCCGATTCCTATACTAAACTTAAACAAAAGATGAATTACAGCGAAAGCCAGTTCCGTTCCGGCAACGCGAACGGTGCGGAAACAACCGAGCGGCAGATGGGTGACAACGCGGCAAATGATTGCCTTTCCTTTTGCGCAACCTGGTGCTGTATGAATATGATGTGTAATATGTGTTGTAGATAATGAAGAGTAAAGTTATCGCGATATCGGCTATTTCTGCGGGGCTTACGGCAATTTGTCTTACGGTGGGGATATATATCGAAATGGCGGACATGGTCGCCTTGATAATAGCGTCTTCTTTCGTTATTTTACCTTTATATTATAAATCTTATAAGGGTTCGGTTCTGGCGTCGCTCGCGGGAGGTGTCATAGCGACTGTATTCGGCGGGTTTAACTTTTTATCTTTGGTTATACCGTCGTTTTTCTTCTTTTTCGGTATCTACCCGATACTAAGTTGTTTTTTAAGGGAAAAAGGACTGAAAAAGCCGATATATTTTTTTATAGGCGCAATATGGTGCGTCGCGTACTTTTACGGCGCGTACTTTTATTACACTGCGGTTATGGGACTTGATTTCGCGGATTTTCCCGAGTGGCTTAACTGGCTTAACGATTATATTCTTTACTTTTTAGGGGCGTTCGGTATAATTTTTTATTTCGTTTACGACAGATTCGTTACCGTCGTGCGGATATTGACGGATAAATTTCTGGGCAGAATAATAAAATAGGATAAGTTATGCAGAAAAACGACGAAAGAGAAGGCACTGTGATTTCCGTCGGTATGAACGGGGAAGGCGTGTTAAAAGACGACGGAAAGGTTGTTTTCGTTTCCTTTTCGCTGCCGGGAGAGAAAATACGGTATAAAGTCTTAAAAGTCGACGGCAATATCGCCTACGGCAAAGTCTTGGAAGTTTGTACTCCGGCGGAAGACAGGGTCCGTCCGAAGTGTCCCGTGTTCGGGAAATGCGGCGGGTGTCAGTTGCAACACGTAAAATATCCCGACCAGTTAAAAATAAAGCAGGAAAAAGTTAAAACTTGTTTCTCGAAGATCGCTTTTTCAGAACTTAAAATCAACCCCTGCGTAAAAAGCAAAAACGAGTACCGTTACAGAAACAAATTGCAGTTACCCGTCTCCGTGGACGCGTTCGGCAATACTATAACGGGTTTTTACGCCGATAATTCTCACAGAATAGTTCCTATAGAAGATTGCCCCATAAACGCGCCCTGGACGGCGGACGCGATAAAAGCCTTTAAGGAATACTTTAAAATCGCGGGAGTTTGCGGTTACGACGAAAAAACGGGGCGGGGCGATATAAGAGAGATAACCGTTAAGGACGTAAAGGGAAGCCTTATCTTTACCGTGGTTTCGGTAAAAGACGAACTTAAAAACGCCGATATTCTTATAGACATACTCAAAAAACATTTCACTTGTGAATTCTCTTTGTTTTTTAACGTCAATAAATCTACCGGCAACGTTATCTACGGCGAAAAATTTAAACTTTTATACGGCAGTAAGACTTTTTCTTCCGACATGTTGGGAGTGAAATACGCGGCGGGTGTGAAAAGTTTTATGCAGGTCAACGACTACGTCTGCGCAAAGTTGTACGGTACAGTCTGCGATCTCGCTTGCGCGGACGAAAATACCGTCGTTATAGATGCTTACAGTGGGGCGGGGCTGATGACCGCAATGCTTGCGGTGCGCGCAAAAAAGGCGGTAGGAATAGAAATAGAGCCGGAAGCGGTGCGCCTTGCAAATGAATTAGCGCTAAACAACGGCTTATCGCAAAAAATTAGTAATTATCTGGGAAAATGCGAAGAGATTATGTCAGACATAATCAAAAAAGAAGTGCTTGACGGAGATAAAACGGTACTCGTTTTAGACCCACCGAGAAAAGGTTGCGACTTAAAGGTGATAGACGCCGTGATAAAGAGTGGGATAGAAAAGATAATTTACGTTTCCTGTAAGCCTTCTACGCTTGCAAGGGACGTCGGACTTATAACAGGCACGCTACAATGGGGAGAAAACGGCGTAAAAAAGGCGGAAAACCCGATTTTAAGATACCGAGTGGATTCCGTTACGCCCTTCGATATGTTTCCTCAAACGAAACATGTCGAGACGGTGGTATCGCTAACGAAAAATAAAGTTTAAGGTTATGGAATATGATCCGAGAATTCATTTTACAAAACTGGGCAATCATTTTAATTCTGACGGCGTTTACGATTTTACTTAAAACGACGGTCTTTTTGGATAAGAAAACGATACGGAGAATGTACGTTTTGATATGCGTGGTATTTCTTCTTTCAGTCATTGTATTTGCGGAGTTCTACTTGGCAAGTCTTGGCAAGTCGGAAGGGATCAGAATCGTTTTCATGGCGATCCGATACAGCGCAACGCCGTTCATTATCGCGCAGATAATTTATACGCTGGTAAAAAATATGCGCTGGTTCGTATTTCTGCCTGCCATAGTTCTTGCCGTGATCAACATTGTTTCCATCTTTACAGGGGTGGTTTTCAGTATCGGCGAAGCAGGTGCGCTTCAACGCGGTTCTCTCGGATACCTGCCGTTTATTATGGTGGGAGTTTATTGCGTTTTCCTCGTTTACATATTGCTTAAACGAAGCAACAAACAGTCCACCGAGATTATTCCGATTATATTTTTAAGTTTTGCATTTGCGTTGGGACTTATACTTCCGTTCGTTCTCGGAAAGGACTATTCTCAGATATTCTGCGTTACTATCGTCATAGCGCTTTTCGTGTACTACGTGTTCTCGATTCTGCAAATGACGGAAAAAGACTCGCTTACGGGACTTTTGAACCGACACGCTTATTACGCTACGATCAGCGGCGATTCAAAGGATATCAATGCGCTTATATCAATCGACATGAACGGGCTTAAAGAGATAAACGATACCGACGGACATGCGGCGGGTGATAAGGCCTTGGAAACGCTTGCGTTCTGTTTTAAGCGCGCAGTCGTGCCGAAACAGTCTGTTTACAGAGTCGGCGGCGACGAGTTTATGATCGTTTGTCGTAGATCTTCCGAAGACGAAGTTATAGGGCTCGTAGAAAGTATTAAAAAGAACGTTTCCGAAACGGAATACAAATGTGCGATAGGGTACAGTTATTGTTCGGACGGCACTAAAACGATTCGCAAAATGCTTAAAGAATCCGACGAAATGATGTACGCAAACAAAGCGGAATATTACTCTCGTATCGGCAAGAACAAATATCGTAAATGAACGAAAAGTATGAATGAGAAAGTAAAAAGTGATCGTAAAGTAACGATTTCCAACGAAATCTGGATAATGAAAGACGGTACGGGACTTTTTACGCGGATAATAAAGCCCGTAACCGAAAATAATAAATTCCCCACGGTCTTTATGCGCACGCCGTACGATAATAACGTCGCCGCAGACGACGCGGTTTACACGGTTTACGAAAACGACGCGTTTATAAAACGCGGGTTCGCCGTAGTTTTACAGCATTGCAGGGGACGGGGCGGCAGCGACGGGAAGTGCGTGCCTTATTCAGATAAGGAAAGATCCGACGGGGCGGAATCCTTTGAAAAGATAAGATCGCTTGATCATTACGACGGCGAAATATATCTTTACGGTGGAAGTTACACGGCTTCCGTGCTGATGATGATATCCGACCACTATAAAAACGACGTAAAGGGCGTATGTTTCGCTTTTCAGACGGAAAGCATGTATCATAGGAACTTTTTCAACGGAATGAACAGGTCTTACAGCGGATTTACCTGGTGGCTAAGTATGATTTCAAGACATCTTCCCAAGATTTCGTCCGACGAAGAAATATACGTAAGACCTTATAAAGATATTATGAGACGGGCGGTAGGTTGCGACGTAAAGGAGTTCACGGACACCCTGGTAAACGACCGTTATAACGATTTTTGGAGAAAAGATCCGCGCATCGCGCTTACCGACAATCTTAACGTGCCCGTTCTGCTTATCGGCGGTTGGTACGATTATTACTGCTACGGAATGTGCAAAATGTGGGAAAAACTTAAAGAAGATGTGCGGGAAAAGTCGTGCTTTATAATGGGACCTTGGGGACACGGGACTCACGTCCCGACGGACACCGATTATGTTTTTCCTTCGGGCGTTATAGAAGAAGATATAGCGCCGCGTTGGTTTGACTTTATAAGAAACGGGGAACTTTCCGATTTCGGAAAGTGGAAAACGGGGCTGTTTAATTATTATTCCGTCGGAGAAGATAAATGGCACACAGCGGCGACACCGTACGGGACGGCGGAAACTTTGAAATTTTTTCTGTCGGGAAAAGATAAACTCACTACGCAAGATCCGGTTCGTTACGAAAACGGGTTCGTTTACGATCCCGAAGCGCCTATAAAACGGGATAAGTACGATTATATTTTCAAAGCATTTAAAAAGGGCGAGTATAAGGACGTTTTATCCTTTGAAAGCCTGCCGTTCGGTGAGGACGTGTCCTTTTTCGGTGCGGCGGAAGTGTATCTGGAAGTTGCGTCCGACTGCGACGATACGGCGTTTTTCGCAAGGCTGTATATGGTTGAAAACGGCGAGGCATACAATATAGCCGACGCTATTTCTACCATCCTTTATTTTAACGGACAATACCTTAGAAACGAGAGGTGTGAGATTAAAATTTATACCCAACCCGTCGGCTTTACCATCAAAAAAGGCTGCGCTTTACGTATAGACGTTTCGTCCGGCAGCGACTGTTTCGTTCCGCACGCGAATACGGCAGAACATTTCGCTTACGAGGATAAACCACGAAAAGCATATAACCGTGTCTTTTCGGGGAATTCTTACGTTTCTTTACCGCTAAGTAAGAAAACAAAATAAATAACGAAAGGGAAATTATGTCAAACGACTATATTTATTACGTCGAATCCAACCTAGTGTGCTTTCTGATATTCGGTATTATGTGGGTGCACGACAGATTCAATATCGATAGGCAGGAAAAACAGATAAAATACGATCACGCTTTGATAGCGTTCATGCTGTATTTTATTTCGGACGGTCTGTGGGCGGCGGTCGTCGGAGGTTTATTGCCGAAAACCGTATTTACGGCGATATTCACAAACTTTTTAAACTACGTCGTGATGGCTGGGGTGACATATACTTGGCTACATTATGTCATGGCTGTTGAACAGTCGCCCAACAGAAATAAAAAAATTATGCGATTCGCGATCCTAATCCCCTTTATTTTATTTACCGTTGCGCTAATCGTGTTGTTTGCGTTTTTCCGTTCGGTAATGCTGGACGACGCGCTTGAACCCCGCCTTGCAATGATTATTTGTCAAGCCGCCGTTCCGATAACGTATATAATTGCGATCATGTGCTACACCTTACGGAAGATCCCAACGGAAACCGATCTCACGGAGAAAAAAAAGCATATCTATATCGGGCTTTTCCCGTTTATCGTCGTGGTGGGCGGTGTAATACAGTTTATTATCCCGCAAATTCCCGTGTTTTGTTTTTCCTGCACGATTCTTATGCTGATATTCTATATTCAATCCATGGACAACCAGATATCGTTGGATCCGTTGACGGGACTTAACAATCGCGGACAACTGCGCCGTTTCTTACGGCAGGATGCCGGCGGCAGGTCCGACGGTAAAAAAACTTTCGTTATGATGGTTGACGTAAACAACTTTAAGCAGATAAACGATACTTACGGTCACGCCGAAGGCGACTGGGTTCTCGTCATGATCGCAGGATCGCTTAAAACCGTCACGCAGAACAATAATATATCTGCGTTTCTGGGACGCTACGGCGGGGATGAGTTCGTGCTTATTATTCAAGTCTCCGACGAAAAGAATATCGAAACGTTTGCAGACGATCTTAACGACGAGATAGAATCGCGGTGCAAAGATCACGTGCCGTCGTATCCCGTTACCGTCGGCGTGGGTTACGACGAGTGGTTCGGCGGACAGGATACTTTCGAAAAATGTATGCAGCGCGCCGACCATAAGTTATACCTTAACAAAGAATACAGTAAACTTCAAATACGTTGACCGATAAAAATATCATGAAATTTATTTTAGCGAGCAGATCTCCGAGAAGAAAAGAAATATTAAAGAAATTCGGTTATGATTTTATATCCGTTGAAAGTGATTTTTCCGAAAAGGGAAATTACGATTCACCGATATCCACCGTTACGGCTTTCGCAAGGGGCAAAGCGGAAAGAGTCTTTAACTCTTTGAGTATCGAAGAAAGAAAGGATTTTGCGGTTATAGGGGCGGATACCGTCGTCTTTCTCGGCGATAGGATACTCGGGAAACCCGCAACGCCGAAAGATGCGGAAAATATGCTTAATCAACTTTCGGGGAAAACTCATTTCGTTTATACGGGGTACGCAGTCATCTACGACGGGGCGTGCGTTTGCGGATACGATAAGACTGAGGTTTTATTCAACGTTCTTTCCGAAAAAACCGTAAAGGACTACGTTGCGACGGGTAGCCCGATGGACAAGGCGGGCAGTTACGGGATTCAGGATGGGTTCGATCTCGTTAAAAAAATAACGGGAAGCACCTACAATGTCATAGGATTTCCCATTGAAAAGATAAAGCCCGTTTTAGACAGGCTTTCCGCAAAATAACGGCATATTTGCGGGCGTGAAATTTATACGGGATTTGCTTTCGCAGGTCCTGTTTTTCTATTTTAACGCTTGTAAAAAACCTGCCGATGTGATAGAATATTCTTATGACGATAAACGAATTGCTTTCATCATTAAACGACGAACAGATAAAACCCGTACTCGATACCGAAGGCGCGGTTTTGGTAATCGCGGGGGCGGGGAGCGGTAAAACGCGGGTGCTTACCACGAGAATAGCGTATCTTATTCTCGAAAAAGGCGTTTCGCCCGCGCGCATAATGGCAATAACTTTTACCAACAAAGCGGCGGAAGAAATGAAAAACCGCCTTAACAATCTGGTCGGCGACGTTTACGATATGTGGGTGTCCACGATTCACAGTATGTGCGTCAGGATTTTAAGACGGGACATAGATAAATTAGGCTACGATAAAAACTTTACCATATACGACGAAACCGATAAGGACAGGGCTTTAAAGCGGGTGATAGAAGGGCTTGGGTACGAAGCCGATAAATACCTTAAAATCGCCAGAAACGCTATATCCGCGGCTAAAAACGACTGTGTTTCGCCTGCGGATTTTAAGGTCGTCAACTCGCATTTAAGGATCGTAGAAGAACTGACCGCTATCTACGAAGAATACAATCAGACCTTGGAAAAGTCGAACGCGTTGGATTTCGACGACCTTTTGTTTAGAACTTACGAACTGTTCGTAAACTTTCCCGAAGTGGCGGACTATTACGCCGAAAAATTTCAATATATACATATAGACGAGTTTCAGGATACCAACAAAGTACAGTTTTCAATAGCGGAAATTCTCGCAAAAAAGCACGGCAACCTGTTTGCCGTCGGCGACGACGACCAGAGTATTTACGGGTTCAGGGGCGCGAAAATAGAAAACATACTGTCTTTCGAGAACAGTTTCAAGGGCGCGAAGATATATAAACTGGAAAGAAATTACCGTTCTACGAAAAAAATCTTGGAACTTGCAAACTGCATAATCAAAAACAACAGGGCTCGGCGCGACAAGACCTTATACACGGAAAATTCCGAAGGCGTACGGGTTGAAACTTTCGTCGGTACGGACGAAGAAAACGAAGCGACTTACGCCGCCCTTCAGATAAAAAATCTTATGGCAAGGTACGGTTACCGCTATTCGGATTTTGCGGTGTTTATGCGGATAAACGCCCTTTCCCGCGCTTTCGAACAGGAATTTGCCAACTATAATATCCCGTACAGGGTGTTCGGGGGATTCAGGTTTTTTGAAAGAAAGGAGATAAAAGACGTTCTTTCGTACCTTAAAATCATCAATAACGATTCCGACGACGAGGCGTTTCTGCGCTGTATCAGCGTTCCCAAACGCGGTATCGGAGAAAAGACGCTTAAAGAATTAAGGGAATACTGCGCTTCAAACGGTCTTTCCCTGTACGACGGCGTGAAGTCGGCGGACAAAACTTCCATTGGGGCTGCGGCAAGGATTAAACTCAATAATTTCCGCGCGCTTTTGGACGGATTCAAAGTCTATTCCGAAAGTCACACCGTGCCGGAACTTATGGAATATATTCTCGAAGCCACGGCTTTTAAGGAACAGTTTGACGAAAACACCGAAGAAAACGCGTCAAAACTCTACAACATCAGCGAACTGTTGAACTCCGCAGACCAGTTTGCAAGAAATAACGCGGGGTCGGATCTTGCCGATTACCTTAACTCGATAACCTTGTCTTCGGATACCGACGCGATAAATTCCGACGACGCGGTTACCGTCGCTACTATCCACTCTGCGAAAGGGCTGGAATATAAATGCGTTTTCGTTGCGGGGCTGGACGAAAAGGTGTTGCCGATAATGCGTACTTTCGGCGACGAGAGCGAACTCGAAGAAGAGAGAAGATTAGTCTACGTTGCCGTTACCCGCGCTATGGAAAGGCTTTACCTTACGCGGGCTATGAGCAGGTTTATGTACGGCAATCGGGAACACATGCAGGAATCGAGATTTTTGCAGGACGCGAGAGCCGTGCTCCGTCCCGAAACGGCATATAAAAAAGACGTGGGCTATACGCCCAAAAACGACAATTTCAGGTTTGTATCGGAAGAAGAATCGTCAGATTCGCCCTTCGGATTCGGATTTTCTTCCGGCAATTCGGGAAAAGTTCTCGGCGGGAGCGTTCCTAAAGAAAACAAATCGGCGAATTTTAACGTATACAGACGGGGAATCAAAGTAAAACACGTAAAATTCGGCGAAGGAACGGTTATAGACGTTAAGGGAAACGGCGAAAACATAACCGTGGACGTCGCGTTCAAGGGCGTCGGAATAAAATCTTTGTCCGTAAAATTCGCGCCTATGGAGATAATCGATGGATAAAATGAGAGAATTAGTGGATAAACTTAACGAATATTCACGTCAATACTACGTTTTGGACGAGCCTACCGTCTCCGATAAGGAGTACGACGCGCTTTACGACGAACTTAAAAAACTCGAAGCAGAAACGGGCGTAGTGTATTTCGATTCTCCCACGAGACGCGTGGGCGGCGATCCCGTTTCTTCTTTTAATAAGCACGAACATATAGAAAGGTTATACAGTCTCGATAAAGCGACGACGGAAGAAGAACTTGTTGCTTTCGATAAAAGGGTAGGTGAAGACACAGAATACACCGTAGAATACAAATTCGACGGGCTGACTATCTGTCTGACCTACGAAAACGGTCAATTTTCGCGAGCGACAACGAGGGGAAACGGCGTCGTAGGGGAGGACGTTACGGCGCAGGTTTTGACTATAAAAAGTTTTCCGTTTACGATAGACTATAAAGGCACGATAGAAGTGCAGGGCGAAGCGGTGATGCGGCTTTCCATTCTGGAAGATTACAACAAAACTGCGGACGAGCCTCTTAAAAACGCGAGAAACGCGGCTGCGGGGGCGATAAGAAATTTAGATCCCAAGGTAACGGAGAAGAGAAAACTCGATATTATGTTTTACAACGTAAACTATACGAGCGAACCGTTTCTGACTTCCCAGACCGAGTGCGTGGAATTTTTAAGACAAAACGGTTTTAAGGTTCACCCGTTTTTACGCGTGTGCAAGGGCATAAATGCCGTTATGTCTGCCATAAAAGAGATTGAAATAGAAAGAAAAAAACTTGATATTTTAACCGACGGCGCAGTAGTGAAAGTGAACTCTTTCGCAAGAAGAAAAGAGATGGGTTTTACCGATAAATTTCCCCGTTGGGCGATAGCCTATAAATTCGAAGCGGAAGAAGTTACCACGATACTTAAAGACGTAAAGTGGCAGGTGGGAAGAACGGGAAAACTTACGCCGTTAGGGATCGTCGAGCCCGTGGAACTTTGCGGGGCTACGGTAAGAAAGGCAACCCTGAATAATTACGGCGATATATTGAGAAAAAACGTAAAAATAGGCGCGAGAATACTTATAAGGCGCAGTAACGAAGTGATACCTGAGATTTTGGGCGCGACGGAGTTTTCGGGCGATTGTAAAGAAGTCGTAAAACCCGAAAAATGTCCCGCGTGCGGTTCTCATCTTACGGAAAACGGCGCGAATATTTTCTGTCCCAACGAACATTGCAGACCGAGAGTTATCGCCAAAATAACCAACTTTGCCGGCAAAAACGGTATGAATATAGAAGGGTTTTCGGAAAAAACGGCGGAACTTTTATTCGATAAGTTCGGCGTGGAAAACTTTTCCGACCTGTACCTTTTAGACAGGGATAAGGTAAGGGCGCTCGAAGGATTCAAAGACCTTAAAACCGACAATCTTTTCGCCGCGATAGAAAACTCGAAAACCGTGAGTTTGCCTAACTTTATTTTCGCTTTGGGGATCGATAACGTCGGTAAAAAGACGGCGAAAGACCTTGCCGAACACTTTAAAACGGCGGAAAATCTTTTCTATTGCGGAAAAGACGAACTTACGGCGATTCCCGAAATAGGTGAGATAATAGCGGGCGGCGTTTCCGAATATTTTTCCGACGAAGCGAATATCGCGGAGATAAAGAAACTGTTCGGTTTGGGAATAACGGTTTCAAAAGCGCAGGAAAAGATAAACGGCGGAGTTTTTGCGGGCGAAAAGGTAGTTCTTACCGGCAGTTTATCGGAATTTACGAGAGACGAAGCGGCGGCTATAATAGAAAACTTAGGCGGTACGGTGGTTTCTTCGGTCTCGAAAAACACGACCTTGGTAATTGCGGGGGAAAACGCGGGCAGTAAACTCGATAAGGCGCGCGCCCTTTCGGTAAGGGTCGTTAGCGAACGCGAATTTAAGGCGCTCATAGGAAAATAACGGTAAATATTATATATTATTTCCGTTAAAAAACTTGAAAAAAACCATTCAGTGTGATAGAATATATAAAAATATAAAGGCTGAAAGCGCATGTACAGTATGACGGGATACGGGAGAGCGGAATATTCGGAGAACGGAATATCGCTCACCGTGGAGATAAAGACGGTCAATAACCGCAATTTCGATTTTAACGCCAAAATGCCGAGAGCGTTTATCGCGTTCGAAGACAAGATAAGAAAGTGCGTAAACGAGTACGTAAGCAGGGCGAGAGCGGATTTCTTCCTGAATTTTTCCGATAATCGGGAAAACATCGGCGAATTGCAGGTAAATCTTCAAAAACTTTCGGGATATAAAAAGGCGTCCGATACCGTTTCCGACTTTTTGGGAATAGAGAACGACTGTTCGGCATCCTTTTTTATGAAATGTCCCGACGTCGTGTCGGATACCGGCGTACTCGACGTTACGGAATTTGAAGAGATACTGTTAAAAACCGTTGTTTCCGCCTGTGAAAAACTCAACGAAATGAGAAAAACCGAAGGCGAAAAACTTATTTCGGATATGCTTTCCCGCATGGACATGATAAAGGAACTGAAAGACAAAATCGCCGAAAGAGCGCCTTTTGTCGCGAAGGAGTACAAGGAAAAACTTGCAAAAAGAATAGAAGAAGCTTTGGGCGAAGTAAAATACGACGAAGCGAGACTTTTGAACGAAGTGGCGTTTTTCACCGATAAATCGAATATAGACGAAGAACTTACGCGGCTTTCTTCGCACATAGAACAGTTTAGGAACATAGTAAAAACCGAACGGTGCGGCAAAAAACTCGATTTTCTCATGCAGGAATTCAACAGAGAAACCAACACGATCTGTTCTAAGTCCAACGACCTTCAGATAACAAACTACGGGTTGGCGCTTAAAAACGAGATCGAAAAAGTAAGGGAGCAGGTCCAGAATATAGAGTGATATGAAAAACGTATTAGTCGTTATTTCGGGGCCGTCCGGAGTAGGAAAAGGCACTATCGCCAGAATTATTACCGAGAAAAACAAAAATGTGGCTTTAAGTATTTCCTGTACCACCCGTTTCCCGAGAGATGGGGAAAAAGACGGCAGAGAATACTTTTTCGTCGGCAGGGACGACTTTGAGAAAGGCGTTTCCGAAAACGGGTTTTTGGAGTATTCGGAACATTTCGGAAATTATTACGGCACGCCCAAAGATTTCGTTCTCAAAAGACTGAAAAGTAACGACGTTTTGCTGGAAATAGACGTGAACGGCGGGCTCAACGTAAAAAAGAGTTTTCCGGAAGCCGTACTCATTATGGTAGTTCCGCCGAGTCTCGAAGAACTTAAAGCAAGACTCGTCGGCAGACATACCGAAAGCGCAAAAGATATAAAACTTCGTATGGACAGGATAGAATACGAACTCTCGAAGAGTTCTTATTACGACTATACAGTCGTCAACGACGACCTTCACCGTGCGGTAGAAAAGATAGAAGAGATAATCTTAAAAGAAAAAAATAAATAAAACGTATAGGAGATGGCATTATGATACATAAACCGCCGATCGACGATCTGGCAGAAAAGATCGGGTCGAAATACGCCCTTTGCATAGTGGCGAGTAAAAGAGCAAGACAACTTATGGAACAAGCGCAGAACCAGGGGTTAACGGAACTTCCCGACAACGAAAAACCTTTGACGGTTGCGGCGCAGGAAATTTACGACGGCAAACTGATTGCCGTAAACGACTGATTTGGAATTGATGCGTTCTTCTCTTTTGCGGAACGCATCGTTTTTGTCTTATGTTTGCGGACGTTATCGTAGATATCGCGCACAGCGAAACCGACAGGATATTCGAATATTCCTTTGAAGACTCCCGCATCGTTGCGGGAAGTCGCGTTTTGGTGCCTTTCGGCAAAAAGAACGTGGAAGGAATAGTTATAAACGTAAAATCCAGTCCCGTCTACGATAAAGAACGCATAAGACCCGTTCTCGACCTTTTAGAAGAAACCCCCGCATTTTCGGAAGAAACGCTCGCGCTTTCCCGTTACGTGGCGGAAACGTGTTTCGTTTCCCGCGCGCTGTCGTTCAGGCTGTTTTTACCGTCGGAAATGAGAAAAGGAAGGGTAAGGGAACAATTCGTCGCCTTTGCGGAACTTACGAAAGATTTAAGTTTCGAAGAAATCACGGCGTCGTTAAATAAAACGGCGATAAGACAGAAACAGGCTGTGTCATACCTGCAAGAAAACGGCAAGACAAAACTGAGTTTTCTGCGGGAAACGTTCGGCGTTTCCGCCGTAAACGCCGCGATAGATAAGGGCTTTATATCGGTTACCGAAGAAAAAAGACTGCGCGAACCTTATAAAGGAATGGAAGAGATCGCCTGCGGCGTGGATCTTACGGAAAAACAGACGGAAGCGGTAAATTCGATAAATAATACCGATAAGACGGTATCGCTTATTTTCGGAGTTACGGGCAGCGGTAAGACGGAAATATACTTAAACCTTATCGACGGGGCGTTAAAACGCGGCAAAACGGCGATAATGTTGGTTCCGGAAATTGCCTTAACCCCGCAGATGTTGAAGCAGTTGCGGGCAAGATTCGGGAGTGTGGCGGCGATACTGCACAGCGGACTTTCCGCAGGGGAAAGATACGACGAGTGGTGGAGACTGAGAACGGGGGAAGCGAAGATCGCGATAGGCGCAAGGAGTGCGATTTTCGCGCCCGTGGAAGATGTCGGGATAATAATAATAGACGAAGAACACGACGGCAGTTACGTCAGCGAATCCGCACCGCGCTACGATACCGTGGATATCGCGCTGTTCCGCGCGAAATATAACGGCGCGAAAATAGTTCTCGGCAGCGCTACGCCGTCGGTGGAAAGTTTTCTGAAAGCCGAAAACGGGGAGTATAACTATATAGAACTGCCCGACAGAATAAATAAAAAACCGCTTCCCGACATAGAAATAGCCGATATGAGAAAGGAAGTGCGACGCGGCAACAATTCGCCGTTTTCCGCCGCGCTCGTGTCGGAATTAAAGGAGTGTCTTTCGGGCGGCAATCAGGCGATAATATTCTTAAACCAGCGGGGATACTCGAAAACGGTAGTATGTACCGAGTGCGGGCACGTCCAGAAATGCGAAGCTTGCGACGTTTCGCTTACCTATCATAAGGAAGACGACTCGCTTTTATGCCATTATTGCGGCGCAAAATACAAGATGATAACCGCTTGTACCGAGTGCGGAAGCAAATTCTTAAAGTACGGCGGGGTCGGGACGGAAAGAGTGGTCGCGGAATTGCAGAAACTTTTTCCCGAAGCAAGGATCCTGCGTATGGACAGAGACACGACGCAGACCAAAGAAGGGCATTTCAAGATTTTAAGCAAATTCGCCGCAAGAGATTGCGATATTCTGGTCGGAACGCAGATGGTGGCGAAAGGGCACGACTTTCCTTTCGTTACTTTGGTAGGAATACTTGACGCCGATATGAGCCTGCATTTTGCCGATTACAGAAGTTCCGAAAGGACTTTCGGGCTTATAACGCAAGTCGCGGGAAGAAGCGGCAGAGCCGACAAGGCGGGAAAGGTCGTTTTGCAGACGTACTCTCCCGACAACTTCGTTCTGCATCAGGCGATAAGATACGACTACAAGGGTTTTTACGCAAGGGAAATATCCGTCAGAAAGGCAACGGCGTTTCCGCCGTTTACCGATATCGTGAGAGTACTGGTGCAAGGAGCGGACGAAGAACTCGCGCTTATGGCGACGAAAGCGATATATTCCGAATTACAACAGATTTATACGGAATATAAAGAAAATTTCAAATTTTTCGGGTGTATGAAAGCACCGATAAAGAAACTTCAAGGGAAATTCAGATTTCAGGTTTTAATGAGAATAGACAAGGGCAGACGGGATATAATGAAGGAAATTTACGGGCGCATAGAAAAATACAACAAGGGCGGCGTTTCCGCTTATCTCGAAATGAACCCCAACAACTTAAATTAAGGTGTAAAATGGCTATAAGAAACATCATACAGGTAGGAGATCCTACGTTAAGAAAAAAAAGTTTTCCGGTAACGGATTTCGGCGAGAAAACGGCGGCGCTTCTCGAAGATATGAAAGATACACTTAAAAAAGCCGACGGGGTGGGACTTGCCGCACCGCAGGTCGGGGTGTTGCGCCGCGTTTTCATAATAAATTTTGAGAATAATTACTACGAGTGTATAAACCCGCGGATGATAGAGCAGAAGGGCAAGCAGTTCGGCGACGAAGCGTGCCTTTCGGTCAAAGGAAAGTACGGCAAGGTCGAAAGACCTATGAAAGTAACGGTGAAAGCACAGGACAGAAACGGCAAAGAATTCACCGTGAAAGCCGAAGGGTTTTTAGCCCGCGCTTTCTGCCACGAATACGACCATTTAGACGGCGTTTTGTATATAGATAAGGCAAAAAGCATAGAGGAAGACAAGTGAAAATAATCTTTTTGGGAACGCCGGAATTTTCCGTTCCGTCCTTAAAACGAATATGCGAACTGCCTTTTGCGGAAGTTTCGACGGTAGTGTGCAATAAAGATAAGCCTTTCGGCAGAAAGAAAGTGCTTACGCCCCCGCCCGTAAAGGTGTTTGCCGAAAGTCTGGGAATCCCCGTTCTGCAATACGACAGAATACGGACGGAAGGGGAAAAAGACCTTAAAAAACTTTCTCCCGATATTATGGTAACCTGTGCTTTCGGGCAGATACTATCTCAGGAAATACTCGATATACCGAAACTCGGTACTTATAATATACACGCGTCCCTTCTGCCGAAATACCGCGGCGCGTCGCCTATTCATTACGCGATAATGAACGGCGAAAAGGAAACGGGCGTTACCATCATGAAGACCGATATCGGGATAGATACAGGCGATATCCTTTTGCAAAGAAAGATCCGGATAGGGGAAACCGAGACCTGCGGCGAATTATTCGCAAG
>DBVR01000047.1:28707-32824 GCA_002308755.1 Christensenella sp. UBA1259
TATAAACTGGAACGCCGCCGCTACCGATATAGTCGACAAGATACGGGCGTTCAATCCCGCGCCCGCGGCGTTTACTTATTTTAAGGGCGAAATATTTAAGATTTATAAGGCGGAACCTTGCGATATTAAGGGTAATATCGGAGAAACGGTATTTACCGACGGGAAACTTATAATAGGTTGTGCGGACGGATCCGTTTCTCTTACGGAAGTCTGTAAAGCGGGCGGAAAAATTCTGCCGATAAAAGAGTTCTTACTCGGTAACCGTGTAGCGGTAGGAGAAAAATTCGGCGTATGACCAACGTTCTTTACGACGCGTATCTGATACTGAATAAGGTGTATTCCGAAAAGGCGTTCGTAAAACAGGCGATAAACGACACGCAGACCGATCCTTTGAACAGGGCGTTTACCGTAAAATTGTGTTACGGGGTTCTCGACAGGGATATAGAATTAAGTTATTATTTAAAACAACTTGCCGATAAAACGCCGAAACTTCCCGTACGCACGGTGCTTAAAATTTCCATGTACGCGATGAAATATCTGCAAAAAAAGGATTATTTTATCGTGAAAAGCGCGGTGGAACTCGTAAAAAAGACGGGAAAAACCGGCGCAAGCGGTTTCGTAAACGCGTTTTTGAGAAGATTTTCAAACGAAACGATACCGCTGCCGGATAAGGGTACGGAACGCCTTTCGGTAAAATATTCCTATCCCGAATTTGCGGTAAAGGAACTTGTCAAAGATTACGGCGAAGAAAAAGCCGAAAGCATAATGGGTGCAAAACCGCCTAAAAACGTCCTGTGTTTTTACGGTACGGACGGCGAAGAGTACTTGAAACTCCGCAAAATCAATTATTATCCCACGCCTTTTTATAACGTTTTCGAAGTGGATAATTTTACCAGAAACGCAGATTACGACGAAGGAATATACACCTATCAATCTCTCGGTTCGGTAGCGATATGCGAAGAAATATTGCCTTGCGGCGATATTTTAGACTGTTGCGCCGCGCCCGGCGGGAAAAGCGTAAGGCTTTCTTATAAATGTGAAAGAGTTACGGCGTGGGATATCCACCCGCACAGAGTCGCGCTTATAGAAAGTTACGCAAAAAGGCTGAAAAGAGAGAATATTTTCGCCTGCCAACAAAACGCGAAAGAATACGTGACGGAATACGAAAAGAAATTCGACGCCGTTTTGTGCGACGCGCCTTGCAGCGGTTTCGGCGTCGTTGGGGATAATCCCGACATAAAAATAAACCGCACGGAAGAAGACCTTGTCTCGCTCGTCTCGGAGCAAGCGGCGATACTCGACACGGTGTCGCGTTACGTTAAAGTCGGGGGAGCGTTATATTACTCGACGTGCTCGGTTTTTAAAAGGGAAAATATAGAGCAGATAAACGCTTTTTTGGAAAGACACGACGATTTTGTCGCGGAAAGGATAAACAGCGCGCTTTCACACGAAGACGAAAACGACGCAAACGCGTTTTTGCCCGATATATCTTCCGGCAACGGGTATTTCGTTGCAAAACTCAAAAGGATAAAATAAGTTGAAAAGTAATCTTACCGATCTCGATATATCGGAATTAAAACGGATATTAACGGGCTTAGACGAAAAACCGTTCAGGTCGACGCAGATATTCCGTTCGCTGTGCAGGGGGCTTGATTTTGCCGAAATGACCGATATATCCAAAACTTTAAGAGAAAAGTTGTCGGAAAAATATCGTGCCGTCAGCACGGAAATAATAAAGACCTTGAAAAGTGTGGACGGGACGGAAAAATTTCTTTTCGCTCTCGCCGACGGGAACGTCGTGGAAGGCGTGATAATGCGCTATAAATACGGCAATACGCTCTGCGTTTCGACGCAGGTGGGGTGCCGCATGAACTGTGCCTTTTGCGCTTCGGGGCTTAACGGACTCGTAAGAAACCTTACGGCGGGCGAGATTTTAGGGGAAGTTATCGCCGTAAACAAGTATCTGGGCGGTGACCTTAAAGACGAGAGGAAAGTAACGAATATCGTGTTGATGGGCAGCGGCGAACCGCTCGATAACTACGATAACGTCGTAAAATTTTTACGGCTCGTGTCCTTTTCGGAAGGTTTGAACGTCAGTCTGCGCAATATCAGTTTATCGACCTGCGGGATTGTACCCAAAATGTACGATCTTGCGAACGAAAACTTACCCGTAAACTTAACCGTTTCTCTGCATTCGCCTTTCGATGAAGAGAGAAAGGATATAATGCCGATAGCAAAAACCTATTCAATAGCGGAAATTCTGGCGGCGTGCTCTTATTATTTCGACAAGACGGGCAGAAGATATATTTTCGAATACGTTTTGATAAGCGGTAAAAACGATACGTCGCGCCACGCCGAAGCACTTACAGACCTTCTTAAAGGAAGACCGTGCCACGTAAACCTTATACGTCTGAACGAAGTGAAGGAACGGGGACTTGCGTCCGGAACGGAAAAGGCTGCAAAAGAGTTTCTCGGGTATTTGGTAAACGCGGGCGTTTCGGCGACTTTGAGAAGAAGTATGGGGAAAGATATAGACGGGGCGTGCGGACAGTTGCGCCAAAGATATATTGAAGAAACGAAAGATCAGGAGAAAATATGAAAAATATCAGAATAGCGCCTTCGATGTTGGCGGCGGACTTTTCTAAATTCGGCGAAGAAGTGGTTTCGGTGACGGAAGCGGGGGCGGATTATCTGCACCTTGACGTTATGGACGGGGTTTTCGTCAAAAACATAACTTTCGGACCTAAATTCATTAAAGACGCGAGAAGATTTACGAGTCTTCCTTTCGACGCGCATCTTATGATAGTCGAGCCCTGGAAATATATAGAAAAATTTGCGGAAAGCGGCTCCGATATAATTACCGTGCACTACGAAGCGTGCAAAGAAAGATTGAAAGACACTTTAAAAGCAATAAAAGAATTGAACGTTAAGTGCGGGGCGGTAATAAATCCCGACACCGAGGCAGACGTTATAAAAAACGTAGTGGAATACTGCGATATCGTGGTCGTTATGAGCGTTTTTCCGGGGTTCGGCGGACAGAAATTCATTGAAAGCGTAGTGCCCAAGATCGGCGTCGTAAAAGAGATGATAAAGGCTACCGGCAAAAATATAGAACTCGAAATAGACGGCGGCATAACCAAAGAGAACGTTGCCGCGGTAAAGGCGGCGGGCGCAAACGTGATTGTTGCGGGAAGTACGGTTTTCAAAGCGCCCGACAGAAGAAAAATAATAAAAGAGTTAAGAGAAATTTAAAAAATTGACAAAATCTTCGCACGCCTACATATAATATTATTGATAAAAGGGGTGTGTTATGAAAATATTGTGTGTAAAGCCGCCGAAGATCGTCAGAAAAGTACTTAAAATAATTTTTTTAAGACGTGAAACGAAAAAATCTTAAATCCGAAAACCTGAAAAACGGCGTTCCGCATTGAAAGCGGAACGCCGTTTTATAAATTTGCCGTTCGGTTTCGTATCGGTTTACAGATTGAAAATAATTACGATTATTTTTATCGGAAAGGTCGTTATCCTTGATTTTAAGGCGTATAATCTGCTATAATCGGTAAGTAAACAGTTTATCGGAAGTATTTTCTATGTATACCGTGGTTTTAAAGAAAAATCAGGAAAAAAAGATCCTGAACGGATATCCTTGGATATTCGCAAACGAAGTTTCCGAAATTATCGGCAAGGACAAGCAGGGCAGCGTGGCGAAAGTGCTTGCCTTCGACGGCAGATTCGTGTGCGTGGGCTTCATAAATCATTTATCCAAAATACTCGTGCGCGTAGCGTCTTTATCCGACGAACCGATAGATAGAGACTTTTTCGAAAAAAGGATAAAAGCGGCGAACGATTACAGAAAAAAATTGAATTACGACGATAATTACAGGGTAGTCTTTTCCGAATCCGATTATTTATCGGGGCTTATCGTCGATAAATACGGAGAATATCTTTCAGTCCAGTTTTTATCCCTTGCGATGGATATAAGAAAGGACGTCTTAATCGATATCCTTACCGATATATTTAAACCCAAAGGTATTTACGAAAGGAGCGACGTGCCCGTACGCCTAAAAGAAGGTCTGACAGAAAAGAAAGGCTGGCTTTACGGAGAAGGGGATACGAA
>DBVR01000047.1:32867-33771 GCA_002308755.1 Christensenella sp. UBA1259
GGGCAGAAAACCGGTTATTTTCTGGATCAGAAGGAAAACAGGGATAATCTGAAATACTACGTAAAAGGCAAAACGGTACTCGATTGTTTCTGTAACGTAGGCGGATTTTCTCTGTGTGCAGCAAAATACGGCGCAAAAGAGATTTTGTCGATAGATACAAGCGAAATTGCGTTAGATTATGTCAGACAAAACGCAAAACTCAACGGTTTTGAAAACATAAATACCGTACAGGCGGACGTGTTTACGGTGCTTAGAGAATATAGGAAAGAGAAAAGAAAGTTCGGAGTTGTGGTTTTAGATCCGCCGGCGTTTACGAAATCCGCGGACACTTTAAAATCGGCGATAAACGGTTATAAAGACATAAATATTCAAGGGCTTAAACTCGTCGAAAAGGGCGGATTTTTGATAACCTGTTCCTGTTCCCAGCATTTATCCGTACAAGGTTTTCTCAATATGGTCAGCGAAAGCGTTTTCGAAAGCGGCGTAAGAGCAAAACTAGTGGATTTCAGGACGCAGGCAAGAGATCACGCGACGCTTTTCGGAACGGAACAGAGTTTATATTTAAAAACCGCCGTTTTATACGTAATATAAGGAGATTCTATGAGCGAAAATTGCAGTCACGACTGTTCTTCCTGCGCGCAGGATTGTTCGGAAAGGAAGATAGAAAAAGAAAAAACCAACGAGCAGAGCAAAATAAAAAAGGTAATAGGAGTAATAAGCGGTAAAGGCGGCGTGGGAAAATCTCTCGTAACCGCGTTATCGGCTGTAATTTCCCGTAAAAACATGAATAAGACGGCCATACTCGACGCCGATATTACGGGACCGTCTATTCCCAAACTTTTCGGAATAAAGGAAAAGGCGTATTCTCCCGACGGAAAATATATTATGCCCGCCGTAAGCAACA
>DBVR01000039.1:0-16290 GCA_002308755.1 Christensenella sp. UBA1259
CGCCGTGCGGCGGCGCGCCGTACTTGTGGAACATAAGGTAGGTGTCGAAAAGTTCGGGTTTCATACCGCACTTTTCCATCTTTGCGACCTGTTCTTTGTAGTCGTGTATCCTTTGTCCGCCCGAAGTTATCTCCAACCCCCTGAAAAGCAGGTCGAACGACAGCGTGTATTCGGGGTCTTCGGGATCGTCCATAGTGTAGAACGGGCGTTTTTTCGACGGGTAGTGCGTTATGAATATAAAATCGCTGCCGAGTTCCTTTTTCGCGTATTTGCCGAGCATTTCTTCTTCCTGCGGGTCGAAGTCCTTCATATCCGACGGGGTATAACGGAATTTTTCCATTATTATCTTCTTGGCGTCCATAAATTTAAGGGTTGGGATAGCGTCTATTTCGGGAATATCGGCTTTTAAGAGTTCCACTTCCTTTTTATAGTCGGTTTTAAGAAGATTCATTATATATTTGAGCGCGCCCGTTTCCATATTCATAATGTCTTCGAAACCGTCTATGAAACCCATTTCGAGATCCATGGAGATATATTCGTTAAGGTGGCGGGAAGTGTCGTGGTGTTCGGCACGGAATACCGGCGCGATTTCGAACACCTTTCCGAACACGCCGACCAGCGCCTGTTTATAAAGCTGCGGGCTTTGCGCCAAAAATACCTGTTTTCCGAAATAGTCGAGTTTAAAGACGTTAGTGCCGCCTTCCGCCCCCGCGAAGTTTATCTTGGGCGTGCGTATCTCGGTAAAGCCGTTTTTATTGAGAAATTCCCTGAACCCCCTTGCGATACCTTCCTGAATTTTGAATATCGCCCGTTCTTTGGGATTCCGCATAGCGACGGGGCGCAGGTCCAACACGGTGTTTAACTGTATGTTGTCGAGTTGCTTTTTATTGATGACTATGGGCAAAGGTTCTGCGGGCAGGGATAATATCTTTATATCGTGTATCTGCAATTCGTACCTTAGATTTCCCGCAGAATCCTTACTTCCGACGACTTTTCCCGTAACGGTAACCGCCGCTTCTTCCGAAAGTTTTTCGTCCCAGCGGTAGTCGGAAAATTCCGGCGCGTAAACGCATTGAATAAGGTCTCTTTCCGTGCGCAGGATAACGAAGGAAAACCCCGTCATCTCGCGGATCCTGTGTATATACCCGTTTACCGAAACTTCTTTTCCGTCGAACGCGGCAAAGTCGTCGTATTCCACGGTGGTTTTTCTGATAACGCCGTCTATTTTATTCATAACGATCTCCTTGAAATAACGTAATTATTTTAACACCGAAAGGCGCGTTTAGGCAACTGTTTTCAGACAATTTCCCCGCAAAATTCCGTTACTCTTCTTTATACCGTGAAAAACGTTTGTCAATATCTCTAAAATGTGCTAAAATAAAGAAAGTCGGAACCGTCCGATAAAAAGGAGAATTATGAAGATCGCCGTTTCGGTGGAATCCACCCACGATTTAAGTAAAGAACTTCTGGAAAAGTTCGATATAAAAGTCATACCCTATCAGATAACTCTGGGAGATATGGCTTTTAAGGACGGGGAGTACAGTACGGAAGAAATGTTCGCTTTCGTCGATAAATATAACAGACTTCCCAAGACCACCGCGCTTAACGAGTTTGAATACGGAGAGTTTTTCGAAGGGCTTAAAAAAGACTACGACGCGGTTATACATATATGTCTTTCGAGCGGAATAACTTCTTCCTGCGGCAACGCGGAACGCGCGGCGGCGGGACTGGAAAACGTATTCGCGGTGGACAGTAAGTCGTTATCCACGGGCATAGGGCTTCTCGCTATCTGCGCGAGAGAACTTGCCGACAAAGGGCTTTCGCCCGAGCGTATCGTGGAGATACTCAACGAAAGAAAGGAAAAGAACCAGACGAGTTTCGTTATAGAAAGGCTCGATTATCTCTATAAAGGCGGCAGGTGCAACAGTATCCAGCTTTTAGGCGCGAACATTCTGCGTATACGCCCCAGCGTTATTTTAAAGGGCGGCAAGATGGTAATGCACAAAAGATACCGCGGCAATATGACGCAGGTCGTAACCAAATATTGTCATGACACGGCGGAAGAATTCAATACTCCCGACCTGACGAGAGTGTTTATAACCTACACTTCGGCAACGCCCGAAATGTTGGAAGAAGCGAGAAAAGCGTGCGAACGTATGGGCTTTAAGGAAGTTATCGAAACGTTTGCGGGCGGAACTATCGCAAGCCACTGCGGACCGCATACTTTAGGCATACTGTACATAAACGACGGAAAGAGCGTGGCAGATTTCAACTGATAACGAGAATTTACGCCGAAGGGTGTGCCCTTCGGCGTAAATACCGAAAAAGGATAAAACTTTCGAGTTTTAATATAATAAACGAAAGGGGATAAACTATGGAAAAGAAAAAACCCGCGGCGAAACCCGCCGCACAACCCGCGGCAAAGCCCGCGGAAAAGAAACCCGCAAAACCCGTCGCCAAAACGACGGAAGTAAAGCCCGCGGCAAAGCCCGACGAGAAAAAACCCGTTAAAGCGGCAAAGCCTTCGGGCAAGTGGATAATAGAGCAGAAAGGACAGGGCGAATACCTTTCCAAACTGCTTGCGTCCAACGGCGAAGTTATGCTGACCAGCGAGATATATTCCGGCGAAGGCAGCGCGGTAAGCGGCGTAAGCACCATAATAAAGGGCGTGGAAACGGGGAGTTTCACGGTATACGAGAACAAAAACGGAACGTTCTACTATAAACTCAAAAGCGCGCAGAACAGACTTTTGTGCGCAGGCGAGATATATAAGGACAGGGGCAGGTGTCTCGCTGCGATAGAATCGGTAAAAAGGATAGCGGGCAGCGCGGAACTTTCCGACGGCGTCTTTAAAGGTTCGGAATACGTAAAGTACAAACCCGAAAAGATAACCAAAAAATCGCTTGCGGAAGCGACCGCCGGCAAGTGGAAGATAGAAGTCGCGAAAAACGGCAAATATTACGCCACGCTGTATGCCTGCAACGGACAGGTTATGCTTTCCACCGAAGAAGTGTCGAGCAAAGCCTCCGCGCTTTCGGGGATAGAGAACGTAAAGAAAAACTGCGCGGCGGGGAATTTCGTCATAGATCAGGACAAATTCGGCAAGTTCTACTATAAACTTCGCAACGCGCAGAAATCCGTGGTCTGCATAGGCGAATCCTACGCAAAACTCGAAAGTTGCATAAAGGCGTTGGAAACGGTCAGACGTTTAGCGGAGATATCCCCGCTTGCGGATAAATAGCGGTAAGGATTTTCCGGAGTACGCAAAATCAAAAAATTTACTGATAACGGCAATAAAAAAGACGGGCGTAAAGCCCGTCTTTTATTACGTCGAACGTTCAGTTTTTGATATAATTTTCTATCGCCGCGGCGAGTTGATCGGGGCAGCTCGTGCCGTTTCTGCACTGCACGCCTTTAAGAAGCGACACCACTTCTTCGGCTTTCCTGCCTTCCGCAAGTTTCGCCACCGCCTGCGTGTTGCCGGGGCAGCCTCCTATAAAACGCACGCTTTTAACGATACCGTCTTCCGTTATTTCGAATTCTATCTCTCTCGAACAAGTGCCGCGCGTTCTGTATCTTTCCATTTAATCCACCAGTCCTTCGTAAATATTCCTGTAAAGGTCGGTCGCCTTTTCGCCCCACTTTTTGTATATGTCCTTCGCTATCTGGCGGTTGGGTACTACGAGTTTGAGTTCCAGAACAGGTTGCACGGGTTCTATTATCTTCAAAGAAACGGTGTAAGTGCCGTCCTTATTCATAAAGTAATCCGCCACGCACTCCTGTTTTCTCCTGTAACGGTTGCGGTTGTTCTTGATGAAAAGCGAGATTTCTTCTCTCGTGGACGCGGGGATATTGATAAAGAAATTCGCAAGACATATTCTGCCGTCCGTGGTTATGGTATAAAGCGGTTCTTCGTTGTCGGCGATATTGTATATCCAGCCGCAGTCGAGAAGTTGCTTTAAGATGGGCTGACAATCCATGTACGCCAGCCAGTTGTTGGAAGAACAGCACATATCCAGCACCGTATTTTCCGACAGCGGTACTTCCATTTTGTCGAAGACGAATAACAATATTAACTTGTTCAAGGAAGAATCGCCCTTTACTTGCATGTATTTTATCCCCGTTTCCGTAAAATCAAAGATACCTCTTCCCGTTAATTATACCATAAAATCGGACTTTGTAAAGGACTTTATGCGATTTTTTGTAAAATTACCGCTTAAAAGTGTTTATATATGGGATAAATTATGGTATAATTAGGTTGCGCGGAATATTTGCGACGGAACGCATATCAGGATTAAGGTGAAATATGGACAGAAGAGAAGAACTCGATCTTTTTTTACAGAAAGCCGACGAACTTATAGACGGCAAGTATATAATAGCCGATATGAAGATAGTGGGGCTTCTAAAGGCGATAGCGGCGTCGGACGCGCTGGTCGCGCTTTTTAAAAACTGCCTTACGGGTTTCGACTATAAAAAGGCGAAGGAAAAATATCTCGTAAAGAGTAAGTATCTTTCGGAAAACAAGGGAGAGTTTATCCTGCCGCCGTCTTCACGCGAACTTCTGGCGTTCATATTCAATATTCTTCTCGATATCGACGCAAGGCGGATAGATTTCGCGGAGTTTATCAATAAATACTTTTACGAAGACGGCAGTTTCGCTTTGGGTTACGCGGCGTTTATCAATTCCATGATAAAACCTTTTAAAAACTCGGTGAAAGTGCTTATGGAAAGCGTGATAGACGGTAAACTTCAAGATCCCGTCGAAGCGCTGTGCCGCGAAGAGGAGCGCAGGGAACGCGAAAAAGCCGAAGAAGAAGAGAGGATCTTAAAAGAAAAAGAACTTGCGGAAAAGTCCTACGGTGAAAGCCTTAAAGCGTTAAAAGAACTTCTTCTGAAAGATAAGACCAAAGTAAAAGAGAGCAAGTTGAAAGAAGACGACAAAGAAGAAGCGGTAATGCTGATAGACGCCTTTGCGGACGCCGTTTCGGGGACGGATAAGGACGCGATAGCGTATTCCTATCTCGGGTACAAATATCTCGTAAAGTACAGGAAAATGATGTTTTACGGCAGGCTTAAAAAGGTCAACTCGTATATCAAGGACGTATTAAATGGAATTTGAAGAGAAAACCTTGCGGGAAGAGTACGTTTATAAGGGCAGGATATTAAACCTTAAAAAAGATCTCGTGGAACTTCCCGACAAATCGGAGTCTTACCGCGAAATCGTGGAACACGGCGGCGGAGCCGCCGTTCTTTGCGTTTCGGACGGAAAAATACTGCTTGTAAAGCAGTTTCGGTACGCGTACAGGGAAGAACTTATCGAGATACCCGCGGGCAAGATAGACGCGGGCGAAACGCCCGTGGACGCGGCAAAGAGAGAACTTATCGAAGAAACGGGGATATCGGCGGGAAAGTTTACCCTTATCGCCGAGATGTACCCGTCTCCCGGCTACACCAACGAAAAGATATACATTTACAGGGCGGAAGGGCTTAAAAAGGCGAGTGCGCACCTTGATAAGGACGAATTTTTAAGGGCGTTTACGCTTCCCGTAAGTGAAGTAAAGGAAATGGCGGCGGCGGGAAAAATAAAGGACGCGAAAACGCTTATCGCGCTTTCGCACCTTAACGACGTGAAATAAAGGACGGCAACACGGTGAAGAGAAACGACGTAAGGAACGTGGCTATAATAGCCCACGTTGACCACGGCAAGACGACTCTGGTCAACGAAATGTTAAAGCAGGGCGGTATATTCCGCGAAAATCAGGAAGTAAAGGACAGGGTGATGGATTCCGGCGATCTCGAAAGGGAGCGCGGGATAACTATACTCGCCAAAAACACGTCGGTATTTTATAACGGCGTAAAGATAAACATAGTGGACACCCCCGGGCACGCCGATTTCGGCGGGGAAGTGGAACGGGTGTTAAAAATGGTAAACGGCGTTCTGGTGCTTGTCGACGCCTGCGAAGGACCTATGCCGCAGACGCGTTTCGTTATGCAGAAAGCGCTGGAACTTAACCATAAACTCATAATCGTGGTCAACAAGACCGACCGTCCCGACGCAAGGCTTTCGGAAGTGCAGGACGAGATTTTAGAACTTCTTTTCGACCTTAACGCCAACGACGAGCAGATAGACAGCCCGATAATTTTCTGTTCGGGAAGAAACGGCACGGCTTCTACCGACTGCGCTACGCAGGGGAAGGATTTAAAGCCGCTTTTCGACGCGATAATAAATTATTTCGAGCCGCAGGAAGTCGACGAAGACGGACCGTTTCAGATGCTCGTTTCTTCGATAGACTACAACGATTACGTCGGCAGGATAGGGATAGGCAGGATAGAACGCGGCAAAGCCGCGGTAGGTCAGGAAGTAGAAACCTGCAACTACAACGTAAAAGGCAAGGAGTTAAAGGGGAAACTCGTCGGTATCTTTCAGATAGAAGGCTTGGACCGCGTGCCGGTAGATTCGGCAAAAGCGGGGGATATAGTATGCATAAGCGGGCTTGAAAACGTCTCCATAGGCGATACGGTGTGCGCGGCGGAGAGTGCGGAACCCGTGCCTTTCGTAAAGATTTCCGAACCCACCGTGGAAATGACCTTTTCGGTAAACGACAGTCCGTTCGCGGGTAAGGAAGGGAAGTTCGTTACCACGAGACATTTGCGCGACAGACTGTTCCGCGAAATGTTAAAAGACGTATCTTTGCGGGTGGAAGAAACCGATTCCGCCGACTCGTACAGGGTGTGCGGCAGGGGCGAGATGCACCTTTCGATACTGATAGAGACAATGCGCCGCGCGGGCTACGAATTTCAGGTCGGCGCGCCCAAGGTCATGTACAAGACGGAAAACGGGGTTTTGAAAGAGCCTATGGAAAAACTCGTCGTGGACGTTCCCGAAGACAAGACGGGTTCGGTCTTTTCGGGCATGGGCGTAAGAAAGGGCGAACTTTTGCAGATGGAAAATATCGGCAGCAGGATACGTTTGGAGTTCAAAGTTCCCGCCCGCGGACTTTTCGGGTACAAAAGCCAGTTTCTTACCGAAACGCGCGGCGAAGGGGTTTTCAATACGATATTCTGGGGCTACGAAGAGTATAAAGGCGATATAGAACGCAGGACCACCGGGTCCTTGGTCGCTTTCGAAACGGGCGAAGCGGTAACTTACGGACTTTTCAATGCGCAGGGAAGGGGGCAACTCTTTATCGGCGCGGGTGAAAAGGTCTACGAAGGCATGGTCGTAGGCGTTTCGCCGAAAAACGAAGATATAGTGGTAAACGTGTGCAAGAAAAAGCACCTTACGAACACCCGCGCTTCGGGATCCGACGACGCCCTGCGCTTGGAAACGCCGAAAATAATGAGTTTAGAAGAAGCGATGGAGTTTATCGCCGACGACGAACTTTTGGAGATAACGCCCGAAAAAGTGCGTATCCGCAAAAAGACGCTGGATACCGAAACGAGACTTAAACGCAAAGCGCACGGCTTGGAATAAACGTAAATCCGGTCGCGCAATCGTTTTGGCGACTAAACATATATAAAGTTATAAAATACGGATTAAACATAATCAAACGGAGGAAAAATGAAACTTTTGGAACTAAAAGGCGTATATAAGTACTACCCTAAGTTTACGCTGACCAACGTATCGTTTTCGGTCGAAGCGGGCTCTATCACGGGCTTTATCGGAAGAAACGGCGCGGGCAAGACCACGACCTTAAAGGGCATAATGAACCTTTTGCACTTCGACAGCGGAGTCGTAACCGTATTCGGACGCAATTTTAAGGACAACGAACTGGAAAACAGACAACATATATCGTTTTCGCTGTCGGATTTGACGTATTTTCCGCAGCAGAAGATAAAAAACCTTACCGCCGTTACCAAAAGGTTTTACAGAGAGTGGGACGACGACATATACGGTAAACTCTGCAAAAAATTCGATCTCGATCCCGATAAGAAGGTTTCGGAACTCTCTTCGGGCATGAAGGTGAAATACAATCTCGCGGTCGCGCTTTCGCATAACGCCAGACTTCTTATCTTCGACGAACCGACCAGCGGACTCGACCCCATTTCGAGAGACGAAATATTAGACGTTTTCAAGTCGCTCGTATCGGGCGGCGAACGCGCCATACTGTTCTCGACGCATATAACGAGCGATCTCGAAAAGTGCGCGGACTCTATCGTGTACATAAAAAAAGGCGAGATAGTCGCGAGCGAGAAAAAAGAAGATTTCACGGGCGGGTACAGACTCGTTTCGGGCGATAAAGGCGATTTCTACGGAATTAAGGACCGCGCCATATATCACAAGACCGACAACGGCAGATTTTCCGCGCTGCTTAAAAAAGACGACGCCGTAAATCTCGGCGGGAAATACGAAATAAGTATTCCCGATCTCGAAACGGTAATGGTTTATAACGAAAGGAGAGACGAAGATGAAGAATTTGATCTATAAAGAAATGAAACTTTCGATGCATATCGTTTGCTTTATCTTTCCGCTCGTTTTCGGGATAATGGCGATGATACCGAACTATCCCGCTTTCGTCGCGCCGTTTTATGCGTTGGTGTGTTACCCGATACTCTTTCTCGGCGCGAATAAAGGACAGACTACCAACGATCTTTTCTATACCTGCAACCTGCCGATAAGAAAGAGAGACGTCGTAAAGGCAAGACTTATTTCGGTAATGATTTTGCAAATAATGAGTCTCGTTTCCACCGCGATCTTTATGCCTGTCGGAGTGATTTTTGAAGACGCGATTTCAAGCGCGGCAGAGGCTGCCGACCCAGGCGCGCAAATAGCCTATTTAGGACTCGGCGCACACAGTTTTATCGCGTTTTTCGGTATAACGATCCTTGGCTACGCGCTCTCGGACCTTATCTTTATACCGTGGTTCTATAAGACGGGCAAGAGTATAGTCGCACCTACTCTCGTAACGATAATTTTCTTTATTGTTTACTCTTCGTTGTTTGAAATGGTCCTGCCTATGTCTATTCCGGAACTTGCCGTGCTTTTAGACGTAAGCGCGGGCGGAACGACGGGACTCATAGTTCAGTTTGCGATACTTCTGTTGGGGATAATCGCATACGTTCTTTTGAGAATGCTTACTCTCGGCGTGGCGGCAAAACGGCTTGAAATGCTCGATTTATAACTTGAACGCAAAGCCCGCTTTTTGGAAATAAATTTTCCCGCAAAACGCTTGACAATAAAGGTTTCAACGGATATAATAAAGGGGTGCAAGGTAAATTTACCTTACACCCCTTTTATAAAGGACGTGGGTATGGACGATTTTTATTATGCGGAATTGTTTGACCTGTACAAGGGGTTGTTGACGGAAACGCAACGCCGGATGTTTCACTCGCATTATTTTCTGGATCTTTCGCTTGCCGAAACGGGGGAAGAATTCGGCATGGCGCGTCAGAGCGTTTACGACGCCGTAAAAAAGGTCAAAGAAAAACTCGCCGAGTACGAGCGAATCTTAAAATTCCACGATAAAAAGCGGCGTATAGAAAAACTGCTTGGGGACGAGAACGAAGATCTCGGGCTCAAAGTAACGGAAATTTTGGAAGAGTAATGGCGTTATTTTCAGGTTTATCCGAAAAATTAAATCATATATTCAGTAAACTTACCAAGCGCGGAAGGCTTACGGAACTCGAAATAAAGACGGCTATGCGTGAAGTCCGCATCGCACTTTTGGAAGCGGACGTAAACATAAACGTCGTAAAGGATTTCGTAAGCAAGGTTTCCGAGCGCGCCGTGGGGCAGGAGATATTAAAGAGTTTAAGCCCGACGGAGCAGGTCATAAAGATAGTAAACGAAGAACTGATAGCCCTTATGGGCGGGGAAAACAGCCGCCTTGCGGTATCTCCTTCGCCGCCTACCGTTATAATGATGGCGGGGCTTCAGGGCGCGGGCAAGACGACGCTTGCGGGGAAACTCGCGTTATCTCTCAAAAAACAGAATAAAAAACCATTACTCGTCGCCTGCGACGTGTACCGTCCCGCGGCGATAAACCAACTTAAAATAGTGGGTGAAAAAGCGGGCTGTACCGTTTTCGAGAAAGGTCAGGGCGATCCCGTGCGTATCGCGGCGGAAGGCGTGGCGCACGCTAAATCTTTCGGGTTCGACACCGTCATAATAGATACGGCGGGCAGGTTGCAGATAGACGAGAACCTTATGCGGGAACTGGAAGAGATAAAGGCGAAAGTTTCGCCCGACGAAATACTTTTGGTACTCGACGCCATGACGGGGCAGGTAGCCGTGGAAGTGGCGGACACCTTCAATAAACGGCTGGAAGTAACGGGACTCGTTTTGACGAAACTCGACGGCGATACGAGGGGCGGCGCGACGCTGTCCGTTAAGGCCGTTACCGGCAAACCCGTAAAGTTCTGTTCGGTGGGCGAAAAACTCGGCGATTTAGAGCCGTTTTATCCCGACCGTATGGCGAACAGGATTCTCGGTATGGGGGACGTGCTTACTTTAATCGAGAAAGCGCAGGAAGCCGTTACCGAAGAAGAAGCCAGAAAAATGGAAAAGAAGTTCCGCGAAAACTCTTTTACCCTGGACGACTATCTTACGCAGTTCGAGACCATGAAGAAAATGGGCGGGATAAAGGACGTTCTCGGGATGTTGCCGGGATTCGGCGGCATGGGCAAACTTAAAATAAAGGAAGAAGATATAGACGAAAAGAAGATAGAAAAGATGAAAGCCATAATCCAGTCGATGACGTTAAAGGAGCGGCAGAATCCGAATATCATAAACTCGTCGAGAAAGCAAAGGATCGCGAAAGGCAGCGGGACGGAAGTTCAGGACGTCAACAGGCTGTTAAAGCAGTTCGAGCAGACCAAACAAATGATGAAACAAATGAAAAACAATAAAAATTTCAGATTTTAAAAAAGGAGAAAACGAAAATGGCAGTAAAAATGAGACTTACGAGAATGGGCGACAAAAAATCGCCGTTCTACCGCATCGTTATCACGGACAGCAGGAACGCGAGAGACGGAGCTTACGTCGACAAGGTGGGATACTACAATCCCATTAAGAATCCCGCGGAAGTGGTGATCGACAAGGAAAAAGCGCAGGACTGGTTAAAGAAAGGCGTTCAGCCCACCGCGACGGTCAAAAACATCCTTGTGAACGAAGGCGTGATCGAAAAGCCCGCCAAACTTTCGCCGTCCAAAACGAAAGTGCGCAAATCTAAAAAATAATTTTAGATAGGGTGAAAGAGAAATGACGGAACTTATAAAATACGTTATAGAGACCTTCGCGGAATATCCCGACAGGATAGACTACGCCGTGGAAGAAGCGGGCAGGACGGTAACAGTTACCGTTACGCTCGACCCCGCGGATATGGGGAAGGTCATAGGAAAGCAAGGCAAGATAGCGAAAGCGCTCCGCACGCTCATACGCGCGGGTTCGCTGAAAGAAAACAAAAAATACAATCTTGAAATAAAGGAACGCGGGGAAAATTGATTTCCCCGTTTTTCGGAATATGCGGGAAAAATTGAGAATAGGGCTTATCGTCAAGCCGCACGGCGTAAGGGGGGAAGTGAAAGTTTATCCCCTTACCGACGAGCCGCAAAAATTCAGCCGCTTGAAAAAAGCGACGGTAGACGGAAAGGAATTCGCATTAAATTCCGTTAAAGTCGGAACGGACGCCGTCTATATCTCGTTCTGCGGCGTTCCGGACAGGAACGCGGCGGAACTTCTGCGCGGAAAATACGTTGAAATGGACCGCGCCGACGACGATCCCGCGGAAGAGTTTTCCTATTACGTTTCGGATATAGTGGGTAGCGTAGTGGTGTTAGACAGCGGCGAAACGGTGGGAAAAGTTACCGACGTTACTTCGGCAAAGACGGATATTTTCACCGTCGTAACGGACAACGGCAAGACGGTAAGGTTTCCGTTTTTAAAAAGTCTTATAATTTCTTTCGACGAAAAGGAAAAGGTCCTTAAACTTTTCGCCGCGAGATTTAAAGAGGTGGCTTTCTATGAAGATTGACGTTCTGACGCTTTTCCCCGAAATGATGGCGCCGCTTTTTTCCAGCGTGATAGGACGGGCGTTAGAGAGCGGCAAGGCGGAAATACGCGTTACCGACATAAGGGACTATACCGAAGACAAGCATAAAAAATGCGACGACACGCCTTTCGGCGGCGGCGCGGGTATGGTTATGACGGCGCAGCCCATCGCTTCGGCGATAGAAGCGGTAGATCCCGAGCACAGGGCGAGAAGAATATACCTTTCGCCGAAAGGCAGGGTGTTTAACCAAGGCGTCGTGAAAGAATACGCGAAAGAAGAGCACCTTCTCTTTTTGTGCGGGCACTACGAAGGCGTCGATCAGCGCGCCATAGACCTTTTTATCGACGAAGAACTTTCAATCGGCGATTTTATACTTACGGGCGGCGAAATACCCGCCATGGCGGTGATAGACGCGGTACTTCGCTACGTCGACGGCATAATAAACGGCGAATCGCTTGCGGAAGAAAGTTTTAACGACGGACTTTTGGAGTACCCGCATTACACAAAGCCACGGGAGTTTCGGGGACTTTCCGTACCGGAAGTTCTGCTTTCGGGGAACCATAAGGAAATAGACGAGTGGCGGCGCAAAAAAGCGTTGGAAATAACCGAAAAGAACCGCCCCGACCTTCTTGGGAGATAGGGTATGGAGCGTTTACAGTGGTACCCGGGGCACATGACGGCGGCGTTCCGCATGATGCAGGAGAATTTAAAGGCGGTGGACGGCGTTATAATGATATTAGACGCCCGCGCGCCTTTCGCGTCCTTAAATCCCAAACTCGACGGACTTTTCAAAGACAAAAAAATACTCTACGTTTTAAATAAGACCGATCTCGTGCAGAAAGCCGACGTCGACAGGGTGCTTAAAGCGTTTTCCTTGGACGGCAAAAAAAGCGTAGCCGTTTCGGCGTTCGATAAAAAAGCCGTGGCGGGACTTTTGCGCGGGATATTTTCTTTATTGAAAGAAAAGTCGGAGCGCAATAAGAAAAAAGGCTTGTTTGCGCCTTTACGGGTAATGGTTGCGGGTATTCCCAACACGGGGAAGTCCACCGTTATAAACGCCCTTTGCGGCGGCAGGCGCGCCGTCGTCGGCAACAAAGCGGGGGTAACCAGGGGCAAGCAGTGGATAAGACTAAACGATCTCGAACTGTTGGATACCCCGGGGACTATGCCCCCCGCCTTCGATAATCAGGAATACGCGAAACACCTTGCCTATATCGGCTGTATGAACGACGCGAATCTGGATTTTTCGGATATGGCGGCGGAACTTATCGGCGAACTGTCGGCAAAGCACCCCGAACTGCTACGTGAAAGGTACGGCGTGGACGCAAGTAAAGGAGTACCCGAGATATTAGACGGGATATGCGCCCGCCGCGGTTTTATAACGAAAGGCGGCGAGTTCGATTACGAAAGGTGCGCCGCGGGAGTTATCGACGATTTCAGAAAGGGCAGGATAGGTAAGATAATTCTGGAATAGGTATGGACGATCTTTTTTACGAGAGAAAATATCGGGATAAAGGCTGTAAAAATATCTGCGGCGTGGACGAAGTGGGCAGAGGTCCGCTGGCGGGACCCGTCGTGTGCTGCGCCGTTATAATGCCGGAAGACGGCAAAATAGCGGGGGTAAGAGACAGCAAGAAACTTTCCGCCAAAAGGCGGGAAGCGTTAAGTAAGGAAATACGCGAAAAAGCCGTAGCGTTATCCATAAAAGAGATATCCCCCGAAGAGATAGACGAGATAAACATTTTGCAGGCGGTAAGAAAGTGTATGACGCAGGCGGTTAACGCCCTTTCCGTAACGCCCGATATCACGATAGTGGACGGGCAGGATACGGGGCTTTCCTTTCCCGCGGAATACGTTATCGGCGGAGACGACAAAAGTTACACGGTGGCGTGCGCATCGATAGTCGCCAAGGTTTACAGGGATAACCTTATGGTAAAGTATGCGGAAGAGTTTCCCGAATACGGGTTCGAAAAGCATAAAGGTTACGGCACGAAAGAGCATATAGAGAAAATAAAGGAGATAGGACCTTGCAGGTTGCACAGAAGAACTTTTATAAAAAACTTCTGGGGAAAGTAGGCGAAAAAAAAGCCGCGGACTATCTTAAAAAGAAAGGGTACAAGATTTTGGAGCGCAACTACAAAAATCCTTTCGGAGAGATAGATATAATCGCCCGCGACGGCGAATACACGGTGTTTACGGAAGTAAAGACCAGAACCACGGACGATTTCGGCGCGGGATCGGAAGCGGTGGATAATAAAAGGCGGCAAAGATACGTAAGGGCGGCGAAGTTTTATCTTTCGTACAAAGGCGAGATAAATGCGCCCGCAAGGTTCGACGTTATAGAGATACAGAACGGGGAAATAAATCACATAATTAACGCATTTTGTTGTTAAAAACGCTTGCCAAGGGCGTTAAAATGTGGTATATTAGTATGGCTTACGGACGTTCCGCTTGCGATTTATTCGGCAATGAACGTTTAGTTTATAGGAGGATTAAGCAAATGAGTAAGGTAATAGATTCCATAAATCAGGAAAGCATGAAAGAATCCGTGCCCGAATTCAGCGTGGGCGATACCGTCAAAGTGATGGTAAAGGTCATAGAAGGCGACAGGGAAAGATTACAGGCTTTCGAAGGCGTTGTGATAGCGAGAAAACACGGCGGCATTTCCGAGACTTTCACGGTAAGGCGTTTGTCTTTCGGCGTGGGTGTGGAAAAGACTTTCCCCGTGCACTCGCCGAAAGTTGCGGATATCAAGGTCATAAGACACGGTAAGGTAAGAAGAGCAAAACTCTATTACCTGAGAGAAAGGACCGGCAAAGCCGCAAAGGTAAAAGAAACGACGAAATAATCGCGAAAGAACTTGTCTTAAAAAAGATAAGTTCTTTTTTTTCCCATAAAAGCGTTTACATTTTTTTTGAAATATTATATAATGTTTTAAAATTACGCTTGAAAGGGAAGAATTTTCGGGAAAACTGATGATAGCGAAGATACAGAGTTACGCCCTTAACGGGCTGAACGGCATACCCGTAAGCATAGAAGTGGACGTAAGCAACGGACTCCCCGCCTTCGACATAGTGGGACTCGGGGACACCGCGGTAAAAGAATCAAAAGAACGGGTACGTTCGGCGATATTGAACAGCGGAAGAAACTTACCAGCCAAGCGCATAACGGCGAACTTTGCCCCCGCGTTCGTAAAAAAGACGGGGTCTTCTTTCGACCTGCCGCTCGCCGTGGGGCTTTTAAGAGCGACGGGGCAGTTAAATTGCGACGTTACGGAAACGGTGGTTCTCGGCGAACTGTCCTTAGACGGCGGGGTGAGAAGGTTTTCGGGGGTATTGCCCACCCTTATCGCCGCAAGGGAGAAAGGGTTCAAAGAGTTTATAATACCTTACGGCAATAAAAAGGAAGCGTCTTTCGTCGGCGGTATAACGGTATATCCCGCAAGCACGCTTACGGAAGTTATAGACCACCTTTCGGGACTTAAAAGACTTTCGCCCGTCGCCGCAAACAGTTTCGACGACGTAAGAGCGAATATATCCTACGAAGAAGATATGTCCTTTATCAAAGGGCAGAAAGTTGCGAAACGCGCCCTTGAAGTGGCGGTTTCGGGCGGACACAATATTCTGTTCGTGGGCGCGCCCGGTACGGGCAAATCCATGCTTGCGAAGTGTATCCCCACCATTATGCCCGATATGACTTTCGAAGAAGCGTTGGAAACCACCAAGATACACTCGATAGCGGGGATGCTGGACGAAGAAACGGGGATAGTTTACAGAAGACCTTTCCGTTCCCCGCACCATACGGCGACTTCCGTCGCCATGACGGGCGGGAGCAGTACGTTAAGACCGGGGGAAATAAGCCTTGCGCACAACGGGGTGCTGTTTTTGGACGAAATGCCGGAATATTCCCGCGCCACTTTAGAAGCGCTGCGCCAACCGTTAGAAGACGGCGTTATCACCGTTTCAAGGGCGGCGGGCAACGTGAAATACCCCGCGAACTTTATACTCTGCGGGAGTATGAACCCCTGTCCCTGCGGCAATCTCGGTTCGGAAAGCAAGAAATGCACCTGTACGCCGTCGCAGATAGCGAAATACAAGGCGAGAATATCGGGGCCGCTTCTCGACAGGATAGACATAAAGATAGACGTGGACGAAGTAAAGTACGCGGAACTCACCGATACCGAAAAGTCCGAGACCAGCGCGGAAATAAAAAGGCGGGTGGACCGCACGAGAAGTATTCAGCGTAAAAGGTTTGCCGCCGACGGCATAAACACCAACGCCGATATGGGCGAAAAGCATAT
>DBVR01000039.1:16305-30523 GCA_002308755.1 Christensenella sp. UBA1259
TATTGCAAACTTTCGGAAAAGTGCGAAAATATCCTTAAAACCGCCTACGAAAGACTCGGTCTTTCGCCGCGTGCAAGGAGCAGGATAATAAAGGTCGCAAGAACTATCGCCGACATGGAACTTTACGACGAAATAAAAGAACAGCACGTTTTAGAAGCGATAAGTTACAGACAGTAGTATGGGTTATACGAAAGAAGAACTGCGACTTATATGGCTCGACAGTTTCATAAATCTCGAATACAAACACAAAAAGTTTTTATACGACGCTTTTTCGCACGGCGAGACGGTAAGCGGGGTTTTGGAAAAACATAAGGACGAAATCGTTTCCGCGACGGGCGACGGACAGTACGCTTCGCTTTATAACTCGGCGAATAAAGAGTATATGGACTTCGTGGTGAGCGGTCTTTCACGCAACGGGGTAAAGGCGGTAACGATAGATAGCGAAGGCTATCCCGAACTTTTAAAAAACACCGATATCCCGCCGCTGGTTCTTTATGCAAAAGGCGATACGTCGCTATTAAAATCCGAAACCTTTTCGATAGTGGGCAGTCGGAAGAACGTGCCCGTATCCCTTGCGACAGCCAAAACTTTCACCGAAAAGTTGTGCGCCGCGGGATACACGGTGGTTACGGGGATAGCGGAAGGCGTGGACGCGACGGTGCTGGAAACGGCAATTTCTTGCGGCGGCAGGGCGATATCCGTCGTGGCGGGCGGGCTTAATAACGTCTATCCCGCGCAGAACCGCACGCTTCTCGAAAGAGTGACAGAAAACGGGCTTGCCATAAGCGAACAGCCGCCCGAAGTAAAGCCTATGCCGTATATGTTTCCGGTAAGAAACAGGATAATATCGGGGCTTTCCAAGGGGATGCTACTCATCTCGGGCGGGTTGAAAAGCGGAACGGTGTACACCGTGGAAACCGCGCTTTCTTGCGGCAGGGACGTTTTTGCCGTACCGTACGGCGTGGGCGTGGAATCGGGCGCGTACTGCAACAAGATAATAAAAGACGGCGCGATGCTGGCGGACTGTCCCGAAGATATACTTTCCTATTACGGAAAAGAAACGGAAGAAACGGCGGATCGCGAGTACACAGGGGAAGAGCGCGCCGTGATAGAAGCGTTAAAAGACGGTTCTTTGCATATAGATAAGATATGTGAAAAAACGGGGGTGTCGGTCGCCGACGCGATGCGGATACTCACGGTTTTGGAAATAGAAGGCAAAATTTATAAAGCGGGCAACAACGTTTACGGACGGCTTTCCCGCTGACAGGAGAGAATATGCAACTTATAATAGTGGAGTCGCCGCACAAAGCGAAGACTATCGAAAAGTTCTTAAAAGGCGATTACAAGGTAGATGCGTCCAAAGGTCACGTAAGGGATCTTCCCGTGAACCGTATGGGCGTCAAGATAGACGGCAATTTCGAGCCGTTTTACGAAATAGCGCAGGACAAGAAAGCCGACATAAAACGGCTTAAAGACGAAGCCAAAAAGGCGGATAAAGTGTTTCTCGCCACCGACCCCGACAGGGAAGGGGAAGCGATATCGTGGCACCTTGCGGAAGTTCTGGACTTGGATGAGAACGAAAAAAACCGCATAGAATTCAACGAAATATCCGAAAAGGCGGTAAAAAACGCCCTTAATTCGCCGAGAAAAATAAACAAAAATTTAGTGGACGCCCAGCAGGCGAGAAGGGTTTTGGACAGGATAGTGGGTTACAGCGTTTCGCCCGCGGCAAGTTCCGTTTTAGGCGAAAACCTTTCGGCGGGAAGAGTGCAGAGCGTAGCCCTTAAAATGGTCGTGGACAGGGAAAGGGAGATAACGGCTTTTAAACCGCAGGAATACTGGAACTTAAAAGCGACCTTAAAGCCGCAGGGCGAAAAGGAGTTTAAGGCGCTTCTTACCGAAAAGAACGGCAAAAAGTATAAGCCCGTAAATAAAGAAGAAGCGGATATTACGGAACGGGAACTTAAAGATTCCGCGTTTACCGTAAATTCGGTAAAAAAGACGGTGATAAAATCACACGCCCCCGCACCTTTCATAACCAGCACGTTGCAGCAGGACGGTTCTGTAAAACTGAACGTAACCGCGCCGCAGATCATGCAGATAGCCCAACGTCTTTACGAAGGCGTCGAAACGCCAAACGGACATCTTGCGCTTATAACCTATATGAGAACCGACTCGGTAAGGATATCTTCGGAAGCGCAGGGCGAAGCGCTTAAATTCATCAAAGCCAACTACGGCGAAAAATATCTGCCGTTAAAGCCTAATTTTTACCGTTCCAAAAAGGACGCGCAGGACGCGCACGAAGCGATACGTCCCATAAGCGTGAGCGTAACGCCCGAGAGCGTGAAGAATTTTCTCGACAGGAATCATTACAGACTTTATAAACTTATCTACGACAGATTTATCGCTTCGCAGATGGCGGAAGCGGTGTACGACGGCGTTTCGGTGGAAGTAAAGGCGGGCGCGTACACCTTGAAGACGGGCGGGAAAACGCTGGTATTTAAGGGTTACACCGCCGTTTACGACGACACCAAAAAGGAAGAAGACGAAGAAGGCGCAAACGCTTCTGTTCCGTCGCTTAACGAAGGGGAAAGGTTAGACCTTAAAGGGATAGAAAAAGAGCAGAAATTCACAAAGCCCCCCGTCAGGTTCACCGAAGCGACCTTGATAAAAAATATGGAAGAAAAGGGGATAGGGAGACCTTCCACCTACGCCACCATAATGGCGAAACTGACGGACAGAAAAAGAGAGTACGTCAGAAAGGATAAAAAGTATCTTATTCCCAACGAGATAAGTTACGGGCTTATAGATTTTCTCGTAAAGTACTTCCCCGACATAATGGACGTGGGCTTTACGGCGAAGATGGAAGACGATCTCGACGACATAGGGGAGAGCGGAAAGGACTGGCATAAACTTATAGCCGATTTCTACGCGCCGTTCAGCCGCAGGCTTGCGGCGTCGAGAATGACGGACGTTATCTGTGAAAAATGCGGCGCACCCATGATAATAAAAAGCGGAAGATACGGCAATTACTACGCCTGTTCAAACTATCCCGAGTGCAAGAACATAAAGTCGGTAAAGGAAAAGCAGTCGGTAGCGACGGATAAAACGTGTCCTAAATGCGGCGCACCGCTGGTTATTAAGGAAGGGCATTTCGGCAAGTTCCTTGCCTGCTCGAATTACCCGACGTGCAAGTACACTTTAAGTTTAGCACCCGAAAAGTTCGAAGGCGTTTGCCCCGTGTGCGGAAAGCCCGCGAGAAAGATGACGAGTAAGTCGGGCAAAACTTTTTACGGGTGCACGGGATTCCCCGACTGCAAGTTTATGAGCTGGGATATGCCGACGGGAAAACTTTGCCCCAAGTGCGGCAAACCGCTTGTAAAGGTCGGTAAAACCGTGAAATGTTCCGATAAAAACTGCGGCTACACGCAAGATGAAGACCGTTAAAGTAATAGGCGCGGGGCTTGCGGGCGCGGAAGCGGCGTATTACCTTGCGCGGCGCGGCGTAAAAGTTTTTCTTTACGACATAAAGCCGAAAAAGTTTACCCCCGCGCACGGAAATCCGAATTTTGCCGAACTCGTGTGCTCTAATTCCTTAAAGTCCGATGACGTTTACGGAAACGCCGCGGGACTGCTCAAAGAAGAGATGCGCGTTTTAGGTTCGCTTATCATAGAAGCGGCGGATAAAACGAAAGTACCCGCGGGCGGCGCGCTTGCGGTAAACCGCGAAGAGTTTTCGGCGTATATAACGGAAAAACTGAAAGCCTTAGATAACGTGGAGTTTATTTCGGAAGAAGTAACGGATATAGATGCCGATACGTATACGGTGATAGCGACGGGACCTTTGACCACCGACGCACTTGCTGAAAGCATGAAAAGGATAACGGGCGAAAGCCTTTCCTTTTACGACGCTTCAGCCCCCATAGTTACCTTTGAAAGTCTGGATAAGTCCCGCTGTTTTGCGGGCGACAGGTACGGCAAAGGCGACGGGGATCATATAAACTGCCCGATTGAGAAAGAAGAGTACGAAACTTTCGTTTCGGAACTTCTTAACGCGGAAAAAGCGAAACTTCACGAATTCGAAAAAAGAGAGATATTCGAAGGCTGTATGCCTGTGGAAGTCATGGCGGCAAGGGGAAAAGATACCTTACGTTTCGGACCGTTAAAGCCGGTGGGACTTACAGACCCCGTTACGGGGAAACGCCCGTACGCCTGTCTGCAATTAAGGAAAGAAGACGCCGCGGGAACGCTTTACAATCTCGTAGGTTTTCAGACGAATTTGAAGTTTAGCGAGCAAAAAAGGGTTTTCGGGCTCATACCCGCGTTAAAAAACGCCGAATACGCAAGATACGGCGTAATGCACAGAAACACTTTTATCGATTCGCCGAAAGTTTTAAGCGCCGACTATTCCCTTAAAAACTACCCCAAGATATTCGTCGCAGGGCAGATAACGGGGGTGGAAGGATACGTAGAGAGCGCGGGCAGCGGACTTGTGGCGGCGATATACTGCGAAAGGAAGATAAACGGTAAAAGCCAAACGCTTATTCCGGGCACTACGGTTTCGGGCGCGCTTGTAAAATATATCACGACGGAAAACAAAGATTTTCAACCTATGAACGCCAACTTCGGCATACTGCCGCCGCTGACGATCGCGGTAAGGGATAAATCGGAAAGAAAGCGTTTGCTGGCGGAAAGAAGTTTAAAAGCCGTAATGGAATTTAAAAAGGAGACAGATTTATGAACGAATTTATGGGGACGACCATCTGCGCCGTTAAAAAGGGCGGCAAGACGGCGATAGCGGGCGACGGGCAGGTTACTATGTCGCAGTCGATAATATTTAAGAACAACGCCGTAAAGGTGAGAAGAATTTACGGGGGCAAGGTGATATTCGGGTTCGCGGGGTCGGTAGCCGACGCGTTCACTTTGTCCGAAAGGTTCGAAGAAATGCTCAACAAGTATTCGGGCAACCTTATGCGTTCAGCCGTGGAACTTGCCGAAATGTGGAGAAACGACAAGGTGAGAAAATTAGAGGCGATGATGATAACCGCAGATAAAGATAGCTTACTTATCGTTTCGGGCACGGGGGAAGTGATAGAACCGGAAGACGGCGTCTGCGCGATAGGCAGCGGCGGCAACTACGCTTTGGCGGCGGCGCGCGCCCTTTCGCAGGAAACCGATTACGACGCCGAAGAAATAGCGAGAAAGTCGCTTAAAATAGCCAGCGAGATATGCGTGTTCACCAACGGGCATATAACTTGCGAAGTGATATAGGAGAGAAATATGAATTTAAGTCCCAAACAGATAGTCGAAGAACTCGACAAGTATATAATAGGTCAGGCGCAGGCTAAAAAAGCCGTGGCGATAGCGCTTCGCAACAGGTACAGACGAAGCCAGTTACCGCAGAACAAAATGGACGAGATAACCCCCAAGAACATCATAATGAAAGGACCTACGGGGGTGGGCAAAACGGAGATAGCAAGGCGGCTAGCGAAACTCGTCGGCGCGCCGTTTATAAAGGTGGAAGCCACCAAGTACACCGAAGTCGGCTACGTCGGCAGGGACGTGGAATCCATGATACGGGATCTCGTCGAGTGCGCCGTAAGGCTCGTAAAGGAAGAGCGCGTCAAAAAGGTGGAAGAAAAGGCGGGAAGCACCGTCGACAGTAGACTCGTAAAGATGCTTGCCGAGATAAGAAAAGCCGACAAGGGCGAAACGCCGGAGAATATATTCGAAGCGAATATCGCCGAAGGGCTTAAAAAGGGATATTACGACAACGAAGTAATAGAAATAGACGTGGCGGATTCTCCCAAGCCCATGGAACTTATGCCGGGCGGTGCGGAGATAAGTATCGGCAGTATTTTCGGGGATATGCTTCCCAAAAAGCGCAAAAAACGCAAACTTACCATAAAGGAAGCGAGAAAACTTCTTCTTGCCGAAGAAGCCGACAAACTTATCGACAAAGATTCCGTCAACGAAGAGGCGATACGCCGTGCCGAACAGGAAGGCATAATATTTATCGACGAAATAGATAAAATCGCCGCCAAAGGCAGTACGGGCGGCGGGCAGGACGTTTCGAGAGAAGGGGTGCAGAGAGATATCCTGCCGATAGTGGAAGGTTCTACCGTGTTCACGAAATATGGTTCGATAAAGACCGACTATATACTCTTTATAGCGGCGGGGGCGTTCCACGTTTCCAAGGTGTCCGACCTTATCCCCGAATTGCAGGGGAGATTTCCGATACTCGTTGAACTCGCAAGTTTAACTAAAGACGACTTCGTGAAAATCTTAACGGCGACGTCCAACGCCATAACCAAGCAGTACACCGACCTTCTTTCCGTCGACGGCGCGGAACTTTCCTTTACCGAAGACGCCATAGAAGAGATAGCGTCGGCGGCGGAAGATATGAACGCCACGGCGGAAGACATAGGCGCAAGACGGCTTCACACCGTTATGGAAGAACTTTTGGAAGACGTCTCCTTCAACGCCGACGGAAACGGCACGAAGGCAGTCGTCATAGATAAAAAGTTCGTCGCCGAAAAACTCGGTTCGGACAAAAAGTCCAAGGACCTTAAAAAATATATTCTGTAAAGGTAGAATTATGATAACCGTACCAAAGGGAACGAAAGACACTCTGCCGAAAGATTCTTATAAGTGGCAGTATATAGAAAACACGGCGAGAAAGACCGCCGCGCTTTTCGACGCGAAAGAGATAAGAACGCCGACCTTCGAGCATACCGAAGTCTTCGTGCGCGGCGTCGGGGAGACCACCGACGTCGTGAACAAGGAAATGTATACCTTTCTCGACAAGGGCGGCAGAAGCATAACTTTAAAGCCGGAAGGTACCGCGGGCACTATCCGCGCTTTCGTGGAAAGCGGGCTTTACGCTTCCGCCCTGCCCGTGAAACTGTACTATATAACCGACTGTTTCCGTTACGAACGCCCGCAGGCGGGCAGGTTAAGGCAGTTCCGCCAGTTCGGCGTGGAATTTTTGGGTTCGGATTCCTGCGGCATAGACGCCGAAGTCATTTTGCTTGCAAAAAGTTTTCTGGACGGGCTGGGGGTGAAAAACCTGAAACTTCATATAAACAGCATAGGCTGTAAAGATTGCAGAAAGAAGTACCAGCAGGCGTTAAGAGATTTTCTTGCGGAAAAGAAAGATAAACTCTGCGACAAGTGTAAAGAGCGTTACGACACCAACCCCTTGCGGATATTAGACTGTAAGGACGAAGATTGCAAAAAACTCTTAAAGGGCGCGCCCGTTATTTTAGACTATATATGCGACGATTGCAAGGCGCACTTTGACGGCGTAAAGGAACTTTTGCGCGCGGCGGGAGTTGAATTTACGGTAGATACGGGGATAGTAAGGGGACTCGATTATTACACAAAGACGGTGTTCGAGTTCGTGTCGGATAATATCGGCGCACAAGGCACCGTCTGCGGCGGCGGCAGATACGACGGACTCGTAAGCGAGTTCGGCGGCGGGGATATCCCCGGCGTGGGCTTTGCCGTCGGCATAGAAAGATTGCTTCTGCTTCTGGAAAACGACGGGGTGGAGATTCCCGAGCCCGAAAGGCTTACGGTATACGTCGCGCCTATCGGGGAAGCGGGGCGCGAAAAGGCGTTCAAAATAGTTTCCGAATTAAGAAAGTCGGGGATTGCCGCCGACACCGACTATATGGAACGCGGAATAAAGGCGCAGTTTAAGTACGCCGACAAGATAAACGCGAAGTTCGTGGGGGTTTTGGGCGATTCGGAAGCGGAACGGGGCGTCATAAAACTCAAAGATATGTCGAGCGGCGAAGAAAAGGACGTGCCGATATCGGCAATTTTAAACGAACTTAAAAAGTTATGAGAGAAATAGGCACGGTAGTTTCCGTTTCGGGGAACACCGCGAAAGTCGCGGTGGATAAAAAAGACGAGTGTGCAAAATGCGGGTTGTGTCTTTTTAAGGACGGCGTGAATAAGGCGGAATTTATCGCCTTTAACGACATTAGTGCAAAATGCGGCGACACGGTGGTAATGGAAAGGGAAAGAAACGACCTTTTGGGGGTATTTCTCGCGTTTTTCGTGCCGCTTATCTTAATAGGACTTTCGGTACTTATAAATTACACGCTTGTTAAGTGGGAACTCTTTATCCCGATATTTTCCGTAGCGACTATCGCCGTTTGGTATGTCGTACTTGCGGCGATAGATAAAAAACTCAAAAAATTACGGCGTTACGTTTCCCGTATCACCGAAATAATAAAACCGAACGAAGAACAAAAAGGAGAAACGATATGACGACTTATAAACCGACTTTGGACCTTCTGGAAACTGAAATAGCCATAAAGTATATAAAAGACACCTTCGAAAAAGAATTAGCGAAGGCGCTCAATTTAACGAGAGTTTCCGCCCCGTTGTTCGTGTTTCCCGAAACGGGCTTAAACGATAACTTAAACGGCGTGGAACGCGCGGTAAAGTTCGACGTAAAGGATTTGGGCAGGGACGTGGAGATAGTTCAGTCCCTTGCCAAGTGGAAGAGAAACGCGCTGTATAAATACGGCTTTAAGGAAGGCGCGGGGCTTTACACCGATATGAACGCCGTGCGGCGGGACGAAACGCTGGACGAATTGCACTCGGTTTACGTCGATCAGTGGGACTGGGAAAAGATAATAGCAAGAAAAGACCGCACCAAAGGCTATCTTAAAGCCACGGTAAAAAAGATATATAAAGCGTTCGTTAAAACGGCGAATAAACTTTACGCGAAGTATCCCGCGCTGAAAACCGACCTTCCCGAAAAGATAACCTTTATATCCACCAAAGAGTTGGAAAGAGAGTACCCCGAACTTACGAGAAAGGAAAGGGAGAACGTCGCGGCGGAAAAGTACGGCGCGATATTCCTTACCGAAATCGGCTGGGATTTAAAAGACAAAGCCCCGCACGACGGCAGGGCGGCTGACTACGACGACTGGAAACTCAACGGCGATATTCTTTTATGGTATAAGGAAAAGAAGATAGCATTCGAAATTTCGTCAATGGGCGTAAGGGTAGATGAAACGAGTCTCGTAAAACAGTTAAAAAAGCGTAACGAAACGCAAAAACTTCAAAACCCCTACTGCAAGGGGATAACGGACGGTACGCTTCCGCTTACGATAGGCGGCGGCATAGGTCAGTCGAGAATATGCATGTACCTTTTAAAAAAGGCGCATATCGGGGAAGTGCAGTCTTCCGTATGGGATGAAAAAAGCGTAAAAGATTACGCCGAAAAGGGAATAAACCTGTTATAAGCGAAGGTTACAAAAGACCTTCTATAAGCGCTTTTACGGCGAGCGCGAAAAGGATTAAAGCGCCCAGCCATATAGAATATTTTCCTATAAGTTTGCCTAAATTCTTGCCGATAAAAAGCGCGGCGGAAACTATCGCGAAAGTTACCGCGCCGATAACGGCTACGGCGATAAAAAGGTTGAAGGAAAGTTCGACGGAAAAAGTAACGCCCACCGCCAACGCGTCTATGCTGGTGGCAACGCCCTGCGAAATAAGGGTAACCGCGCCGAAAGGCTTTTTAGGAGCGGGCGCGGAGAGTTCTTTTCTTTCCTTTATCGCGTCGAGAACTATCTTAAAGGCGAGAAGAAAGAATATTCCCGCGGTCAGAAACTTCGAAAACGACGAGATATAATCGTAAAACAGGTAGCCGAGATAATACCCGATAACGGGCATAAGCACCTGAAACGCCGCAAACGTTACGGGCATAGCCCACTCTTGTTTGCGGGAAAGGTTGTCGTATTCCAAGCAGTTCGCCACGGTAACGGCGAACGCGTCGGTAGCGAGCGCGACGCCTATTATTATAACTTCGAGAATATTCATTTTAGACCGACCGAAAAATATTATAGTAAATTATATTGATTAAGTCAAATCAAATATGTTAAAAAGATGACTATGGTAAAAATAACCGAAGAGTGGGACGGGATATTACGGGAAGAGTTTTCTTCCGAAAGTTATCTTCGCCTTCGCGAATTTCTCAAAAAAGAATATTCCGAAAGAGAGATATTCCCGTCCATGTACAACATCTTTAACGCCATGAAAAGTACGTCATTTGAAGACGTAAAGGTCGTACTTATAGGACAAGATCCCTATCACGAACGCGGGCAGGCGATGGGGCTTGCCTTTTCCGTGCCGAAAGGGGTGGAACTTCCCCCGTCGCTTATCAATATTTTCAAAGAAATAAGCGCGGAAACGGGCGCACCACAAATGCGTTCCGGCGATCTTACGCCGTGGGCAAAACAGGGGGTACTGTTACTTAACACCGTGCTTACGGTAAGAGCCCACGCCGCCAACTCGCATAAAGGCAAGGGCTGGGAAGAGTTTACCGACGGCGTTATAAGAAAAATTTCCGAAAGAAAAAGCGGCGTGGTGTTTCTGCTTTGGGGCGGTAACGCCCGCGCAAAAAAGTCGCTTATAGATAAAGATAAACATCTGATTTTAGAGTGCGCGCATCCGAGCCCCTTGTCCGCGTATAACGGATTTTTCGGCTGCGGGCATTTCGTTAAAGCAAACGAATATCTCGTCGAACACGGCAAAACGCCGATACAATGGAGCAATTTATGAAATACGTGGTGATTTTAGGGGACGGTATGGCTGATTACCCCGATAAAAACTTAAACGGCAAAACGCCGCTTGAAGTGGCAAATAAGCCCTATATAGACGGGCTTGCCAAGGTTTCGGAAGCGGGACTTTGCAGCACTATCCCGCAAGGTATGAAACCGGGCAGCGACGTTGCTAACCTTTCGGTTTTAGGGTACGATCCCGCAAAATGTTACAGCGGAAGATCGCCGTTGGAAGCGGCTTCTATCGGCATAGAGTTAAAGGACACCGACGTAACGGCAAGGGCGAATCTCGTAACCTTATCGGACGAAGAAGTTTACGAAGACAAGACCATGATAGATTACAGCGCGGGCGAGATAACCACGGCGGAAGCCAAGGTGCTTATAGATTATCTTGCCGAAAAACTTAACGGCGACGGATATTCTCTGTATTCGGGCGTAAGTTACCGCCATTGTCTCGTAAAAGAAAACGGCAGAATAGCGGGCGACCTTACCCCCCCGCACGACATAACGGGGAAAGCGGTAAAAGGGCACCTTCCCGAAAGCGCGGAAGGAAAGAAGTATCTCGCGCTGATGAAAAAATCTTACGAACTCTTAAAAGACCACCCCGTAAACTTAAAAAGGATAAAGGACGGCAAAAACCCCGCGAATTCTTTATGGTTCTGGGGCGAAGGCACAAAGCCCGACCTTCCCGATTTCAAAGAAAAGTTCGGGATACAAGGCGCGATGATTTCCGCCGTTGATTTATTGAAGGGTATCGGTAAACTTTCGGGCATGCAGGTGATAAACGTAAAGGGCGCGACGGGCAATTACGACACGAATTTTATCGGCAAAGCCGAAGCCTGTCTTAAAGCCTTAAAGGACGGCGCGGATTACGTCTATATTCATATGGAAGCCCCCGACGAGTGCGGGCATCACGGCGACGCGGAGCATAAAGTTTATTCGATAGAGCAAATAGACGGCGTGGTAAAAACCGTAGTGGAAGGGCTTAAAGAAGCAGGCGAAGACTTTGCTGTTCTTATCTGTCCCGACCACCCTACGCCGCTGTCGGTAAAGACTCACACGTCCGATCCCGTGCCGTATATAATTTACAGGAGCGGTAAAAAGGTAAAGGGCATAGAAAGTTATACGGAAAAGAACGCCGCGTCGACGGGTATTTTCTTATCCCACGGCTACGACCTTATGTCGAAACTTTTAGGGAAATATTAACGTGAAAACGAAATACGTTGTCGTTACGGGTGCGTACGGCGGTATGGGGTACGCTACGACGAAGAAATTAGCCGAAAGCGGATTTACGGTGTTTGCGCTGGACACAAAAGTCGGCGAAACGGTAAACGGGGTTATCCCCGTGGAAACCGACGTAACCGATATAGAAAGCGTCGCCCGTGCCTTTGAATTCGTAAAAGAGAGGACGGACGAAGTTTACGCCGTGATACATTTTGCGGGGGTTTACAGACTCGATTCCCTTGTGGAAATGACAGAAAATCGGTTTACGGGGATATTCGATATAAATCTTTTCGGCGCGTACAGGGTGAACAAGGCGTTTCTGCCGCTGTTAAAGCGCGGCAGCAGGGTGGTGATCACCACAAGCGAACTTGCGCCGATAGATCCCTTGCCGTTTACGGGCGTGTACGCGATAACCAAAGCCGCGCTGGAAAAGTACGCGTATTCTCTGCGTATGGAACTGCAACTTTTGGGCATAAGCGTTTCCGTACTTCGTCCCGGTGCGGTAAAGACGGGGCTGTTGTCGGTTTCTACGAAGGAACTCGAAGATTTCTGCCGCAACACGCAGATTTACGCCTATAACGCGGAAAAATTCAAAAAGATAGTAAACGGCGTGGAAGCCAAAAACGTCCCGCCGGAAAAAGTCGCAAAAGCGGCTTTGCGCGCCGTAACGGCTCGCCGCCCGAAGTACGTCTACAATATCAACAGAAACCCGCTTTTGAAACTTTTCAACGTACTCCCCGCAAGGTTGCAGACCAAACTTATCGGCAAAATCTTAAAAACCCCCGAAAAAAACAAATAATATATCGCCCGCTTTCGCGGGCTTATCGTTTATCGGCGAAACGGCTATACTATTGACTTTTTGCGGATAGTATGTTAAACTGTCTATACAGAGAATTTATAAAGGGACGAATAATGATCAAAAAAATTTTTGCAGGTCTTTTTGCGGTCGTAATACTGCTTTGCGCGGTGGGTTGCGGCACTTATAGTGAAGCGGGGAAGGAAGCGGATTCCTCGACTTCGATAGTTTCCGACGATACGGAATCGCAACCTTCCGACGGTGAAACCGACCAAACGGATACGACGGAATCTGGTGATGAGTCGGACGACGGTTCGGGCGAGTCCGATTCTACGCACTCGGACGACGGATCGGGCGACGGGGCAGACACATCCGAACAGGAAGGCGGATCGGACGATTCCGGATCGGAAGGCGAAAGTCAGCCCGAGCGACCGGACACGAGCAATATGAAGAAGATTCTTTTTTTGGGCAACAGCCACGCGAAAGACACGTATATGGCGCTTCCCGAAATATTCCGGGCGGAAGGCTATACGGATTATACTTTCGGTCTTGCGTATTACGGGCAGCAGGACATTGCCAACCACGCGTCCCATATAGAGAATAATTCCGCCGTTTACACCTACTTTTTAAGTAAACCCGACGTGCAGAGCGGAAAGATAAAAACCCCTAACGGTAAAACCGACGGAAACTACAATCTGGTAACGTTTGAAAGCATACTTACGGATCAGGAGTGGGATATCGTATTTATACAAGTCTGTATGCGCGACGTCGTGTTAAGCGACGACGTTTATGCGAGTTCGCGTCAGACGGTTGTAAACTTTATTCGTTCCAAAGCCCCCGATGCGAAGATAGGAACTTCCTGTTCCTGGCTCGCGCCCTATTCCGACGATCCCAACGCAAGCCCGGGCAAATGGGCGAATATCGCCGTCGCTTATAACAATTACGGGACGACTACCGCCGATCACTATAATCGTCATTGCAATGTCATGAAAGACAATATAGTAAAAGACGCGACGTACTGTCTGAATATCGACGTCTGTACTCCCGTATTCTACGCTAACCAAGTGCTTGGAATATCTTCGGACGTTCTCTATCGCGACGTCGCCCATATGAGTCAGTTCGGCAGAGGCCTCGTGTCGTATTCCTTTTTCGCGCAGTACACTGGCGCGGAGATAGAAGAAATCAAACTCGATTCTCTCTCCGGCTACGTTGCGCCAAGCGGTACGAACGCACTTACTTTGACCGTCGAGCAAAAGAATATTATTAAGGCGAGCGCGAATTACACCTTTAATTCTCCTTGGGCAGGTTCTTCCGCCGAATAAAAAAGACGGCGACGCCGTCGCCTAAGTCGGTACTATAAATGATAAAAAAGCCGAGAGTGATTTATTCTCGGCTTTTAATATTCCGTTTTTCGGATAAAAGCGTTCCGCCGACTCGGCAGTCAGAAGCGCCGCCCACGGCGCAAATCGCCCCCTTTGCCCTTTCGGGTAGGGGATATATTATGTTTGCGGACTTGTAAGGAGCAAACGAAGTTTGCGACGGAATACGACGACAAGCGTCGTGGTGTTCGTCGCTTCGCGACTCGACTTAGCGATTGCTACCGCTACAAGCGGTC
>DBVR01000027.1:0-143 GCA_002308755.1 Christensenella sp. UBA1259
GCCGCGAACGCTTTGTCTATAAGCACGTCTATCGCGGCGCACTGAAAACTTTTAGCGACGTCCGCTTTATTTATCTCTTCGCCTTTCTGTTCGGCGGTATGCATATAGTTTATAACCGCGGTCTTTAACCCGCTGTACGAAAA
>DBVR01000027.1:253-3457 GCA_002308755.1 Christensenella sp. UBA1259
AGTCCCAACACTCTTGCAACTTTATCGAAGGCTTCGCCTACGGCGTCGTCTAACGTCTGACCTAAAATTTCGTGGTCGTAATAATTTTTTACGTTCACTATCGCCGTATGCCCGCCGCTTGCGAGAATACATATAAAAGGCGGCTCTAACTCTTTATCGGCAAGGTACGCCGCCGCTATATGTCCCCTTATATGACTTACGGGAACGAGCGGCACGTCAAGAGAAAACGCCAAGGCTTTCGCAAAGGACACGCCGACAAGCAGCGCGCCCAAAAGCCCCGCGCCTTTGGTAACCGCGACCGCGTCTATATCGGAAAGCGTTATCCCCGCCGCCCTTATCGCGTTATCCGTCGCCGTGCATATCGCTTCGGTATGGGCGCGGGACGCTATTTCGGGCACTACGCCGCCGTAAACCGCGTGCTGCGTTGCGGAACTTATTATTTCGTCGGAAAGTATCTCCCGCCCCCCTTTGATTACGGCTAACANNCGGCTACCGCCGTTTCGTCGCAGGAAGTTTCTATCGCTAAAATAACGGGGTTGTCTTTTACGCGAAAGGTTTTTACGTCGTCTTTATAACTCATTGCGATTTTTTAAGGTAATCGTTGATAAATCCCTGAATATTGCCGTTCATCACAGAGTTCACGTCCGCCGTTTCGAAACCCGTTCTGTGGTCTTTTACCAGCGTGTAAGGACAGAAAACGTAACTCCGTATCTGACTGCCCCACTCTATTTTCTTTATCTCGCCTTTTATGCTCTGATCTCTTTCTAATCTCTCCGCTTCGCGCTTTTCGGTAAGTTTACTTACAAGCATGCGCATAGCCATTTCCTTGTTCTGCGTCTGCGATCTCTCGTTCTGGCAGGAAACGACTATCCCCGTCGGTATATGCGTTATCCTTATGGCTGAATCGGTCTTGTTTATATGCTGTCCGCCCGCCCCGCTGCTGCGGTAGGTGTCTATCCGAAGTTCTTCGGGATTTATCTTTATCTCTTCGTCGTCTATTATCTCGGGCATGACTTCTATCGAAGAAAAAGACGTGTGTCTTCTCTTGTTCGCGTCGAAAGGCGATATCCTTACCAACCTATGCACGCCCTTTTCGGCTTTTAAGTAGCCGTATGCGTATTCTCCTTCCACCTTAAAAGAAACGCTTTTTATACCCGCCTCGTCGCCGTCTAATCTGTCGAGTTCGGTAAGAGTGTAACCGTTCTTTTCGCAGTAACAGATATACATGCGGTACAGCATTTCCGTCCAGTCGCAGGCTTCAGTCCCCCCCGCGCCCGCATGCAACGATAAAAGCGCGTTGAGATTGTCGTATTTCCCCGAAAGCAACGCCTTTAACCGTATTTCTTCTATCGTGTCTTCGGCTTGTTTAAGGTTCGTTTCTATCTCTTCCGCCACGCTCTCGTCGTTCTCTTCTTCGGCGAGTTCGACCAGAACTTCCGCGTCGTCCACTATCTTTTCCGCCGCCGAAAAAGCCGCTATCTTACCTGACAGCGACGCTATATCCTTGGATATCTGCTGGGCTTTTTCGAGATTTAAGAATATTTCGGGCTTTTCCGAAAGTTCGGTCTTCTCTTTAAGTTCGCTTTTCAGTCTTTCGACGTCAAAGAGAGTGCCCTGCTTCCGTTAAAAGAAGCCTTAATTCCTTTATCTTTATTCTGTATTCGTCACTCTTTATCATATACTACCGCCTTTTAGCCGCGTTTTTGCGCAAAACTACTTTTTCCACCTTTTAAGCGTCGGAAACACCGCCGCGCAATATTCCCGCATCTGCTCGTTGGTCATACCCGCCTGCTCTCCGAACTGCGAACACATTTCTATATATTCATCCATAGAAACGTCGTCCGTAAACTCTCCGTCCTTATAGCAGTATTTACAGTAATCGTGATTCACGCTTCCGTCCTTATTCGTGCCCAAAAGGTCGTCCGAATCAAGCGGCATAGCGCAACTCTGACATATTTTCTTTTCCATCGTTATCCGCCTCGATTGTTCTTTTTACTTATCCTTTCCGCAACAGTTTTTATATTTTTTACCCGAACCGCACGGACAAGGATCGTTTCTGCCGATAGACTGCTTTGCCTTTCTCATAAAGTTGGTGGTGCTGCCTTCTTTGTTGGAGACAAGGTCTTTTTTCTCTTCTTTCGCCATCTGCGGCACTTTGCGGAGTTCCGCTTTAAGTAAAAGCGTTATGGTGTCGTCCTGTATCGCGGCGGTCAGGTCTTCGAACATCTCGAAACCTTCTTTTTTGTATTCCACGACGGGATCTATATTGCCGTAACCGCGGAGAGAAATACCCTTTCGCAACTGATCCATGGCGTCGATATGGTCTATCCACTTGGAATCTATGTTCTTTAACAGAACTACCCTCTCCACTTCCGCAAAATTAACGCCCTGTTCTTTATACCTTTCTATCTTCGCTTCGTAAACGTTTATCGTTTCTTCGGTAAGTTTTTCGATAAGATAGTCGTAATCCCAGTTTTCTATCCTTTCTTTGGTAATGAAATTGCTGTCCTTGGGGAGAAGTCTTAACTCGATTATCTTGTTAAGCGCGTCTATATCCCACGTTTCGGGTTTATTCTGATTGTCGATAACGGAATTTACGACGTAACTCACGAAATCGGGCACGAGTTTCAATATGTCTTCGTGAACGTTTTCGTCCTTTATGACTTTCATTCTTTCGGCGTACATCACTTCGCGCTGCTTATTCATAACGTCGTCGTACTCCAAAACGTGTTTCCTTATGCCGAAGTTCCTGCCTTCTATCGCTCTCTGCGCGTTTTCTATGCTTTTAGACAGCATTTTGGACGCCATAGGCTCGTCTTCGTCGATCTTAAACATATCGTAGATACGCATCATGCGGTCGCCGCCGAAACGCTTTGCAAGGTCGTCTTCCAAGGAAATAAAGAACACCGAAGAACCGGGGTCGCCCTGACGACCGCTCCTGCCTCGGAGCTGGTTATCGATACGGCGGGATTCATGACGCTCTGTACCAATTACATAAAGACCNNACCCCGCGGCTATGACCTTTTCTTTTTCGGCGTCGGTCTGAACTTTGAATTTTTCGTATATCTCGTGGTAATGCCGTCTTATTTCCTTTATTTCGTCGGGAATATCCGATATAAAAGACGTCGCTAAATCTATGTTTTCTTCACTCACGCCTTCTTCGCGAAGTTTTCTTTTAGCCATGAATTCGGGGTTGCCGCCGAG
>DBVR01000027.1:3469-25936 GCA_002308755.1 Christensenella sp. UBA1259
CCGCGCCCCGCCATGTTGGTGGCGATGGTTACCGCGCCGAATCTTCCCGCCTGCGCTATGATGTCGGCTTCTCTCGCGTGGTTTTTGGCGTTCAACACGTTGTGTCTTATGCCTTTCGCGATAAGAAGTTTACTTATTTCTTCCGACTTTTCGACCGTTACCGTACCGACGAGTACCGGCTGACCGTTTGCGTGCCTTTCGGCTATTTCGTTTATTATCGCTTTGTTTTTGCCCCTTAACGTCTTATATATCACGTCGGGCATATCCTTTCTCGCGACGGGCTTGTTTGTGGGAATTTCCAGAACGTCCAGCCCGTATATCGCGCGGAATTCTTCTTCTTCCGATTTCGCCGTACCCGTCATACCCGAAAGTTTCTTGTAAAGTCTGAAATAATTCTGGAAGGTTATCGTAGCGTAGGTCTTGTTTTCGTTTCTTATCTTAACGCCTTCCTTTGCTTCTATCGCCTGATGCAACCCGTCGGAATAGCGCCGTCCTATCATAAGACGACCGGTAAATTCGTCGACGATTATAACTTCGCCGTCGTTCACGACGTAGTCGTTGTCTTTCTTGAAAATATAATTCGCCTTTAAAGCCTGCTGGATATGGTGCGAAAGAGTCGCGTTTTCTATATCCGCAAAACTCGCAAGCCCGAAAAACGACTCGGCTTTTTTCGCGCCGCTTTCGGTTATCTGCACGCTCTTTTCCTTTATGTCTATGGTGAAATCCTTGTCCAAAACCAACGTCTTTACGAATCTGTTGGCGGAAACGTACTGTTCGCTGGATTCCTGACCTCTGCCCGAAATTATAAGCGGCGTTCTCGCTTCGTCTATTAAAATAGAGTCCACTTCGTCGACTATCGCGAACGACAGCGGGCGTTGAACCATCTGTTCTATGCGGCTTTTAAGGTTGTCCCTTAAATAGTCGAAACCCATTTCGTTGTTGGTGCCGTAGGTTATGTCGCATTTATAGGCTTTCTGCTTTTCGTCGTCTTCCATACCCGAAATGGCGACTCCCACCGTAAGCCCCAAAAACTTATAGACCTTGCCCATCCACTCGGCGTCGCGCGCGGCGAGATAGTCGTTTACGGTAACGATATGTACTCCGTTCCCCGTCAGCGCGTTAAGGTACGCCGGCAACGTCGCCACAAGCGTTTTTCCTTCGCCCGTTTTCATTTCCGCGACTCTGCCCTGATGCAAACACACGCCGCCTATCAACTGAACTTTGTAATGTTTCATACCGAGCACGCGGAAAGCCGCTTCCCTGCAAACGGCAAAGGCGTCGCAGAGTATATCGTCCAGCGTTTCGCCCTTACTTAGCCTTTCTTTGAAAACGGCGGTCTGCCCCGTCAACTCTTCGTCCGACATCCCGATATACTTCGGCTCCAAAGCCAGAATATCGTCGGCTATCTTGTCTAACTTCCTTAAATTCTTTCTCGCCTCTCCGCCGAGAATATACCTGAATAACCCCATTTTGCTCCTTATTTAGGTCTTTATTTCCTTTTTTGCGGGCACGCTCGCCACCGTGAGAAGGTAAACTTTTACCGCTCCCGCCTTTTTTAATGTTTCCGCAAGCGTTTCAGCCGTCGCGCCCGTGGTCGTTACGTCGTCGACGAGCAACACGGTCTTACCGTTTACGCTCTTTTTGTCCGACACCTTAAAAGAACCTTTTAAGTTTTCCTTTCTGTCGGCTTTGCCGAGTTTTGCCTGCCTTTCGGTCTCCCTGCTTTTTACGAGACAGTCGGTAACCGGCACTTTTATTATTTCAGACAACCGCGTCGCAAGTTCTTCCGACTGGTTGTACCCGCGTTTGCGTTTTCTTTTTTCGGTCATGGGCACGAAACACACGACGTCGGCGTTAAAAGAGTTCTTAAAATACAGATACGACAGCGTTTCCGCAAAAGCGGACAAAAGATATTTGCCGTTACCGTACTTCGCTTTCTTTATAAGCGAATTTATCGGCTTTTTATAGGTAAACACGCTTCTCGCCGCGTCCACCGAAACCATAAACCCCTTACAGGTAAGGCAGTAATCGGTAGCTTCGTCCGTTTCCCTTCCGCAATGCTGACAAAAGGTCTTGTCGTTGAACGGAAGATTATCGTAACACTCTTTACAGAAGTACCCTTCGCCGAATATTTCCTTCCCACAGACGTTACACCGCCATTTCGGATCGTACAGCCCGAAAGTCAATATTCGGGACAGAAATTCTTTCAGCCGCATTATTTCAGATACTTTTTAAGATCTTCCGCCCTGTCGGTCTTTTCCCATGAGAACCCGTCCTTTCCGAAATGCCCGTAAGACGCGGTCTCAAAGTATATAGGCTTTTTAAGTTCCAACTTTTCTATTATAGCCGCGGGACGCAGGTCGAATTCTTTTACCACGATATCAGCTATCTCCCCGTCGGGAAGTTTTCCCGTCCCGAAAGTCTTGACGGATACCGAAACGGGATTCGCAACCCCTATGGCGTAGGATACCTGTATCCTGCACTCGTCGGCAAGTCCCGCCGCCACGACGTTTTTGGCGATATATCTCGCCATGTAGGTGGCGGACCTGTCCACTTTGGTCGGGTCCTTTCCCGAAAAAGAACCGCCGCCGTGCGGGCATTTGCCGCCGTAGGTGTCTACGATTATTTTTCTGCCCGTAAGTCCCGAATCTCCCGCCGGTCCGCCTATTTCGAACCGTCCCGTCGGGTTTATATAGTACTTGGTGTTTTCGTCGAGATATTTTTTCGGCAGAACGGCGTCAATCACCCGTTCCTTTAAGTCCTTTCTCAATTTTTCGGTGGTTACGGTGTCGTCGTGCTGTGCGGAAAGAACCACCGCTTCTATGCGCTTTGGCGTTTTGCCGTCGTATTCCACCGTTATCTGCCCTTTGCCGTCGGGTCTTAAATACGGCAGTTCGCCGCTTTCTCTTACGTCCTGTAACCTTTTGCACATCTTATGCGCAAGGGATATCGGTAAAGGCATAAACTCTTCGGTCTCTTTGGTTGCGTAACCGAACATAAGTCCCTGATCGCCCGCACCCGTTTCGTCGTATTTATCTTTGCTTTCAGACTTCTTTTCGGCGGAATTATCCACGCCGAGCGCGATATCGGGGCTCTGCCCGTTGATTTTCACTAAAATCCTGACCGTGTCCGCGTCGAACCCGAGACCTTTTTTATCGTACCCCGTCTTGCGCACCGTTTCTCTCGCCGTTTTTTCTATATCGACTTTCGCCGCGGATGTTATTTCGCCCATTATAAGCATAAAATCCGAGGTAACGCAACACTCGCACGCCACTCTCGCGTTTTCGTCTTTCGACAGGTACGCGTCGAGAATCGCGTCGGCAACTCTGTCGCATATTTTATCGGGATGTCCCGAAGTTACGCTTTCGCTGGTAAAAAATTCCTTCATACGTTTTCCTTAAAATATATCCGATACTTTGGTATTATATCATTGTTTCGCCTTTACTGTCAATCGCATACGATAAAGATATTGAATTTGCGGCTTTTATACGACAAAATTTTTCTAAAATTTACCGCCGTTTTTAAGTCGCGCCGCATTTAAAAACGATTGACTTATTTTTTTGCCTTATGTATAATAAAATATTGTAGCCGAAAATTTAAAGGAGCGATTCAATGTCAGCAAAAAAGAAATCGGAACGCGGCAAAAAACTCGACCTTTCGGGCGTGGGACCCGCCGTCAAAACGATTTCGAAATCCATAAGAGAATATAAAAAACCTTCGGTTTTAGCGCCTTTGTTCGTAATGTGCGAAACTATCATAGAGTGTCTTATACCTTTCGTTATGACGCTCCTTTTGGGCGTTTTGGAGATTGCTTCGGGAAGGGCGGGAAATACCGACGCTTTTTTATCGAAACTTTTCGATTTTTTAACCGGCGGCGGAGAGCCTAATTATCTTCTGCTGATACTCGAATTCGGCGCAATTCTCTTCGTTCTCGCCGTTATTTCTCTTATCTGCGGCGTGAAAGCGGGAAAGTACACTGCGATAGCGTCCAGCGGGTTCGCTAAAAATCTGCGTAAAGATATGTATTACAAAATACAGGGCTTTTCCTTTGCCAACATAGATAAATTTTCCGCGTCTTCTCTGGTAACGAGACTGACTACCGACGTTACCAACGTCGAAATGTCCTACATGATGATAATAAGGACCGCCGTCCGTGCTCCGTTTATGATGATATTTGCAATGATAATGGCGTTTACCATAAACGCCGAAATGGCTTTAATCTTCGTATGTATCGCGCCTTTACTCGCGGCGGGGCTTATCTTTATCATGATGAAAGCCGTGCCTTTCTTCCACAGAATATTCAAAAAATACGACGCATTGAACGAATCGGTGGAAGAAAACGTAAGGGGCATAAGAGTCGTTAAGTCGTACGTAAGAGAAGAACACGAAAAAGAAAAATTCGGCAAGGCTTCCGACGAAGTAAGACAGAACTTCACGAAAGCCGAAAAACTTATCGCTCTCAATACCCCGCTCATGAATTTCTGCGCGTACAGCGGTATCATACTGATATTCGTCATCGGTTCTCTCATGATAGTAAGGTCTAACAACTCGCTTTTACAATGGACGGAATTACAGAGTTTTATGACCTACTCCTTCCAGATACTTATGAGTCTCATGATGCTTTCCATGATAATGGTCATGATAATCATGAGTATAGCGAGCGCGAAACGTATCGCCGAAGTAGTAAACGAAAAAAGTTCCATAGTTTCCCCCGAAAACGCGTTAACGGAAGTCAAAAACGGGAGTATTCTGTTTGAAAACGTCAAGTTCAAATACGTTTCCACCGCCGACAGGTATTCGGTGGAAAACATTTCCGTTAATATTAAAAGCGGCGAAACGGTTGGAATAATCGGCGCGACGGGATCGGGCAAAACCACTATGGTGAGCCTTATACCGAGACTTTACGACGTTTCGGAAGGCGTCGTTAAGGTGGGCGGCGAAGACGTGAGAAAATACGACCTGACCGTCCTTCGCAACTCCGTCGCCATGGTGTTGCAAAAGAACGTGCTTTTCTCCGGCACTATGAAAGAAAACTTAAAGTGGGGCGACAAAAACGCCACCGACGAAGAGATAGAGAACGCGGCGAAACTCGCGCAGGCGCACGAGTTTATTCTCGCCCGTCCCGACGGTTACGATACATACGTAGAACAGGGCGGCGCGAACGTTTCCGGCGGGCAGAAACAGAGACTTTGTATAGCGCGCGCTCTCTTAAAGAAACCCAAGATACTTATTTTAGACGATTCCACGTCGGCGGTTGATACCAAAACCGACGCGCTTATCCGTGCGGGACTTAAAAAATATATTCCCGAAACGACGAAGATAATAATAGCCCAGCGTATCGCTTCCGTTCAGGACGCCGACAAGATAATCATAATGGAAAACGGCACGGTATCGGCTATCGGCACTCATGCGGAACTGCTTAAAAACAACGATATCTATAAGGAACTTTACTATTCGCAGAATAAGACGGTATCACAAAATAACGACGGAGGTAACGAGTAATGCCGAGACCCATGCCTCCGAGAAACGGTAAAAACTTCGTGCCGCAAAAAGCCAAAAAAGGCACTCTTTTAAGACTTATAAAAATGCTGCTCGTCGGCAATAAAAAACTGCTCGCCGTTATCCTTATATGCCTTGCCGTAACTTCCGTAACCGGCGTTGCATCTTCCTTTTTCCTTGCGCAACTTTTAAAAACCATAAACAGGGGGTTAGAACTCGGCGGCGGCGAAAGCGCGCTGAACGAGATAATGCCAACGCTTACCGTTATATTCGTCGCTATGGGCGGGGTGTACCTTATCAATATCCTGTGCGCCTTTTTATACACCCGTCTCGGCGCGATCCTGACGCAAAGATTCTTGCACCAGACGAGAACGGAAATCTTCAATAAGATGCAGTCTCTCCCCATAAAATACTTCGACACGCACAAAACGGGCGATATAATGTCAGTTTACACCAACGATACAGACGCGCTACGCCAACTCGTGTCGCAGAGTCTGCCTTCCCTTATTTCTGCGGCGATAAGCCTTACTACCCTGCTCGTTTTAATGTTCACTTACAGCATCTGGCTTTCTCTCGCCATCTTCGTCGGCGTGTTCGTCATGTTCAAGGTCACCAAGACCGTGGGCGGAAAGAGCGCGAAATACTTCGTTAAACGACAGATTTCTCTCGGTAAGGAAGAAGGCTTTATCGAAGAAATGATACATGGCGGAAAGGTGGTCAAAGTTTTCTGCCACGAAGAAGAGTCCAAAGCCGATTTCGACGAGAAGAACGAAGAACTCTGCGAAATGGCGACCAAAGCCAACACGTTTGCCAACATCTTAATGCCGATAATGGGCAATATAGGAAATATCCTGTATATTTTCGTCGCCTTCGTCGGCGGGCTTTTGATGGTGCTCAACGTCCCTAACCTTACCGTTACGGGATTTGTACAAGATACCGCGGACGTCAGCGCGACGACGGCATTTATAATAACCATTATGGCGTTTTTACCCGTAAGCCGTCAGTTTACTTCTAATATCGCGCAGTCTTCGCAACAGATAAACTCTATCGTAATGGGGCTTGCGGGGGCTTCGAGAATTTTCGATATTTTAGACGAAACGCCCGAGACCGACAACGGCTACGTTACTTTAGTGCGTTGCCGTATCTCCCCCGACGGAACTATTACCGAGTGCGAAGAACGGACGGGACACTGGGCGTGGAAACACCCGCATAAAGCCGACGGAACTATTACCTATACCGAACTTAAAGGCGATATACAAATGTTCGACGTGGATTTCGGCTACGTTCCCGAAAAAATAGTCCTGCACGACGTAAGTTTATACGCACACCCCGGTCAGAAAATAGCCTTCGTGGGGGCGACGGGCGCGGGAAAAACGACTATCACGAGTCTTATAAACAGGTTTTACGACATAGCCGACGGAAAGATCCGTTACGACGGCATAAATATAAACAAGATAAAAAAACCCGACCTGCGCCGTTCTCTCGGCATAGTTTTACAGGACACTAACCTGTTTACGGGCACGGTCATGGAAAACATACGCTACGGCAGGCTTTCCGCCACCGACGAAGAGTGTATCGCCGCCGCGCGGCTTGCCTACGCCGACGATTTCATTACCCGTCTTCCCGAAGGCTATAATACCATGCTTACGGCGGACGGCGGCAACCTTTCGCAAGGGCAAAGACAGCTTTTATCGATAGCGCGCGCGGCGGTAAAGGACGCACCCGTGATGATACTCGACGAGGCGACGTCTTCCATCGACACGAGAACCGAGGCTTTGGTACAGAAAGGCACGGATAAACTTATGGAAGGAAGAACCGTGTTCGTTATCGCCCACAGGCTTTCCACCGTACAGAATTCCGACGTTATCATGGTGTTGGAACTCGGCAGGATAATAGAACGCGGCACGCACGATGAACTGATAGCGAAAAAACAGAAATACTATCAGTTATACACGGGCGCTTTCGAGTTGGAATAGTATGAAATGCGATCTCTGCCCTAACCTTTGCGGCGTCGACAGAAAAATTTCTCTCGGACGCTGCGGCACGGGCGACACCGTAAAAATAGCCAAATATTACCTGCATAAATACGAAGAACCGTGTATTTCGGGCTCAAAAGGTTCGGGCACGGTCTTTTTTTGCGGGTGTTCGCTTAAATGCGCGTTCTGTCAGAACTACGAACTTTCAAGGGTAAAAAGGGGCAAGGATATTTCGGTAAACGAACTTGCGGACATCTTCCGCGCCCTCGAAGAACAGGGCGCGGAAAACATAAATCTCGTTACCCCCACGCATTACGCGGACAAGATAATGCGGGCTCTCGATATATATAGGCCTTTAATTCCCGTCGTGTATAACACCCACGGTTACGAAAACCTTTCTTCGCTTTACGCCGTCGATAAATACATGGACGTGTATCTGCCCGACCTTAAATTCTTTTCGCCCGACGTTTCCGAGCGATACACGGGAATAAGAAATTACTTTGACGTTGCCGCAAAGGCAATAGAGTTTATGGCGAATAAACCGCTTATATGGGGCGAAAACGGTATGATGAAACAAGGAACGCTGGTAAGACACCTATTGCTTCCGTTAAACCTGTCGGACAGCAAGAAGATAATAGATTTTCTCGCGGAACTTAAAGACAAGGTTTATATAAGTCTTATGAGTCAGTACACGCCTTTCGGGGAAATAAAAAACTTTCCGGAACTAAATCGGAAAGTTACCAAAAGAGAATACGACAGTCTTATAGATTACGCGCTTTCAAAGGGTATTACGAATATGTTTTACCAGAAACTTTCTTCCGCGGAAGAAACGTATATCCCCCGCTGGGATTTTTAGACTACAACACCCCGTAAAAGATTATTCCCGAAAACGCGGATATAAGTATAAGTATCAAGGGCGAAATACTGCCCTTTTTTATTTTCTTGTAAATAAAATACGTCGCGGCGACGACTGCGAATATTATAAGCGCTTTATAATCGAAAGAAAGCGGCTCGGATATCGCGGAGAACCCTAATATAACCTGCGCAAACATTATAAGTCCCGTCGCGATTATAAGCCCGACGACAACCGGTCTTACGCCCGACAAAAACCCCTTTACGCCCGCAAACTTCATAAGACCTTTTATTACCGACGCGACGAGAAGAACTATTATAAACGCCGGCAGAATAACGCCGAGAGTCGCTAAAAACGCGCCCAAAAGCCCCCCCTGACTTGCCCCGACGAAGGTCGCCATATTTATCGCGATAGGTCCCGGCGTGGATTCCGAAACGGCTATAAAATTAAGTATTTCGCTTTCCGTCAGCCAGCCGTGAGATATAACTTCTTCGGTAAGCATGGGAATCATGCCGTACCCGCCGCCGAAAGACACCGCGCCGATTTTCAGAAACGTTAAAAACAAGTCGATCATTATTTCTCATCCCCCTTGTCCGTAACGTTTTCCGCCTTTTCGGGCTTTTCCTTTGCGCGGGATAAAAGATAGATAAACACCCCTATTCCCCCGCCTATCAGTATTATGAACACGGTGGAAAATTTCAGCGAGAAAAGCGCGAGTAAAAGGAGAGTTATAACGGTAAGTATCGTTAAAATCAACGTAAGGGGCGTTTTCTTGACGTTTTTCAACATCTTTATTCCCGCAGATATAATAAGAAACACCACCGCCGCCTGTATGCCGCGGAAGGCGTATCCCACGTATTCTATTTTGAGAAACTCGTCGAAAAACAGAGAGATTGCGAAAATAATTATAAAAGAAGGCAACGCCACGCCCAGCGTTGCGAAAAGAGAACCGAAAAATTTATTGAGTTTGTATCCTATGAAGGTGGCGGAGTTTACGGCGATAGGTCCGGGGGAAGATTCCGCTACGGCGATAATGTCCAGAAATTCTTCGTGCGTTATCCATTTTTTTCTTTCGACAAGTTCACGCTCTATTACGGCTATCATGGCGTAGCCGCCGCCGAAAGTTATTACGCCTATCTTGAAAAAAGTTATAAAAAGTATGAAAAGGTCTTTTAATTTTTTCAAATCTTTTCTCCGAAATCAATAGTTCGGCTTTACTATTCTCACGGCAAAATCCGTCGGGAACTCCGTCCACGGCACGATATCCTTGGGCGGTTCTACGCGGAATACCATCCTTTCTTTACTTACGGGGTGAGTAAAGGCAAGATAAAACGCCCAAAGCGCAAGATACCCTTTTTTCGCCTTTTCCCCGCCGTAACGCATATCTCCGTACACGGGACACCCTATAGCCTGCATCTGTACCCTTATCTGATGACTTCTGCCCGTATGCAGTCTTACTTCGGTAAACGCAAGCCCGTCTTTTTCGTCTATGACCTTATATTCGAGTTCCGCGAACTTCGCGCCTTCCGTCGTCGGGGCGCAGACGTAAACCGTGTTGTTTACGGCGTTCTTTTTCATATAGTGCGTAAGCGTCGCTTTCTTTTCCTTGGGGATTCCCGCAAGCACGGTAAGATATCTTTTCTCAAAATCCCCGCTCTTTAACTGTTCCGAAAGCCGTGCCGCCGCTTTACTCGACTTTGCGAACACCATCACCCCGCCCGTAGGTCTGTCAAGCCGATGAACGAGTCCTAAATACACGTTCCCCGTCTTACCGTACTTTTCCTTTATGTACCGCTTTAAAATACTCAGCAGGTCGTCGTCTTTACTTTCGTCTTCACAGGTAGGAACGTTCTGCGGCTTTAACGCCACTATTATATGATTGTCTTCGTAAAGAATAGTCGGTTCTTCCATAGTTTATTCCTTTATTTCGGTATCCGTCCAAAGTCCGCTGTTTCCGCAAGGCAGTATTATGCCGTCTTCCTGCGTTTTAAGTCCTACTTCGTAGGCGGTTACGAACCCGCCTTTCGCTTTTTTCACCGTCGCCGTAAGTATGTTTTTTATGACCTGCGGTTGAAGTCCCGTAGTGTAACTGTTTATAAGGAAAAACAGCGGCTTTTCCGAAAGCACTTTAAGACAGGTTTTAACGAGAGAAAACAGTTCGTCTTCCAATTTCCACGTTTCGCCGTTCGGTCCTCTGCCGTATGACGGCGGATCCATTATTATCGCGTCGTAGAATTTGCCGCGGCGAATCTCCCGTTCGACGAACTTTTTGCAATCGTCGACGATAAACCGCACTTTCGGTTCTTTAACGCCGCTTAACATCACGTTTTCCTTGGCTCTTTCCACCATCGCCTTGGCGGAATCGACGTGGCACACTCTTGCGCCCTCTTTTAAACAGGCGCAGGTCGCCCCGCCGGTGTACGCGAAAAGATTGAGAACGTTTATTTCCCGATCGGCGTTTTTTATAAGGTCGCGCATGATATCCCAGTTGACCGCCTGTTCGGGGAAAAGCCCCGTGTGCTTAAAGCCCATGGGCTTTACTTTGAATTTAAGGTCTTTATACGATACCGTCCACTCGTCGGGAAACGCCGACTTCTTTATCCATTTTCCGCCGCCCGTTTCGCTCCTTATATACTTGGCGGAAAGTCCTTTATAACCGTCTAAATCCGCCGCGCAGTCCCAGATAACCTGAGGATCGGGGCGAAGCAACGTTACGCTTCCCCAACGCTCTAATTTATAGCCGTTGCCCGTGGCGATAACGGTATAGTCCTGCCACTCCGCGGCTTTCATTTCTCTGCCTTTACGACGGTAATGCGGCAGGTCGCGCCGTTTACGTCTATATCTTTGGTATAACCTTCCGCCGAACCTTCCGTCACGGAGTCGGCAAGCACTACGCCCTTAAACGTCTTGCCGTTTACGGCGTCTTTTACCGTCTTATCTTCCGCAACGTAATACACCTTTATCCTGTCGATAACGTCGAATCCCGCTTCCTTACGCATGGTTTGTACTTTCGAAATAAGTTCCCTTTCCACGCCTTCGGCGTAAAGTTCGGGCGTAACGGTGGTATCCATTACCACGGTAAGTCCCCTGTCGCTCGCCGAAACGTACCCTTCTTCGCTTTCGCTCTCGATAAGCAGGTCGTCGGCGGAAAACTCGAACACGTCCCCGTCCAATTCTGTTTTATAAATTTCGCCGCGCTTTACCGTCGATACGACGGCGTTTGCGTCGCACTCCGATAAAAACGCCTTTATCTTGCCGAGTTTAGCGCCGAACTTCGGCCCTAACGTCTTTAACTGCGGTTTTATTCTGTAACGGACGAATCTCGACGCGTCGGTCAACAGTTCGATATCCTTTACGTTGAGTTCGTCTTTCGCTATGCTTAAAAGTTCGTCCGACAAGGCGACTTTCCTTTCGCTGCAAACGAACACCTTTGAAAGCGGTTGACGGTTCTTTACGTTGGAAGAGTTTCTGCAAGCCCTGCCCAAAACCACTATGTCGAGTACGTTTTTCATACCTTCTTCCAAGGTCTTGTCTATAAACGTTTCGTCCGCCGTCGGGAAATCGCAGAGATGTACCGATATCGGTTGATCTTTGAAAAATTGCGGGACGAGATTACGGTATATGCTTTCCGCCATGAACGGGGTGAACGGCGCGGAAAGTTTCGCTACCGCGGTAAGCACCGTATACAACGTGGTATACGCCGCTATCTTGTCTTCCGTCATATCGTGTCCCCAGTATCTTTCCCTGCCGCGACGCACGTACCAGTTGGAAAGATCGTCGGTAAACTCCGAAAGCGCGCGCGCCGAACCGAATATATCGTACGACGCCAAGCCTTCGTCTATCGTCTTTATAAGGGTATTCAGTTTAGACAGCACCCACTTGTCCATAAGCGAAAGTTTACAGTCTTTAAGATCGTACTTCGACGGGTCGAACTTGTCTATCTCGGCGTAAAGCACGAAAAACGCGTAGGTATTCCACAGCGTGCCCATAAACTTTCTCTGCGCTTCCGAAACCGCTTCTTCGTAAAATCTCGACGGCAGCCAAGGCGCGGAACCGGTATAGAAATACCACCTTACGGCGTCCGCTCCCTGTTTGTCGAGAACCGACCACGGATCTACCACGTTGCCTTTGTGCTTGCTCATCTTTATTCCGTTCTTGTCGTTGACGTGCCCCAAAACTATGCAGTTTTTAAATGGCGCTTTGTCGAAAAGCAAGGTTGATATCGCAAGCAAGGTATAAAACCAACCCCTCGTCTGGTCTATCGCTTCCGATATAAAGTCCGCCGGGAAATGGCTCTCGAAAAGTTCTTTGTTTTCAAAAGGATAATGGAACTGCGCAAACGGCATGGACCCCGAATCGAACCAGCAGTCGATAACTTCCTTTTCTCTTGCGAAAGTGCCGCCGCACTCGCACTCGAAGGTGCAGTCGTCTATATAAGGTCTGTGAAGTTCTATATCCCCTTCTATGTGGCAAAGGTCTTTCAGTTCCTTTTTACTGCCTATAACGTGTATTTTGCCGCACTTGTTGCATACCCACACTGGTAGCGGGGTTCCCCAGTAACGTTCGCGGGACAGTCCCCAGTCTATTACGTTTTCAAGGAAATTCCCCATCCTGCCCTTCTTTATGGTGTCGGGCATCCAGTTTACCGAGTCGTTCGCGGCAAGAAGTCTGTCCCTTACTGCCGTCATCTTGATAAACCAACTTTCGCGGGGGTAATAAAGGAGTGGCGTGTCGCAACGCCAGCAGAAAGGATAACTGTGAGTAAATTCCATGGTCTTAAAGAGAAGTTTCCTTTCCTTCAAGTCCTTTATTATGAGTTTGTCGGCGTCTTTTACGAATATTCCCGCAAACTTGCCGCAACGCCCGTCCAAGTGCCCTTGCGCGTCCACGAGTTTTACGCTCGGAAGGTCGTATCTGTCGCCGACGACGTGGTCGTCTTCGCCGAAAGCGGGCGCGATATGAACTATACCCGTGCCGTCTTCCATAGTAACGTAGTCGGCGCAGGTAAGATAGTAGGCTTTCTTTCCCTTTGCCTTTATATCTTCCGCCGCAAAGTCGAACAGCGGCTCGTACTCTTCGTATTCGTAGTCTTTACCCGCTTTTTCGGATAACGTTTCGTAATTCTCGAAATATCTTTCCACAAGCGCTTTTGCGAGAATATAACGCGTGCCGTCTTCCGCTTTTATCTCGGAATATATCTCCGCGGGATTCATACACAAAGCGACGTTGCTGGGCAACGTCCAGGGCGTGGTCGTCCAGGCGAGAAAATAGGTGTTTTCTCTGTTTTTCGCCCTAAACGCCACGAAAACCGACGTTTCTTTGACGTCTTTATACCCTTGCGCTACTTCGTGCGAAGAAAGTGCGGTCCCGCATCTCGGACAGTACGGAACTATCTTATACCCCTTGTATAAAAGCCCCTTTTCGGCTATCGTCTTTATAGCCCACCACACCGATTCGATATACTTGTCGTCGTAGGTGATATATGGGTTTTCCATATCCGCCCAGTACCCTACGCGGTCGCTCATCTTCTGCCACTCGGAAGTGTATTTCCAGACGCTTTCCTTACACTTTTTTATGAAAGGTTCTATACCGTATTTTTCTATTTCGGGTTTGCCGTCTATACCGAGAAGTTTTTCCACTTCCAACTCCACGGGAAGTCCGTGCGTATCCCAGCCCGCCTTTCTTAAACAGTGTTCGCCTTTCATAACGCGGTAACGCGGTATGATATCCTTTATTACTCGCGTAAGTATATGCCCTATGTGCGGCTTTCCGTTTGCCGTGGGCGGTCCGTCGTAAAAGGTAAATTCACGACTCCCCGCGTTTCTCTCTTCGTTCAGGCGGAAAATATCGTTTTCCTTCCAGAATTCGAGCACTTCTTTTTCTCTGTCCAAAAAATTCAAAGACGAGTCCACTTTCTTATACATAAATCGCTCCGAAACATTGTAAGTTTATAGTATATCTATAATAGTATAAAGTTATTTGTCGTTTTTGTAAAGTTAATTTTCGCAAAATGCGTTTTTTTCATTAAAAAAACTTGCGGGATTTTGAGTTTTGCTGTAAAATGTACTTACCGTGCTATGTGGGGAGTTAGCGATGCCCTGTTATCCGCAATTCGCTTAGCGGAGCAGAAAGCTTATTGAGGCGTGTCTCGTGGAAGGCCGCATCCGATAAGGGGCGTTGATATCAAGGTCTTGTGCAACGCGTTCCCGCAAACCGTGTCAGGGCAGGAATGCAGCAGCACTAAACGGATCGATGCGTGTGCCATAAGGGTGCTTTGAAGTAGTTACCTGTCGGATTACCGCTTCGGCGGAATACGTCGATTTAAGATGCACGGTTTTTTAAAAACCCCCGCCCGCAAGTTCTTGCGGGCGGTTTTATTGCGGAAAACCGCCTTTCCCACGCTAATAGTTAAGATTTTATTCGCACTTAAAAAAATTCGGTTTTTGCCCGAAATTGTATTGACAAAGAAATAATAATTTTATATAATAGAAAAGCGTTTTGAAAATCGCTGCTATGGCTCAGTAGGTAGAGCACATCCTTGGTAAGGATGAGGTCACCGGTTCAAATCCGGTTAGCAGCTCCAGATCGGTTAGTCATTTCGTCTGTTGGCGAAATGACTATTTTAAAAAATCATACTGAAGGATGAAAAGGGGTATGACTATTTATCGACACGCGAGATTTCATGGTAAAGTACAAAAAATACTTGATGCACAATCTCAGCTAAACCGTAAACTAGTATCAGTTGTTATGAGTGACATGATGACTAGGTATGATATGTTTTTTGAGGATAGCATCAAAAAATATACTTATATTCATGAACACACAAGGTTTGGTGAAAAAGTTGTAAAAATTATTGATCGATATGAACAAGATGGTTATAAATTAGTTTTTCATGTTATGGGCGATTTAGCAACTAGACATGAACTGTTTTTTGAAAAAGAAGTACAATGAATTTTTTGTTTAATCATTACATAGCATAAATGTGTTTGCTAAAATGCTTAGCTGTTTTTTGCGAAATTTTTATTGAGATACATGTTTAAAAAACATATTTTAACAGACCGACACAACTTAAAAACATGGGATTGATACAGTCGGTTCAATCCTTTTTTCATTCAATCATGTTCGTTATAACCGTTTTCGGGGTGTTTTTATGAAAAAACTTGTGAAATTAATCTTTATTCCTCTAATGGCAATCGGTCTTGCCGGTTGTGATTTTCTCGGCGGTATCGCCGGCGGCGACACCGATACGATTCATAAAAAATCATACGAACCGATTACCGGTAAGTTCGTTTTATATGACGCCACCGATAAAAGATTAGAGAATCCCGACGCCTATTTCGAATTTGACGGCAGTCAAGGTAACTTTTCTATGAAATATTATGAAAACGGTGAACTTAAAAGAGAAGGTCAATTTAACCGTGTGGTTACCCGTGAAGACTATATCGGAAAAATTAAAGATAATCTGCATTTCAACGTAAAGATCGGAAATAAGACCGAACATATCGGCACTTACACCGAATCTTTGGATCCGATCGATCAATTCAGAATTATCGAAGAATATACCGGTTCGGATACGAAGTATTATTATTCCGAACTCCCCTACGTCGTCGGTACGTACGTAAGAGAAGGGAAAGAATATAAAGAAGAAGCCAAAACTACCGCGGATACCGATTATTCGGTTCCGACAGTTGAAAATTTCACTTGTTTGCTCAACGGAAAATACGCGTTGGATGAAGATACTTATTTCTATTTTGTCTTTCCGTATAAAAATGATTATTACGCTAAGGCGTATTATCAATATTTTTCTCCTGCCTTGGAAAAACCGCTCGAAGGTTTTGCCGCCGGCAGAACATATACGAATATCGGCGATGATACCAAAATGATATTCACGTATTCCCGCCAAGTATCAATGTATAAAGCCGGTGGCAGCACCGACGAAGGCGGAACGTATTTCGGCTATTATTCCGTCGATAGTAACGACCGTCTGGTAGAACATTGGGGAACCGTAGATTACGCGGACGAAAGTCTTAATGCCTTTACGTTTGAACACTTATCGAGAACCTGGACGGATGCGGAAATGGACGAATGGACCAAGAATATCGATTATAAACTTCCCGATCCGATCTATTACGAATATATCGGCGGAACTTATTCCAAAGTTCAATAAGAAAGTCTATTATATCGGTGCTGCACCAAAATCACCGATACCGCATTGTATCAAAACCGTACGTTTAAACCATTACTCCCCTTTGTTGACCGCAAAGGGGCTTTTTATAAAGCAAAACCCCTTCGCATGAAGGGGTTTCGGTTTTTATCGGATAACTTTAAGCAAGGTTTTCAGTCGCCGTAGCCGTCGGGATTTAAGGTCTGCCAACGCATAGCATCCCTGCACATATCTTCCAAGGTTTTTTCGGCTTTGAAACCCAAAAGTTCGTAGGCGAGTTTCGGATCGGCGTAACACTCGTCTATATCCCCCGGACGACGCGGCATTATCTTGTAAGGTATGGGCTTACCCGTTACCTTTTCAAAGGCTTTTACCATATCGAGAACGGAATATCCGTGCCCCGTGCCGAGATTTACTATCATAAGCCCGGGGTTTTCCGCAAGTTTGTTGACCGCAAGGACGTGTCCTTTCGCCAGATCGACGACGTGGATATAATCCCTTACGCCCGTACCGTCGGGAGTGGCGTAGTCGTTTCCGAATACTCCCAATTCCTTTCTCTTACCGACGGCTACCTGCGTTATGTAAGGACAAAGGTTGTTGGGTATCCCTTTGGGATCTTCCCCTATCCTGCCCGATTCGTGCGCGCCGACGGGATTGAAATACCTTAAAATGGCTATATTGAACGTTTTATCCGCTTTATAAAGGTCTTTCAATATGTACTCTATAAACAGTTTCGTGCTGCCGTAGGGGTTGGACGTGGAAAGCGGAAAATCTTCCTTTATAGGCACGCTTTCGGGCTTTCCGTAAACCGTCGCGGAAGACGAAAACACCAGATTCTTTACGTTGTGTTCTCTCATAGAAAACAGTAATTGCAACATGCCTTCTATATTGTTTTCATAGTATTCCAACGGCTTTTCACAGGACTCGCCGACCGCTTTCAATCCCGCAAAGTTTATCACGGCGTCTATCTTGTTTTCGGTAAACACCGAATCCAAAAGGGCTTTATCCCTTATGTCGCCTTCGTAAAACTTCACCCTTTTGCCGGTAAGTTCTTCTACCCTTCTTACCGCCTCGTATTTGCTGTTTACGAGATTATCCACGCAGACCACGGTGTGCCCCGCGTTCAATAACTCCACCGAAGTGTGCGAGCCTATATAACCCGCTCCGCCCGTAACCAAAACGTTCATATCTTATCTCCTTTTAACGGTTATTTTCTCACTATACCCACGGTTTTAAGGAATTCGTCGAATCCCCTGTCTCCGTTTTCGTCGTCCTTAAAGACCGCCGTGTTGCCGAGAATATTCTTGCAGGTAACGTTGACTTCTTCACGCACGATATCTTCCGCCGCGGACTTAACTGTCCCGCCCTGCGTTTTCGCATACAGTTTCTTTATCATCTCCCTATGCGCGTAAAGATAATTAGCGGGATCGGAAATCGCTTTTTCGTCGTACGCCGCGTTACCGCAAAGGATATCGGCTATCATATCCAGTTGCTTTTTAAGCCTGCCCGGAAGAATAAACAGCCCCATCGCTTCGATAAGCCCGATACCTTCCTTTTTTATGTTATGATATTCGGGATGGGCGTGGAATACTCCGTCGGGATATTCTTCGCTCGTTATGTTGTTCCTTAAAATAAAGTCCATTATATAACCGTCTTCCGTTTTTCTCGCTATCGGAGAACAGGAATTGTGTTTTACCCCGTCGGTCTCCGCGAATATCCCGCAAGCCGCGTATGAAAATGTTTCCCACGCCGCTACTATCTCCTTTGAGAGTGCGGAAAGACTTTCCCTGTCTTTACTGCACAACCTTATCGCGCTGTTGTACCAGTCCACTCTTCCTATTTTCACCGCGGGATATTTGTCGCAGTAATATTCCGTCTTTACGGGCGCTTTATGCATGGGCATGATATGCCCGCCGCCCTGAAAATGCTCGTGATTCAATATCGAACCGCCTATTATCGGCAAAGCGGCGTTCGAACCTATCATATAATTCGGGAAAAAGTCCACGAAATCCAGCACCTTATCTATGGTATCTGCCTTTATGTGCATGGGAACGTGTCGCTCCGATATCGCTATCAGGTGTTCGTTATAGTAGGCGTACGGCGAATACTGCACGAACCACGGCTCATTTCCCATAGTTAAAGATACCGTGCGGATATTTTCTCTCGCGGGGTGGTTAGAGGTACCTTCGAACCCTTCGTTTTCCTTACATAAAAAACATTGCGGGTACTTTCTGTCGGTCTTGGGCACGGAAAGAAGTTTGGCTATCTCCTTATTGTCCTTTTCGGGCTTGCTTAAATTGACCGTGATTTCCAGAACTCTCGCCCCGTCTTTATACTCCCATTTAAGGTTTTTCGATATCGCCGTCTTTTTGACGTAATCGTTTTTGACGGATAAGTCGTAAAGATATCCGCACGCCTTTTCTACGCCGTATTTCTCCTTTAATTCGTAAAACCGCTCGTTCACTTCCGACGGCAACGGGCTCAATATCCCCATTATATAGGTAGAATACCTTTCCTTGCTCTCTTCCGTCGCAAGCCCGTTTTCCACCGCGAAAGCCGCAACTTCTTCCGTTATTTCGTCGGGAACGTCGAGTTTTTCGATATAGCCGAGGTGGAGTTCGCCATAATAAGGCTCGGCAAGGCGGAACTCTTTAAGCAGCAGATTGCGGAAATACGTTTCGTCGCGCTTTTTTAAGTGCAAAAACGTTTCCGCATACTTCAAAAGTTTTTCGATAAGTATTTTTCCGTCGATCATATCAGTTTCCTTTCTCAGAATTTTTACCGTAATAATATTTTAACCTGCATTCCAGTTCGGAATTGTACAGTTTTCTTTCCCTGTCGCTTTTCCGTCCGAAAAATTTTTCGAACCGCTTGCCGTCTTTGACGATGGCGAACACCGACCACGCGGGAAAATCTTTCATAACGCAACCGAAATCTTTATAACTCTCTTCCGCCGAACGTATATCCGACGCCTTTACGCCGTAAGGCGGATTCGTAACCACCGTTCCGAAATCCTGCCGCGGCTTAAAGTCCTTTACCGCTTTGACGGAGAACTTTACCGCGCCCGAGACTCCCGCCCTTTTGGCGTGGTATTCCGCAAGTTCCACTGCCTTTGCGTCTATATCCGAACCGCAAAAGTCTATCTTTATATCCCTTACGCCGTCCGCCGCTTCTTGTTTTAACGAAAAATACAGTTTTTCGTCGAAGTTCTTCCAGTCGTTAAAAGCAAATCTCCTGTCTATACCGGGTGCAATATTAAGGGCTATGCGCGCCCCTTCTATGACGAAAGTACCCGAACCGCAGAACGGATCGTAAAAAGGTCTTATGCGGTAGAAATCGCTGTAAAACAGTATAGCCGACGCAAGCGTTTCCTTTATCGGGGTAACGCCCGTTTTGTCCCTGTACCCGCGCTTATGCAACGCTACGCCGCTGGTGTCTATCATAACGGCGACGCGGTCTTTGAAAACAGAAAATTCCAAGTGATACTCCGCCCCGCTTTCGGGAAGGCGGTTGTACCCGAATTTTTCGCACAACCTGTCCGCAACGGCTTTTTTTATTATTCTCTGGCAGTCGGATATCGAAAACAGCGCGCTTTTTACGCATTTGCCGTTTACCGTTACCTTTCCGTCCGCCGCGATAAAGTCTTCCCACCGCACGGCTTTAACGCCGTCGAACAGTTCGTCGAAAGACTTCGCTTCAAAATCGCCCGTCTTTATATACACCCTTTCGGCGGTCCTTAAATTAAGGTTTGCTTTCACCACGTCGGAAACGCTTCCCTTAAACGTGATCGCGCCGTTTATCGCCGGAACTTCCTTTTGAAAAAGCCTGAATATCTCTTTTTTCAGCGCGCTTTCCACTCCCGAAGCGCAGGTTACGACTATTTCCGTTTCCGTCGGAAAATCGGGTTTACGGGCATAAGTTTTCATCTATATTATTTTAATATATCCCGCATTATTTTTCAAGCGATTTACCTAAACTTTACGGCGTTTGCGGCAAAAATTTAGAATCTACTTGTCAAAAGCGGCTTTTCGGTATATAATATCTCCGTAATATGTTGAAAGATAGGCTCGGGCGTTTTTTCTGCGCCTTCGACGAATTTTTATATACGCCGTTATTCCCCGCCGTCGTATCGGCGTTTATTCTTGCGGCGTATATTCTGCGGATATCACTTATAGGACTTGCAATATTAGTCCTTATCGCTTGTTTCATAATGGTAAGAAAGGACGATATAACCCCCCTTTTGCCGATGTGTTTCGGATTCGTTTGTCTTTTCCGCAATTTCGACGCGTTAAAAGGCGTAGCCATATACCTGATACTCGCACCTTTTTTGATTGCCCTTATATACCACTTTATAAAATTTCCGCCGAAAAAACCCGTGCTCGGAAAACTTTTCTTCCCGTTTTTTCTTATTACCTGCGCGCTGTTTTTGAGCGGGATATTTTCGGCGTATCTTTACCTTTACGCAAACGGGCTGTTATACGCTTTTACCGTAGGACCTTTGCTTTGGTTTGCGTACTTTCTTTTCGGTAACTACCTGCGCCCGCCCGAAAATCTCGACGTTAAACGTTACCTTTCCTTATCGGTAGTATGTTCCGTGCTCATTATGTGTCTCGCGTTCTTTTGGGCTTGCGCGGAGCAAAACGCGGGTACGGGAAATTCCGTTATCAACGGAGCGACGGTGGGATTCGCCAACACCAACAACATAGGCGCAATGATACTCCTTGCCTTCCCGCTGTGTCTTTTTCTGTTTGTGAAAGAAGAAAACCATTGGTTTTACCTCGTTACGGCTTTGTTTTTTATCGTAACGATACTCCTTTTCCGGTGCGACGGCGGGAGCGGCGTTCTTCTGGTGTTTTCTCCGTTCATGTTCGTGTTGACCTACCTGGAATCCAAAAAGGAAAACAGGGGGCGATTGATTTTTTGCCTTCTTGTGTTCGTTCTCGTTGCCGTCGCCTTGCTGTTTATTGTTTTTCTCGTTAAAGGTTACGACTTTATAACGGCTGAGTTCGACGTAAGAACCGGCGAAAGCGGAAGATCGCACTTATACAACGTCGCTTTCAGACTGTTCAAAGAAAACCCGTTGTTCGGCGCGGGATTAGGTTACAGCGACACCGACGCTATCGGCGATTACGCACCGCATAACTGCGCGCTGCGTATATTCAATTTTCACTCCACTCTCTTTCAGGTGGTGGGGTGTATGGGGATATTCGGTCTTATCGCATACGCCGTGTATTTTTACAAAAGGTACGAGATAGTTACGGAAAATTCTTCCGTCTTTAACGTCTTTATGTTTTTCGCCTTTACTATGTTCGAGTGTTACGGGATGATAGATACCTGCGAGTTCAATATCGTACCGTGTATGCTCGTCTTAACGGTTATGCTGACGGTAACGGAAACGGAAAACCGAAAACCGCCTTTAAGTTTTGAAAATACGATCAACGCTTTCGTAGGACGATAGACAAACGCCCCGTCGCAAAGAAATTGCGACGGGGCGTTTTTATTTTCGGCAATTATATATCGTCTCTCGAATTGTCCACTTTATAGGTAGGAACGAGTTCGTGAACGAGTTCCTTCATGCGCGGCGTTTCGTTTCTTGCCTCAGCGTATAACTCCCGTATCTTTTCAAACAGTCCGTTTTCGTCGAAGGAAAGCGGCTTACCTATGGATATAAGGTCGTTCGCCGTCTTTTGCAACCCTTCTTCCTTCATAAGCCTTTCTTCGTACAGTTTTTCGCCCGGACGAAGCCCCGTTATCTTGATATCTATATCTTTATACGGCTCTAACCCGCAAAGTTTTATCATGTTGACGGCAAGGTCGTATATCTTCACGGGTTCGCCCATGTCGAGAACGAATATTTCCCCGCCCTTGGCGTAAGCCCCCGCCTGCAATACCAGACTGACCGCCTCCGGAATAGTCATAAAATATCTTACTATGTCCTTATGCGTAACTGTTACGGGACCGCCTTCTTCTATCTG
>DBVR01000027.1:25983-33354 GCA_002308755.1 Christensenella sp. UBA1259
GAACCGTTGGAACCTAAAACGTTGCCGAAACGCACGGCGACGTAATCGGTGTCGTAACTCTTATCCATAGCCTGTATTATCATCTCGCAAACACGCTTACTCGCCCCCATTATGTTGGTGGGATTTACCGCCTTATCCGTACTTATTAAAATAAACCTTTCCGCACCGAATCTTCCCGCCGCGTCCGCGACCTTATACGTGCCGCTTATATTGTTCTTAACGGCTTCCGTCGGGGAATCTTCCATAAGCGGAACGTGTTTGTGCGCAGCCGCGTGGAAAACTATCTGCGGACGGTATTTCTCGAAAATATTGTCCATCCTGTTGGTATCTCTCACCGACGCTATCAGCGTCAGAAGGTCGAGTTCGGGGTGTTTCCTTATGAGTTCCTGCTGTATGGAATAGGCGTTATTCTCGTATATATCGACTATTATAAGGCGTTTGGGGTTGTGCGCCGCTATCTGCCGACAAAGTTCACTGCCGATAGACCCGCCGCCGCCCGTTACGAGTACCGTTTTGTTTTCTATATAGCCGACTATCTCGTCGAGATTTACTTTCACCTGTTCTCTGCCGAGAAGATCGGTTATCTCCACTTTCTTTACGTCGGAAACGGAGACCGTGCCGTTCACCAGTTGGTATATCCCCGGCACGGTGGATATCTTGCGCATGGCGGGCTGGCATTTCTTTACCATTTCGCTTAAAGCACGCCTGTCCAGCGAAGGCATGGCGAGTATTATCTCGTCCACGTTGTAAATATCGGCGTATTTCACCACTTCATTAGTGTTGCCGACGACTTTGACGCCGAGTATTTCCTGTCCTATCTTATTGACGTCGTCGTCCAAAGCGCACACGGGAAAATACTCTATCTTATCCGACGTACGCATTTCCTTTATAAGCATGTAGCCGCCGCTGCCCGCGCCGACTATCATTACCCGCTTATAATGACTTTTTTCCGAGTGTATCTTGTTTCGCCTTTCGTACTGAAACACAACTTTGAAAAACACCCTTATCCCTATCGTGAAAAATAAGTACAGCAACGAACAGACCGCCGCCCATTTTACGTCGTATATCTCGGAAATAATGCATATCACGACGAAAACGATAGCCTGCAAAGCGCAGGACAACGCGATTTTTACCGAGTCTATAATGTCCGCGAACCGCCAAAGTTTCCTGTAAAGTCCGAACGCGTAGTTAAAAAGGCAGGCGGTAAAGCAACCTATAACGGCGTACCACCACTCGTACTTTATACACGCGTAAAAATCGCTGCCCGAAAGCAACAATCCCAACACCCACGCTACCGCCACGCATATCACGTCGGCGAACATAAAACACAGAAGTTTTACCCATTTATTCATAAAACGTTCTCTTATCCCCTTTCTACGACTTAACGCCGAGTAATCTATCGGCAATATCGGTAAGATTTTCCACGTTCAACCCGTTATCCGCCATCTGGACTTGCGCCGCGGCGTGTTTTACGAACGCGTCTTTCGCACCGAGATTTATCACTTTTACGTTCTTATCGGAAAAATACTGCGCCACGGTGCTGCCGAAACCGCCCGTTACCGCGTTTTCTTCCATAGTGATTACGGGTGTTTTTATCGCCGATAAGAAAGTTTTATCAAGCGGTTTCAGCACCCGCGCCGAAACCACCTTTACGCTTTTATTATAAACGGACGCGAACTTACAGGCGATATCGAGACATCTCGGTCCTACCGCTATCACCGTTATATCCGTTCCGTCTTTTACCGTTTGCATAGGGTTTTCCCCGATATCCGAAACCTCTCCGTCGAGCCCTTCGGCGTTCTTGGGATACCTTATGAACGACGGTCCTTTAAGGGTAAGTGCGTAATTCAGCATTTCCGCAAGTTCACCGTCAAAAGACGGCGCGAACACCGACATATTCGGCGCGTGCATAACGTACGAAAGATCGAAAAGTCCCTGATGCGTTTTCCCGTCTTCCCCGACGAATCCCGCCCTATCGGCGCAAAACACCACGGGCAGGTTCTGCAAACACACGTCGTGAAGTATCTGGTCGTAAGACCTTTGGAAAAACGTGGAATACACCGCGACCACGGGCTTTAACCCGCCTTTTGCCATTCCCGCGGCAAAACTTACCGCGTATTCTTCCGCTATGCCGACGTCGAAAAACCTGTCGGGAAAAGCCTTTTCGAAAACGACCGTTCCCGTACCGTCTTTCATGCCCGCGGTAATAACGACGACTTTCGGATCTTTTTCCGCGGCGGCGATAAGACTCTGCCCCAAAACCGAAGATCCGTTCCCGTAATCCAAATGTTTCCCTACGCCGTGGTACAGGTCGGATTCCTTTTCCGCCTGTTTTAAGCCCTTGCCTTTCTGCGTCCTTATGTGCAGAAAAACGGCTTTGTAGCGGGCGACGTTTTTAACGCGTTCGAGAATCTTGGACATTTCCTTAACGTTGTTGCCGTCCACCACGCCGACGTACTTAAACCCGAACCGCTCGAATACGGCGTTTTTATTGAAAATACGCTTTATAAGATTCCCTATCTTTTTAAGGAAAGTATGAACGAAAGTCTTTCCGAATATCTTTTTAAACGCGTTTTTGCTCTTGACGTAGCCCTTTTTCGTCGTTCCCTTCGATATAAGGCGGTAAAAACCGTTTTTGTTCTTCGAAATAGACATGCCGTTATCGTTCAGTATAACGATAAGTTTAGCGGGCTTTTCCTGCGAAGAAGTAAGTGCTTCCAGATTAAGTCCGTTGACCAGCGCGCCGTCGCCTATCACGTTTACCACGAAATAGTCTTCTTTAAGTCTGTCGCGCGCGGCGCACAGTCCCAACCCCAAAGACAACGAGTTTCCCGCATGCCCCGTCGTAAAGACGTCGTATTCGCTTTCCGAAGAGTCGGGAAAACCCGAAAGACCGCCTTCGGTACGAATACTCCCGAAAAGATCCTTCCTTCCCGAGAGTATTTTATGGGCGTAGCACTGGTGTCCCACGTCGAATATGAGTTTATCCTTAGGAAAATCAAAAGTGCGGTAAAGCGCTATGGTCGTTTCGACTATACCGAGATTCGCGGATAAATGACCGCCGTTATTTTCCGCCGCGGAAATGATTTCTTTTCTTATATCTTCCGCAAGACATTCCATCTGGACGTAGGATAATTTTTTTACGTCTTCGGATTTTTGCAAGTCTTTTAAAACGTTCATAAGGCGCTTCCCGAAATGAGTAACAATATTATACAATAAACGACGGTACTTGTCAAGCCGTAAACTTGACAATCTTCCCCGCCCGATTGTATAATATACGTAATACGATATTTTAAGATACGGGGTGTTGTATGCTTACGGGGAAAACTCTTTGCGATTTTGCCGAACTCGCGTTAAAGATCGGCGTTAATCTTCAGAAAGGTCAGGGACTCGAAATAGTCTGCCCCACCGAGAAAAGCGACGTTGCGGAAGCAATAGCCTTAAAGGCCTACGAAATAGGCGCTAAAATCGTGCGCGTGCGCTGGGAAAACGACAAGACCGATAGAATAAATTATCTGCACGCCGACAAAGATGCGCTGTGCGAAGTGCCCAAATGGTACGTTGACAGCAAAAATTATCTCCTTAAAAACGATTTCTGCTATATCGCCATTGCCGCGGAAGATCCGTCGGCTTTTAAAGACGTGCCGGAAGAGAGGCTTGCCGCCGTGGCAAAAGCAAGGGGCAAAAAATTAAAAAAATACTTCGACGAAGTCATGGCTAACGGAATACGCTGGTGCGTTATATCCGTTCCGACGGAAGACTGGGCGAAACAAGTGTTCCCGAATCGGGAAAATCCCGTGGAAAAACTTTCCGAGGCGATAGAAAAGACTATGCGGCTCGACAAGAAAGACCCCGTAAAAGAGTGGAGAAAACATATAGAAAAGTTAAATGTCCACGCACAATTTTTAAACGACGCGAACTTCGAGTATCTGCACTTTGAAAACAGCAAAGGCACCGACCTTTACGTCGGACTTGCGATAGACCACGTCTGGATATCGGCGGAAGAAAAGGCAAAAGACGGCGTGCCTTTCGTCGCGAATATGCCGACGGAAGAAGTGTTCACCGCCCCGCACAACAAAAAAATAGACGGCGTGGTGAAATCCGCGCTTCCCCTCTGTTATAACGGGCAGATAATAGACGACTTTTCTCTCACCTTTAAAAAAGGCAGGATCGTGGACTTTTCGGCGGCAAAAGGTTACGGTTTATTAAAAAATCTCATAAACACAGACTCGGGCACGAAGTCTTTGGGCGAAGTGGCGCTTATCGGCAAAAATTCGCCTATCGCACAGAGTAAAATACTCTTTTACAACACACTTTTCGACGAAAACGCAAGTTGTCATATCGCCATAGGGCAAGGGTATCCCACGACGGTCAAAAACGGCGAAAACCTTTCGGCGAAAGAAAAGAAGGAAAAAGGACTCAACGATTCCATAGAACACGTCGATTTTATGATAGGAACGCCCGATCTTAAAGTTACTGGCATAACTTTCGACGGAAAACAGATACCCGTATTCCGCAACGGGGAGTGGGTGATCTGATTTGAAAAAACGCTTATTTCCTTTCGTTTTTATCTGCGTTTTGTTCTGCGCCGTTTTATGCGGGTGTACCCGTTACGAACTGACGGAATTTTTCGCACTCGACACCTTCGTTACGATAACGGCGGAAAAGCCGAACGGCGACGTTTTGAAAAAAGCCGAGAAACTGGTTAAAGATTACGAAGACAAACTTTCCGTGACCAAAGACGGTTCGGAAATAAAAAGACTTAACGAAAGCGGTACTCTTACCCTTTCGGAAGAAGTTGCCGCGCTGATGAAACTCTCTCTTTCCGCCTGTGAAAGGACGGACGGCGCGCTCGATATAACCGTCTATCCCTTGGTTAAAGCCTGGGGCTTTACCGTCGGTGAAAAAAAAGTGCCGAGTAGCGAAGAATTGTCTTCCCTTTTGCCGCTCGTTGGATACGAAAACGTTACCGTAACGGGCAACGCCTTTACCCTTGAAAACGGTACGGAGTTGGATCTCGGCGCGGTCGCAAAAGGTTATATCACCGACAAGTTAGTTAAACTGTTTAAAGAAAACGACGTGAAAAACGCGCTTATATCTCTCGGCGGCAACGTTTACGTTGCGGGAAAATACGGCGGCAGAGACTGGAACGTCGGGATAAAGTCGCCTTTCGGCGACGGAAAGGCGTTCTGCGGCGTGAAACTTTCCGATAAAGCCGTGGTAACTTCGGGGCAATATCAGAGATTTTTCGAAGAAAACGGTAAAGTTTACGGGCATATAATCGACCCCGCAACGGGTGTGCCCGTCGACAACGAATTTTCTTCCGTTACCGTTATCGGCGAAAACGGGTTTTGGTGCGACGCGCTGTCCACCGCCCTTTTCGTGATGGGAAAGGACAAGGCTTTGGAATTTTACGGGGAACACGGGGATTTCGATTTTATATTAATAATGAAAGACGGTTCGGTAGCGATATCCGAAGGTATAAAGGACGCCTTTTCGCTTGCCGACGAAAACACCCCGCTTACGGTGATAAAGAGAAGTGATAAAAACTAAAATATGGGTGATCGTGATATCCTTAATACTCACGGTATCCGCCGCCCTTTCGGTAATAATATTTACTCTCCCGAAAAAAAACGTCGTGGCAATTTACTCGGACGGAGAATTGTTGCGCGAAATAGATCTGTCGGAAGTCGCCGAGCCCTACACCTTTAAGGTAGAACACGGGGACGGCTTTAACGAAATACTCGTGGAACGCGGAAGAATACGGGTTTCTTTCGCCGACTGCCCCGACCGCTGCTGCGTAAACTACGGTTGGTATTACGGCGGTGCTTCGCCCGTGGTGTGTATCCCGCACAAACTCGTGATAAAAGCGGTAAACTCACAGAAAGACGATTTCGACGTAGTAACGGGGTGAATATGAAGACCAAAAGGATAGCCTTAGACGCAGTGCTTACCGCGCTTGCGCTTTCGGTTTTTATAATAGAACAGCAGATACCGTTGCCCATCCCCGTCCCCGGCGTTAAACTCGGGCTTTCCAACGTGGTAACTCTTTTCGCGCTGTTTGCGGTATCGCCTTTAGACGCGCTGTTGATACTTTCTTTAAGGATAGGTATAGGAAACGTGTTTGCCGGTAGCGTTACGGGGCTTATTTTCAGTGCCGCGGGCGGGCTTTTATGCTACGTTACCGAACTGATACTGTATAAATTCCTGACCGACCGTCAGATTTGGGTTTGCGGAGTGTTCGGCGCGATAGCGCACGGCGTCGGGCAGATATTCGCGGCGGTCGGCGTTTCCGCGACGGCGGAAATATTTATTTATTTGCCCGTGCTTATCCTTTGCGGAATAGTAACGGGCGCGCTTACGGGATCGCTTGCGCAGGTTTCGGTAATAAAACTTAAAAAAGTCTTTCCGTTTTTGCCGTTTCGCCGAAAGAAAGAAGAAAAACAAAATTAAAAGGCTACCCGNNGGGTAGCCTTTTGTTTTGTCTTTTTGGGGTTCTGCGGTTTATCAGACGTTGCCCTGCGCTTTCATCGCTTCCGCAACTTTAAGGAAGCCCGCTATGTTCGCGCCCGCCATATAGTTGCCGGGCATACCGTATTTCTTCGCCGCGTCGTCGCAAGCTTTGAATATACTTCTCATAATGTCGTGAAGTTTCGCGTCCACTTCTTCGAAAGACCAGGAATATCTCATGGAGTTCTGGCTCATTTCAAGTCCGCTGGTCGCGACGCCGCCGGCGTTTGCCGCTTTGGCGGGTCCGTAGAGAAGACCGTTTTCGAGATAGGTGTCTATCGCTTCCGGCGTGGAAGGCATATTCGCGCCTTCCGAAACGACTTTACAGCCGTTCTTTACGAGTATCTTCGCGCTTTCGCCGTCGATTTCGTTCTGCGTGGCGCAAGGAAGGGCTATATCGCAGGGAATAGTCCATATACCCTTGCAACCTTCGTGATATTCGGCTTCCGGATGAACGGTAAGATATTCTTTTATCCTGCCGCGTCTTACTTCCTTTATATCTTTGACGGCGGCTATGTCGATACCGTTTTTATCGTATATATATCCGTTGCTGTCGCTCATAGCGACGACTTTCGCGCCGTATTCGGTAGCCTTTACGCAAGCGTAGATGGCGACGTTGCCCGAACCGGAAATAAGCACCGTTTTACCTTTGAAACTCGTGCCGTTGGCGGCAAGCATTTCGTTGGTGAAATAGCAAAGTCCGAAGCCCGTGGCTTCCGTTCTCGCCAAAGATCCGCCGTAGGTAAGACCTTTACCGGTCAGAACGCCTACCCACTCGTTTCTTATCTTCTTGTATTGACCGAACATATACCCTATTTCGCGCGCGCCCGTGCCGATATCCCCTGCGGGAACGTCGCAGTC
>DBVR01000027.1:33524-52145 GCA_002308755.1 Christensenella sp. UBA1259
GATACCGCCCTTGTAAGGTCCGATAGCCGAGTTGAATTGCACCCTGAATCCCCTGTTTACCCTGTAAACGCCGTTGTCGTCCACCCAAGGCACTCTGAATATTATCTGCCTTTCGGGTTCTACCAGCCTTTCGAGAACGCCGAGATCGACGAGATCCTGACGCTGTTCTATAACGGGCTCTAACGAAGTGAACACTTCCGTTACCGCCTGAATAAATTCCGGTTCGTTGGGATTTCTCTTTTTGGTTCTCTCGAGCAGATCGAGAAGATATGCGTTTTTGATTGCCATTATGGTTTCCTCCGTTTTCTTATACGTTTATTTTATCACAAAATTTTTCCGTTAAAAACTGTTTTTCAATTTATTTTCGTTATATTACGCATTATTTTTAATTATATTTTCCGCTAAAAACACCGTTGCAGGTCTATAAACAGCGCAAAAAGCACTATCGCGATAAACCCTACCGTGTGTATCACCGCTTCCACTTTTCTGCTAAGCGGTTTTCTTCTTATCCACTCGATAAAGGTAAACACCACTCTCGAACCGTCGAGTGCGGGAAACGGTATCATATTGAACACCGCAAGATTCACGCCTATAAAAGCCGTGATATTCAGTAAACTCCAAAGCCCGCCCGTCTTTATTGCGTCGGCGGTCACCGCAATGGTACTCACCGTGCCGCCGAGAGATCTTATGCCCAACGCACCCGTAAACAACTGCCTGAAAACGGTAAAAATAGTGCCCGCAAGCTTGAAAGAATAGGTAAAACTTCTGCCTATCGTCGGAAAGAACCCGAGTTTTAAGCCCGTCATTCTGAATCCGTTTTCTTCCATCGTGCCGTCTTCTTTTAAGCCGTACTTTATGCCCAGCGCGTCGCACAATACCGCCGCGTCTTCGAGATTGATAAAATCCGCGTCGGCTTTTAGTTTTACGGTGATATCGGTAAACGCGCCTTCGCGGTAAACGTAAAACGTTACTTCTTCGCCCTTCTTTTTCCCGTCTATCGCCTGCATTATATCGGTTATGAGATAGACCGTCTTTCCGTTCGCCTTTATAACGACGTCTTTATCGTGAAAGGAATATTCCGCACCGTAAACGGGATCTTCTTCCGTTTCGTAAGCCATAACGGCGGATTGACCGTATATTCCGAACATAAGGCAGATAACGAGTATCGCCGTAACGTAATTCATAAACGCACCGGCTATAAGAACTATTATCCTTTGCCACGGCTTTTTGTTGTTGAAAGCCTTGGGATCGTCGGAATCCTTGTCTTCGCCCGCAAAGGCGCAATACCCGCCGAGAGGTATAAGCCGCACGGAAAATTTTCCGCATCTTTTCGTGTTTTTCGAAAACAGTTTCGGTCCGAAACCTATCGAAAACTCTTCTATGCCGAACCCGAATATCCTGCCCGCCGTAAAATGCCCGAACTCATGCACGGTTATCATGATAAGCAACACCAAAAGGGCGAGAATTATATAAAGCGCGTAAGTAGCGATATCCGCAAAAGTCGCGAGAAAAAGAACTTCCATTACACTCCGAATCGGGTTTTTACGTATTGCGCGGCAAAATCGTGCGCGGATTTTAAACTTTCGTAACTGCCGTCGTAACCGCCCTTAAAGGCGTCAAGCGCCCCGCGTATCCCGCGGTAAATATCGGTATATTTTATCCTGTCTTTTAAAAACGCCGCGACCGCCGTGTCGTTCGCACCACAAGCGACGGCGGGATACGCCCCGCCCGCCTTTCCCGCGTTCACGATCTCTTTAAAACACGGGAATCTCTCTTCGTCGAGTTTTTCGAAAGTGAGATTCTTTATTGCCGTAAGGTCAAGCCGCGTCGCGCCCGAATAAAACCTTTCCGGGTACGATATAGCCACCTGTATCGGAAGTTCCATGGACGGAACGCCGAGTTGCGCCACCACAGAACCGTCTTTATACTCCACCATAGAGTGTATGACGCTTTCCCTGTGTATTATTACGTCTATTTTGTCGAAAGAAGCGTTAAAAAGCCACTTTGCTTCTATCACTTCGAATCCTTTGTTGACAAGCGTCGCGGAGTCTATCGTGATCTTCGCGCCCATATTCCAGTTTGGGTGTTTAAGCGCCTGCGCCGCCGTAAGATTTTCCGTTTCTTCAAAGGTTTTATCCCTGAACGCGCCGCCGCTCGCCGTTAAAATTATTCTTTCGAAGGGCTTAGCGAAATCGAAATCCAGCGCCTGCCATACAGCCGAGTGTTCGCTGTCTATCGGATATATCGCAACGCCCTTTTCACGGGCGAGTTTTGTTACGATATCGCCGCCGACGACGAGACTTTCCTTATTTGCAAGCGCAACGTTTTTACCCGTTTTTACGGCTTTTAATACCGCTTTCAGTCCCGAAAACCCGACGAGAGATACGACGACCATATCCGCGTCCGCCACTACGGCGTCGATATACGCTTCTTCCCCGAAAAAGTATTCCGCGCTTAATTTCCCTATCTCTTCCGAATAAACCGCGGAACAAACGACTTTCGGGGAAAATTCTTTCGCCTGCTCGTACAAAAGCCCGACGTTTTTACCCGCCGCAAGCGAAATTATACTGAATTTATCGGGGTTTTTACGGACGACGTTCAACACCTGAACGCCTATCGATCCCGTACTCCCTATCAACGCTATCTTTTTCATATTCTACCTTAAATCACCAAAAAAGCAAGATAAATAAACGCCGAAGCGAAGGTAAGCCCGTCTATTCTGTCCATTATCCCGCCGTGTCCCGGCATTATGTTGCCCATATCTTTCAGCCCGACTTTTCTCTTTATCAGACTTTCGAAAAGGTCGCCGAGTTCGGTAACTACGGCGGACAAACCGCCTGTAATCACGAACGGTAAAATCCCTGCGAACTTTTCCGAAGAATAACCGAATATATAGAACGCGAGTACGGCGGCGGCTATCCCGCCGACGACTCCCCCTATCGCCCCCGCCCACGTCTTCTTGGGCGAAAGGTTGGGGCACAGTTTTTTAGCCTTGCCCTTTCTTATTTTGTTATACGTCATGCCCACTAGATACGCGAAAGTATCGGAAAAAGACGGTATCGCAAAAATAAGTATAAGCGCGACGAGAGAATTTCTTTCAAGGTCGTTGGTCAAAAGGGTGGTAAGAAGCAGTAACGACGGGTAGACAAACGGCAATAAATTGAACGCCACGCCCGTGTTTTCGGTTTTCCCCGCAAGGGAAAGTATAAGCGCAACGATAAAAAACGCGCCGCAAAGTATAAGGGCGGCTTTTCCGCCGTCGAGAAAGTTCACAACGTAGTTAAATAAAAAATATATCGGAACGAAAAGTATTCCGAATACGACCGCAAGGGAAAACACCCCGCGCGCAAGTTTTTCTTTTACCGCCCTTGCGATCTCGAAAGTTCCCAAGACGCAGAAAAACATGATAAGCGCGGAGAAAACGCGGACATCCGCAAACTCTCTTAAAATAAAAAATCCGGCGATCACCGCAACGTAAACGGCGCCGGTAACGGTTCTTTTAAGCATACTCCGCTCCGAAAATCATCTGACCGCTCCGTATCTGCGTTTTCTTGACGAAAAACTTTCTATCGCCCTGTCGAATTCCTTTTCGTCGAAATCCGGCCACAGCACGTCGGTAAAGTACAGTTCCGAATACGCGCTCTGAAAAAGCATAAAATTAGAAAGTCTCAATTCCCCGCCCGTGCGTATTATAAGGTCGGGTTCGCCGAGATTGAAGGTGTAAAGATGCTTTGAAAAGTTTTCCACGGAAAACTCTTCGCCGCAGTCCTTTATCTCTTTTGCCGCCTTTACTATTTCCTGACGCCCGCCGTAGTTTATACCGATATTAAGCGTTCCTTTGGCGTTACCCGCAGTAGCCTTTTCGGTTTCGGCGATTATCGTTTTAAGATGATCGGAAAGGACGGTCGTATCCCCCATTACGGTGAGTTTTATGCCGTTCTTATTCACCTTATCGGCAAACTTTTTAAGATACCGCTCCAAAAGTTTCATAAGCGCGTCCACTTCTTCCTTGGGACGCGCCCAGTTCTCCGAAGAAAACGCAAAAAGCGACAGGGCTTTTACGCCGACGTTAAAAGCGTGTTCTGCTATCCTTTCGACGTTTGCCGTGCCCGCCCTGTGCCCGAAAGAACGTTTCTTGCCTTTAAGTTCCGCCCACCTGCCGTTACCGTCCATTATTATGCCGACGTGGGCGGGGATCCTGACAGATTCCTTATCCATATCCGCCCGTTAAACGCTCAATACGTCTTTTTCTTTTTCTACGGACAGTTTTTCTATCTTTTCTATCGCTTCCGAAACGACTTTATCTATTTCCTTTTCGCAGAAGGCGTGTTCGTCTTCCGAAAGTTCTTTGTTCGTCTTCATCTTTTTAAGCGAATCCATGGCGTCCCGCCTTACGTTACGGACGGCGACTTTCGCGTCTTCCGCCATCTTCTTCACCTGCTTTACGAGTTCTTTTCTTCTCTCTTCGGTAAGCGCGGGGAATACGAGCCTTATCACCTTTCCGTCGTTGGTGGGCGTTATGCCGATATTGTCCGCTAATATCTGCTTTTCTATCACTTTCAGCATAGAAGCGTCCCAAGGCGATATCACGAGACACCTGCCGTCGGTAACGGCGATATTCCCCACCTGATTTATGGGCGTGGGCGTGCCGTAATAGTCTACCAAAACCTTATCGAGAACGTGCGGATTCGCCCTGCCCGCGCGAATAGTGATATATTCGCCGTTAAGCACCGAAATGGTCTTTTCGGTCTTTTCCAGAGTTTCCATCATTATCAGATCGTACTGTTCGTTTTCTATGTTCATAACACTTCCCCCCGTTATTTTATTATCGTGCCTATGTCTTCGCCCTTTACCGCCCGAACGAGAGAGTTCGGTTCGAAAAGTCCGAAAGCAAGCACGGGAATATCGTTTTCCATACAGATGGTTATAGCCGTAGTATCCATCGCCTTCAACCCGTTGGCTATAAAATCCTTATATTTTATCTCGTCCAACTTTTTGGCGTCGTGATTCTTCTTGGGATCGGAATCGTAAATGCCGTCCACGTTCTTCGCGAGAAGAAGTATGTCGGCGTTTATCTCCGCCGCGCGAAGCGCTGCCGCCGTGTCGGTGGTAAAATAAGGATTGCCCGTTCCGCAGGCGAATATCACTACTCTGCCTTTATTCAAATGCGACATGGCTTTCCTTAAAATATAAGGTTCCGCCACTCTCGTTATGGTAAGCGCGGTCTGTACCCGCGTAGGTATGTTCTTCCTTTCCAACGCGTCCTGTATCGCAAGCGCGTTTATAACCGTCGCCAGCATCCCCATATGGTCGGCGGTGGTTCTGTCCATTTCGGTTCCCTGTCTGCCGCGCCAGAAATTTCCGCCCCCGACTACGATGCCTATCTCTACGCCGAGATCCCTTACGGCGATTATCTGATCCACTACTCTATCCAAAGTCCGTTCGTCTATTCCGTTTCCTTTGTCGCCCGACAGCGCTTCGCCCGAAAGTTTGATAAGCGCTCTTTTATACTTTGCGTCAACCATATTTTCTCCTTTTTACAAGAAAGCCTTGCTTGATTTCCCGTTAAATTTTAACACATTTTATCCCGTTTGTCTATAAAAAAACAAAAAAACGGGAAAAAGCGGAGAAAACCTTCCGTTTTCTCCGCCGTAAATCCTTTCCTTTTTACTTCGTGCCGAAGATCCTGTCTCCCGCGTCGCCGAGTCCCGGCAGAATATAGCCGTTTTCGTTAAGACACCTGTCCAGCGTCGAAATGTATATTTCTACGTCGGGATAAGTTTCCGCGACTTTCTCCACGCCTACCGGCGCGGCGATTATGGACATGAGTTTTATCTTCTTGCAACCGCGTTTTTTCAGAAGCTTTATCGCGTCGCAAGCCGATCCGCCCGTCGCAAGCATGGGATCTACCACCATTACGACTTTCTTATCTATCCCCGTCGGAAGTTTGCAGTAATATTCCTGCGGTTCGAGAGTTTCTTCGTCGCGGTACAGTCCTATGTGCCCCACTTTTGCCGCGGGGAACAGCGAGAGTATTCCGTCCACCATTCCGAGTCCCGCGCGCAGTATCGGCACTATCGCTATCGAGTTCTCTTTGACGACCGTCTGCGTGGTCTTCTCTAACGGAGTTTCCACTTCTATTTCCTGCGTGGGCACGTCTTTGAAACTTTCGTACGCCATTAAGGTAGCAAGTTCGCCGACGATCTCTCTGAACTGTTTGGTGTTCGCGTTTTTGTCTCTTATAAGCGCGAGTTTGTGTCGGATAAGCGGATGGTCTAATATATGAACGTTTTTGTAGTCTTTCATATTACACCTTTTTATATCGTTTTTTTATTAGTCCTGTTTTTCTTCTTTTACTTCCTGCGTGCCGAACATATTTTCTTCGGTTGGGTTTTCGTACTTAACTTCTTTTGTCACTTCGGCTTTACCGGGCTTTAAGACAAGGTTTACTATGATGCCGAGAATAAGCGCACAAGCGATACTCGTGATCTGAACTTTACCGAAGTTGAGAACTAGTCCGCCGAGCCCCGTTACGAGGATTGCCGCTACGATAAACAGGTTCTTGGAGTTGTCGAGATCTACGTGTTTGAACATACGAAGACCAGAGACCGCTATAAATCCGTAGAGCGCTATACAAATACCGCCGACTATGCACGGAGGAATAGACGCCACGAAGGCTATCAAGGGATATATGAAAGCAACTACGATACACATTATAGCCGCCGCAAAGATGGTCCATACCGAAGCGTTACCGGTTATAGCCACACAACCTATGGATTCGCCGTAAGTGGTGTTGGGGCATCCGCCGAAGAGTGCGCCGGCAAAAGAGCCTACGCCGTCGCCTAAAAGCGTTCTGTGAAGTCCCGGATCTTTCAACAGGTCTTTACCTATTATCGAACTTAAATTCTTGTGGTCGGCAACGTGTTCTGCGAATACGACGAGCGCTACGGGAGCGAACGCTACGAATAGAGAGATAACTCCGGAAAATCCGTCGAGTTGATTAGCCCCGTCTTTTATAGCACCTATAAACGTTATGTTGGGAAGCCAGTTATCGAAATTCTTTACGCCTTCGAATATAGAGAAATCAATGAGTTTGCAGTATTCCGAACCGCAAGCGTTATAACCTATAAGGGTTATTATCGTAGCGATTATATAACCGCCCAAAACACCTATGATAAAGGGGAACAATTTCATAGTCTTGTTTCCTTTGACGGAAGCGATTATAACTATGAAGAAAGTTATTATACCGACTAATATCGCAAGAAGGTTATAGTTGTCGGGATTCGCCGCCACGTTCATAAGATTATTCATTGCGGAACCGGAAAGACTTAAACCGATAAGGGCTACCGTCGGTCCGATAATAACGGGAGGCATAAGTTTGTTTATCCATTCACTGCCCGCAAACTTAATGACTATCGCAAGAATTACGTAAACGAGTGCCGCAAAAACGGAACCTAAAATTATTCCGAGATACCCGTAAGTTACAGCCGTAGCAAGCGGAAGTATAAACGCAAACGAACTGCCTAAAAACACAGGACTCTTGAACTTGGTAAACGCAAGATAAACAAGCGTACCGACACCTGCGCCTATAAGTGCTGCCGACTGGCTTAAATATGTTCCCGTACCGTCAGCCAAAATAGGCACCAAGATGGTCGCTGCGATTATCGCAAGGAACTGTTGCAAGGCAAAAAGCAGGTTTTTGCCGAAGGGCGGTTTTTGGTTTACGTCGTAAACTAAACCTTGTTTCATGAGTAAGACCTCCAAAAAATATTTTTTACTTTTTTTCAAAAAAAAGAAGTCCCGAAAGGACTTCTATTTGATGCGAATATTTAAAAGGTCGAAATTTAAAGACTGAAAGGAAAGGGAACTTTTACCCCTTGCGGTCATCGGCTTACGATAAATCTGTACGGGTAAGATTTTAACCATCTTTCGCTCCTTAAATTTTCTTGTCGATTATAACATACGCGGCGAAAAATTGCAAGCGATTTTAAATAACTTTTTTTAAAAAAATTTTTTTCGCGGAAGGTTGCACCGTTTTAGTATATTTAAACCTTTTTTCGGTGTGTTTAAAACAAAAATATCCTTTTAGTTTTCCGTTTTGCGTTGACAAAATCACGTCGCGGCGTTAAAATATATATAGTTATACAATGGATGGTCTGCGCAAAGGATTTTTCGCGGACAGAAACGAAGGAGCGATAATTGAAAATCTTCAAACCATTGCGTTTCCCTTACGGGAGCAAGATACACGGTGCGAAACTCACCAAGGATTCGCCTATTGAATATATGCCCGCTCCCGCAACGGTGTACGTGAGCGTTTCGCAGCATATAGGCGCACCCGCCCTGCCCGTCGTGAATATCGGCGACAAGGTAAAAAAAGGGCAACTCATAGCCGCGCAACAGGGCTTTGTTTCCGCCAACGTTTACTCTTCCGTTTCGGGAACGGTCAAGGCCATAAACGACATCGTCAACGGTCTCGGGCAAAAACAGAAACATATCATAATAGAAAACGACTTTTCGGACGAAGAAGAACTCTTCGACGATATAAAAGACTTATCCCCCGCTTCCATCGTGGAACGCACGGCGCTCGCGGGGATAGTGGGACTCGGCGGCGCGGGATTTCCGACCGCCGTTAAACTTGCCCCCAAGAACCCGCTCGACGTTCTCGTAATAAACGGCGCGGAGTGCGAACCGTATCTTACCTGCGATTTCCGTCTTATGACAGAAAAAACAGAAGAGATATACAAAGGCATAAAACTTACCGCAAAGGCGTTGAACGTAAAAGATATAGTTATCGGTATAGAAAGCAATAAGCCCGAAGCGATAGAGGCGTTTGCAAAATACGACGACGTAAAAGTCGTCGCACTAAAAAAACAGTACCCTATGGGCAGCGAAAAACACCTTATCTACGTTACGACGGGAAGAAAAGTTCCCGTCGGCAAAATGCCCTTCGACGTGGGTGCGTGCGTTCAGAACATAAAGACGGTGCTGGCTATCTACGAAGCGGTATCTTTAAATAAACCGCTTACCGAAACGGTGATAACCGTAAGCGGAAAGGGCGTAAAAGAAGGCAAAAACCTTCGCGTGGCGATAGGCACGCCGTTTTCGGAGATAATAGAGTACTGCGGCGGAAAATCTTCCGACACGGTGAAAATCATCGCCGGCGGACCTATGATGGGGAAATCATTATCTCATCTCGACCAGTACGTAAGGAAGACCGATTCGGGTATCCTGTGCCTTACGGCGAAGGAGACGAGCCTTGCCGAGCCTTCGCCGTGCATAAACTGCGGTATCTGCGCGAAAAACTGCCCCATGCGGCTCATGCCCATGTACATAGAAAGTTTCTTTCTCGCGGGGGATTACGGAAACGCCGAAAAATACGGCGCAATGAACTGTATAGAGTGCGGTTTATGCGCCTATAACTGCCCCGCCAAGCGCGCGCTCGTGCAAAGCATATCGTCGGCAAAAGCAAAAATAAGGGAGATGCACAAAAATGGATAATCTTATCGTCTGCTCGCCTTCTCCGCACTTAAAATCGAATAGAACTACGAAACGCATAATGGCGGACGTGTGTATCGCCCTGTGTCCAGCGGCGATAATGGGAATAGTTTATTTCGGGTTTACCGCGCTTCTACTTATCGCGCTTTCCGTCGTTTCCGCCGTACTATCCGAATTTACCTTTCTTCTGATAGCCAAAAAACCCGTAAAGGAAATAATACGGGATTTCGATTTCTCGTCCGTCGTTACGGGACTTCTTATAGGGCTTACCATAGGCACGAATTACCCCTGGTACGCGCCCGTGTTCGGTAGCGTTTTCGCCGTTGTCGCCGTAAAGATGCTTTTCGGCGGAACGGGCAAAAACGTCGTCAACCCCGCTATTGCGGGAAGAATATTCATATTCATTTCCTTTCAGGCTATGCTCGGCGCGTGGGTTTTGCCGAGTATCGGTCCCGTCTCGGGAACGGATATAACTTCTTCCGCCACAGCCTTGGAAAGCATAACGAAAGGCATTATGCCCGAGGGTCTTTCCCTTTGGGATATGCTTCTCGGCACGGGGCTTTACGGCTGTATAGGCGAAACCTGTAAAGTCGCGCTTATTATAGGCGGCGTTTATCTCGCCGCACGCGGCGTTATCAACTTCGGCTACCCCGTGATATATATAGTCGTTACGGGGCTTTTATCCTGCGCCATATACGCCGATATCAATATGTTCCTGCCGACGGTGCTGTCGGGCGGACTCATTATCGGCGCGATATNNGGCGTTATGCTGGGCGCGATATTTATGGCTACCGATTACGTTACTTCGCCAAACACCGTACTTGGCAACGTCATATACTTTACCGCACTCGGTGCGCTTACGGCGATACTTCGCTACGCTACAAAAATGGAAACCGTTTCGTTTGCGATACTGCTTATGAACCTTACCGTTCCGCTTATAGACAAGTTCGTCGTTTCAAAGCCTTTCGGGTACAAAAAAGTCGGAAAGGAGAAAAAACAATGAGATCGCTATTTAAAAACGTGTGGTTTAAGTGTATAACCGCTCTTCTTCTCATCGCGGCGGTATCCGGCGGACTGCTTTCCGTACTGAACGACGTCCTTTTCGTTTCTGCGGAAGAACGCACCGACAGGGCGATAGTAAAAATCTACGGCGAATTAAAACAGTACGACGTCGAATACGACGCGGCGCAAGACGGCGCGGAAACAATAGATTACGGCTACGGCAGAATAGACAAAGTGTTTACGGTGGATAACGGCGCGGACTACCTTTTTAAGACTACGGGATACCGCGGCTACAAGGAAGGAACTATCACCCTTTGGGTCAGAGTTTCGGTAAACGGCGGCGTGTATTCGATAGAAAAAGTAGTTCTCGAAAGTTACGAAAAACAGACGCTTATGAGTAAACTCGGCGGCGAATATTACGGGAAGTTCAGACTTTCCGACGTTACCGCGGAATATAAGGCGGGAAGACTTTTTTCCGCCACCGACGAAGATAAAAACTACAACGCCGTATCGGGCGCGACTTTCTCCGCAACGGCGGGAAACAACGCCGTAAACTGCGTGCTGAAATATTTAAGCGATAAGGAGACGGCAAATGAAGACTGACTTTAAGAAAATCGCGAAAGACGGGCTTATAACTTCCAACCCGACCTTGAAACTCGTACTCGGCACCTGCCCCACCCTTGCGCTCACCACGATGGCGTCCAACGGAATAGGTATGGGGCTTGCCGTTACTTTCGTGCTTATTTGCAGTAACGTCATGATATCGCTGCTTAAAAGAACTATCCCGAAAGAAGTGCGTATCCCCGCTTTCGTTCTCATTATAGCGACTTTCGTTACCATCGTAAGGCTGGTTATGGATAAGTTTCTGCCCGACCTTTACGACAGTCTGGGACTGTATCTTCCCCTTATCGTCGTGAACTGTATCATCCTTGCCCGCGCGGAAAGTTTCGCCAGCAAAAACGGCGTTATCGCTTCCGCCGCCGACGGGCTGTTTATGGGGCTCGGGTTTACCGTCGCCTTAACGCTTATGGGCGCGGTGCGCGAAATCTTAGGCAACGGCACGGTGTTCGGCTTTAAATTGTGGGATTTTTCGATAGGATTCTTTGCGGGGAGCGCGGGCGCGTTCTTTACCTACGCCGTGTTTATAGCGGTGTTTTCCCTTATATCCTACAATGCGGAAAAGTCCAAAAAACTTAAAAATCTTCCCGAATTAAAGGAGGCGGAATAGTATGGCTGAGTTCTTAATGATTATCGTTTCCGCCGTGTTTATCAATAACTTCGTCGTCGTACAGTTTTTGGGAATATGCCCGTTTTTGGGCGTAAGCAAAGACTTTAAATCGGCGCTCGGTATGGGAATAGCCGTTACTTTCGTTATGACTATCACCTGCCTTATCACCTATCCCATATACACCTACGTTTTAGTGCCGCTCGGCATAGACTTTATGGAAATAATAGTCTTTATCTTCGTTATCGCTTCCGTGGTGCAGATGATAGAATCGGTGTTAAAGCGTTTCTCCCCCACTCTGTATAACGCCATGGGAATATATCTGCCCTTAATTACTACCAACTGCGCGGTTCTGGGCGTTGCGGAACTCGTTATAGACCCCGCGCAAATGGCGTCCTTAATAGGAATACAGGCGGCGCAGATGAATATGGGCTTTGCGGTGCTTTACGGGTTGTTTGCGGGCGTAGGCTTTACGCTTGCGATAGTTTTAATGAGTGGTTTGCGGGAAAAAATAGCCCGCGCCACCGTAAACAGGCACTTAAAAGGCTTCCCTATCGCCATGCTGACGGCGTCTTTTATCGCTATGGCGTTTTACGTTTTCACTCTCATTGTATAAGGAACGGATCATGAATAATTTTTTGGCACAGGTAAATACCGGAAAACTCTTTACGGTTCTCGCTATAATCGCGGCGCTTTCTATCCTTTTCGCACTTCTTATCGTTACGGTTTCCAAACTGTGCGCGGTCAAAGAAGACGGCAGGATAGAAGAGATAAAAGATAAACTCGCAAACGCCAACTGCGGCGGGTGCGGATTCGCGGGCTGCGCGGAATTCGCGAAAGCGGTGGCGGAAGGCAGGGCGAATATCGACGACTGCGGACCGACTTCCCCCGAATCCAAAAAACGGATAGCCGAAATTTTAGGCATAGAATACGCCGGCAAAAAGGTTGCGGCGGCAAAAGTCCACTGCTCCGGCGGCGATAACTGCACCACTTTGTTCAACTACGTCGGAAATCAGACCTGTTCCGCACTTTCCGTCTTCAACGGCGGAAATAAAGGTTGTATCTTCGGTTGTCTCGGGTGCGGCGACTGTAAGGACGCGTGCGAATACGGCGCGATAACTATGGAAAACGGCGTTTCCACGATAAACGAAGAACTTTGCGTCGCTTGCGGCAAATGCGTTAAAGCCTGCCCCAGAAACCTTATCTCTTTCCTGCCGAAAGACGGGGACGTGTATATAGGGTGTTCTTCGAGACACCGCGGCAAAGACGTTATGAACGTCTGTAAAAAAGGTTGTATCGGTTGCGGACTTTGCGCTAAAAACTGCCCCGAAGGTGCGATAACCATGGAAGACAATCTCCCCGTGATAGATTATTCCAAATGTACGGGGTGTCTTACCTGCGTTGAAAAATGCCCGAGAAAATGCATAATAAAAGGTTAAACTTTTAACGGTTTAAAATTCAAGCCCGCGCCTATCGGCGCGGGCGTTTTATTTTTTTACGTTACCGTTAGTCTTTCGGAACGTCTTCTTCCCTTAACTTAAAAGGTATTTTCTTAAAGTGATATATAAGCAGCAGCGCGATACCGCCGGCTATAAATATTATCGACTGCCATTGAGACGGCGCAAGCCCGAGAATAAACGCACCGCGGTAATCGTCGCGGAAAAATTCTATGAATATTCGCCAGACGCCGTACGCGATAAGATATACGTGCATAGTGATATTGCTTTTCTTAAAGTACATGTATGACAGCACGGCAAACAGCGCGAATAAAAAGAGCGCTTCGTAAAGTTGCGTGGGAACGTAATAACCCGCGGGATCCCCCGTCGGGCGCATATAGATACCGCCGAAAACGTAATCGGTCGTCGATAACAGTTTCCCGTGGCAACACCCCGCGCAAAGACACCCTATTCTGCCGAAAGCGTGCGCTACCGTTATGCAACAGGGCGCGCAGAGAAAAACTTTATTGAATTCGCGCTTGTGAAGTCCTTCTTCCTTTCCCTTAAAGACGAACTTTCCAACGCCGAAATAAACTATAAGAAAAACGGCGGCGCCGCCTATGAATCCGCCCATGGCGGTTATGCCCGCACCGTAAAAATCGAAAGACGAAAAACCCGAATCTATCCAGTCGTATATCGCCTGATAAAGTTTCGCGCAAAGAAAGCCCAGGGCGATAGCCGCTATCGCGACTACGAAGATAAAGTCCTGCACTTTTGCGGACATATTCTTCTTTTTGGTATAGGAATAGAACACCAACAGGCAGACGAGTATCCCTACGGCGATACAGACGCCGTACATATATACGCCCCTGCCGAAGATCGTGAATAACGGTTTGTTCAGCATATTCCGCACTCCTTATAAAAGGTTCGGAATAAGTATAGTTTATAAAAGCCCCAAATGTCAAGAGATTTGCCTTTAATAGCGATCAATCGCTTGCGTTTAATAATTTTTTCGTGTATAATGTTTAGGTATTCGGAAAGGTATCGAAGTGGTTGTAACGAGCCGCACTCGAAATGCGGTTGTCGGTATCCCCGGCACATGGGTTCGAATCCCATCCTTTCCGCCACGAAAAGCGCGACACCGGCTTCGCCCTGCTCGCGCTTTTTTGTTTGCTCCAAGGATGGGTAAAACAAAATATGGACGCGATTGACTGCCACAGCAGTAGCAATCGCTACTCCGTCGCAACCTTGCGTTTGCTCCTTACGAATCCCATCCTTTCCGCCAAAGATAACCAAAGTCGAACCTTGACTTTGGTTTTCTTTTTTGTCTGTTTTAGTTTGTTTTTATCAATTATTTACCAGACTCAAATATTTCTTTTGTAGTTTAGCGCGGCGGTCAAAAACGGTAGATACTCCGCATGATATCGTCTTTGCCGTTTCGGATAAAGATTTACCGCTTATTAAACAATAAAGAACTTTAAGTTCACTTTCGTTAAGTTCAAGTTTCTCTATCGTTTCGTCAACTTTAAGCCACTCTTGTTCGGAATAATCATATATATTGCATAGACGCAGTTCTGACTTTCTGCATATATCTATGTCTTTACAATTATAAGAAAAGAAGTCTTGCCGTATATGTTTGGATAGAATAAACATACAGCCCCCGAGTATCGTCATTTCCTTCAATACTCCGTATTTACAAACTTGCGTTAAATCGTTTAATCTTTTACCTAAGTGAGAGTATAGAAAGCAGTAAGCGTCCATAACAATATCGTAAGCGGAAGAAAAGATATAACGGTAATAATTTTTACAACGCATATCTCTGAACAAGTTATCGTATAGATTAAAGAAGAAATCTACACGGGAGAACCGCATAAAAGCCTTAACGCTGTTTACAGAAAGGTATTCGCTTAACTCTTTAACGTTGTCGATAGTGATGAGTTCATCACAGGCATAGGTTTTACATTTGAAATCCATTTTTATGATCTCCTTAAATTTTTTTGCCCTTCGGCGGAAGTAAACGCGCCATAGGGCGAAATGGATTTAAGAAGATGTATAGTTATACTTAGGGAGAATCAAGGGAAAGATAAAAAAGTTTTTAGGGTAAAATAAAAGACTTAACCGTAAGATTAAGCCTGAAAAGTTTTTTATCCTTGATACTCCCGCTGCACTATGGCAAAGTGGACTGCCGAATGGACAAAAAAGTAAGGATAAATATATAATTATATAAGCGTAAAATCGCTATATTTTTACAAACAAAAAGCCCAGTCGAAGAAATGCCTTCAACTGGACCCTGTTTGGTGACCCCTACGGGAATCGAAGCCGTTTCGCTAACAAAAAATCGTTAGTATTTTACTAACGATTTTTAAATTCTGTGACAAAATTGTGACAAAATCGTTTGCCTGTTTTGCAAAAAATCAATATAGATCTTTCAATGAAACAAGTCTGACATTGTTAGTTTTTGCGTAATCAGTAAGACCTTTCGTGAAACCGCTTTTTGAAAAGATATAGTAATGATACTTAGTGCCTTTGCCAAAAGCCACAGAATAATCTTTAAGTAAAGATAATTCGTCTAATCCCACGGGTTCGTTCGTATATTTACAAGAGCCGATTATATATTCTTTCCCGTCTAACGGTTTCCCGACTATATCTATCTGAACTTCTTTTTTGGATTTTATATCCGAGCCCCACCATTGTCCGACGGCGGAAATCGGGACAGGCAAATCTTTTTCATACTTTAATAAATATTCTTTACAAATATCTTCAAAAACAAGCCCCATATATTCCGACAGATACCGCTTTACTGCTATGTCAAACAGGTCGTTAAACCTCCCGGATTCAATAATAGAAGCATTTTTCGGAACAAATTTAAACCAAAAGCGGAAAAAATTATCGCTTATAAGATATATGGTTTTTTTAACCGATTTTTCTTTAATAGGCAATTCTTTTTTTATTATTCCGAGAGATATAAGTTGTTTAATATATTTAGTACATTGTCCCGATTCGGAACCGACTCTCGTTGCTATCTCGTTTAAGTGAGACGCGCCGTCGGCTATAGCCGTAATTATTGCGTTATATTTCGTAGGTTCTCTGAATTCTTGCTTTAATAAATTATTCGGTTCGTCGTACAGATAACTTGACGGGCTGAAAAAATTGTCTTTAAGCGCGTCGTATAAACTGTCTTTTATCCTTAATTGATTTATATAATGCGGAACGCCGCCCGTTATGCCGTAAAGTAACGCTTGTTCTTCAAATTTTAATTTAGGATTAAATGCGACTATCTCACGATAGGAAAGCGGCTGAATTTTATACTGTCCCGTTCTTCTGCCGAAAAGCGGGCTTTTAGAACTTAAAACCTTGTTTTCCATAAAACTTATGGAAGAACCGCATAAAATAAAAAACAATTTGCTATTTTGCCAGAACTTATCAATAACGTGTTGCAGTTTTGACGAAACGGATTTATCCGCTTTTGCAAGATATGGATATTCGTCAATTACGAATATTAAGCGTTGTTTTTCCGCAAGAGAAGTGATCTTTTCAAATGCTTCGTCAGTTGTATTATAAACGGGGGAGGCCGTTTCGTCGGGGTTTGTAAACCTATATATTTCTTTTGATAATGCCTGCAAATTGCCCTTTAAGTTGTCGATGATAGCGGAAAAGAAAATAGTCGGCTTATTTTCGCAAAACTTATTTATCAAAAAGGTTTTTCCGACTCTTCTTCTGCCGGTAAAAACTACAAATTCAAAATTACCGCCGTTATATCTTTTATTCAAATCACTTAATTCTTTTTCTCTGCCATAAAACATTTTGAATCCCCCTGTTCGCGACAAAATAAACATACTTACGATTATGTTTATCGTAATTATATATTGTTTTTTTGATTTTGTCAAGAGGAAAATACACTTTTATCATATATGAACTATATTAAAAATTGAAAATTCCCCTTTTTATAGAGTAAACTGTTTTGGGGCTTTGAAAGTGATTGTAAACGATAACTAAGTATACCGTCTTTTACTTCTTTTTTCGTTATGTCAAAAACACGTATAGTTCTTTTCTTTTTATACGGCGGGAATTTAAGATAATATTCCAACTGTAAAAGCGTTTCGTTAGGGGTTTTGCAAAGGTTATATTTCTTTTTTCTGTTTTCCGTTATTTCTATTTTATAGCCGTAATACATATCAGTAGACGAAGATATATTCTGCACGATAGGGCAAAACTATGGTAAACTATGTTGGTTTTAATTTAAAGTTGATATGTTTTTTATAAAATATTGATATTGTTTTTTGGTATGCATAATGTTAAAATTATTAAAAACAAATTATAGGTTAAATACGATAAATGAAAGAGTTAAAAGCGGGGATAATCGGGTGCGGAAGAATTTCGGTTATGCACTTATCGTCGATTGCAAAATCGAGTCGGGCGAAACTTGCGGCTTGTTGCGATATAAAAAAGGAAAGGGCGGACGCCGTTGCGGGCAAATACAATGCGAAAGCGTATTACGATTATAAAGAAATGATTGAAAGGGAAAAACTTGACGTCGTTCATATTTGTTTACCGCATTATCTTCATTCAAAAGCGGCTTGTTTTGCGTTTGAAAAAGGCATAAACGTATTGACTGAAAAACCTATGGATATTGATTATAAAACGGCGGAAGCGACGGTAAATAAGGCAAAAGAAAAGCAGGTTTTATTCGGTGTAATATCTCAATGCAGATACAATAACTCTGCGCGACTCGTTAAAAGCGCGATGGAAAGCGGCAAACTCGGCAAGGTAATATCTGCAAGATCGATACTTACTTGGAGTAGAAGCGACGACTATTATTTGGGAAGCGATTGGAAAGGTACTTGGGATAAAGAGGGCGGAGGCGTAGTAATAGATCAGGCGATACACTCTATCGATCTCGTTAATTGGATTATAAACGATGAAGTCGAAGAATTAACGTGTTCAATGGCAAACAGGGGACATAAAGTCGTAAAGGTTGAAGATACCGCGGAAGGGTTTATTAAATATAAACACGGCGCGACGTATGCCTTTTACTGTATGAATAATTACGGCGTCGATGAACCTATCGAAATAAGGATGTATTGTGAAAAAGCAAACGTTGTGTTCGGTTATGACGACGCTTATATTTATTATAAAGACGGCAAAACGGAAGAAGCGCACCAGACGGCAAACACTCTCGATTGCAGCGGTAAAGATTACTGGGGGTTTCAGCACGCAAGACAGATCGAACAGTTTTACAAGGCGTTATTAAAAGAAGAACCGCTTGAAATAAGCGGGGAAGAAGCGTTAAAGACTCATAAACTTATATGCGAAATATATACGAAAGCGGGGTATCCAAAATGAAAATAGGCGTAATTACCGATTGCTTTAAGAAAACTCTTTCCGAAGGAATAAATCTGGCGGGAAAATTAAATCTTGACGGAGTGCAGATATATGCCACGAAAGGAAAATTTTCTCCCGAAA
>DBVR01000027.1:52153-57145 GCA_002308755.1 Christensenella sp. UBA1259
TTTCGAAGAAAAAGAAAAATATAAAAGTTTATTAAGACGGAACGGTCTTGTCGTTTCGGCGTTGTGCGGGGATATGGGCGGGCACGGATTTGAAAAGCCCGAAAACAATCCTGAGAGAGTAGAAAAAACCAAAAGAATAATAGATTTGGCGGTGGAATTCGATTCAAACGTAATAACGACTCACATAGGGGTAATTCCAAGCGATAAAACCGAAGAGAAATATCAAGTAATGTTATCCGCTTTGACGGAGTGCGGATTGTACGCGAAAAGTAAGGGCGTAACGCTTGCTATCGAAACGGGACCGGAAAACGCCGATACGCTTTTGGAATTCGTAAGGAATACGTCGGGCGGTGTGGGCGTAAATCTCGATCCCGCTAATTTCGTAATGGTAACGGGGCAATGTCCTATCGAAGCGGTGTATAAATTGAAAGATTATATCGTACACACGCATTTAAAAGACGGGAAAATGCTTAAAAAGACCGATCCGAAAATAATTTACGATCATTTTGCAACGGGTGGCATAGAGGAGTTAAACGTATCCGATTATTTTATAGAGACACCGATAGGCGAGGGGGATGTGGATTTTCACGGGTATATCCGCGCTTTGAAAGAAATAGGTTATAACGGGTTTTTAACCATAGAACGGGAGACGGGAGCAAACCCCGTTGACGATATACGTAAAGCGATCGATTATATAAGACGTATAATATAAATTTGTTTGAAATTCGGTATTAAAAATGGTTTTTAAAAACACTTTCGGTATTCCTGAAAATTTCGTACCGTCCGCAATAAAGCGGAAAAGCAAAATTAAAATAGCCGAAAACGGATTAAAATTCGGTAACGTCGGTTTTAACGTTACCAGACGCGGTGTGCAATTAAGCATAAAATTCAAAAGCAAGCAGGAGATTTTCGGCTTTGGCTTGCAGATGAAAGGTTTTAACCGTAATTACGGAAAGGTCAAGACGAGAAACGACGCAGACCCCGTAGGTAATTCGGGCAATACGCACGCATCTGTTCCTTTGTTTTTTACTGCGGAAGGCAGAGGATATATTATCGATACTTTTCGTGACACGACGTTTTATATAGGCAAATCAAAAAAACGTAAAAGAACGATCGAAAAGGATAATAAAATCACATTATCGACGGAAGAACTTTATTTCGGCGACAGAACGGATTCTTATGACGTAAACGTTGAAATTCCTTATTGCGAGGGTGTTACGGTTTATTATATCGAAACCGATTCTTTGACGCAAGCAGTCAAAGAATATAATATGCTTTCGGGCGGGGGATGTTTGCCGCCGATTTGGGGTTTAGGCGTTTATTACAGATGTTCGGCGAAATTTTGCGACAGACAGGTTCTGGATACGGCGGACTATTTCAGACGGAACGATATTCCGTTAAGCGTTATAGGGTTGGAACCGGGGTGGCAAACGCACTCTTATTCCTGTTCTTTAGTTTGGGATAAAAAAAGATTCCCGAATCCGAATAAGTTTATTGAAAAATTAAACGAAAAAAATTGCAAAGTCAATCTTTGGGAACACGCTTTTATTTCGCCTGCCGCGCCGTTTTACGACGAAATTTTTCCGTATTGCGGAAACTACGAAGTCTGGCAAGGCGTCGTACCCGATTTTACTTCGGAACAATGCGTGAAACCTTTTATCAATCGTCATAAAGAACTCGTAAAACAAGGCGTTACGGGTTTTAAACTCGACGAATGTGACGGTAGCGATAATACCGGCGGTTGGTTTTTTCCGGACAATGCCGAATTCCCATCGGGCATCGACGGAGAACAAATGCATAACGCGTTTGGGATATTGTACCAAAAAACCATTATGCGCGCTTTGAACAAACCTACTTTCTCGCAAGCAAGAAGCACTCATCTGTTTTGCGCGCCGTTGCCTTTCGCGTTGTACAGCGATCTGTACGAAATGAAAGATTACGTTACCGCTTGCGTCAACTCAGGATTCAGCGGTATGTTATGGTCTCCGGAACTGCGTGATTGCAAAGACAAAAAAGACCTTTTGAACAGGATGCGGCTGTTGGTTTTTTCCGCGCAGTATATTATTAACGCATGGTATCTTGAACGTGCGCCTTGGCTGGAATTCGGCGCCGAACAAGAAGCGAAAGAAATACTTAAATTAAGGGAATCGTTAATACCGTATTTGTTTAGCGCTTATAACGTTTACAACAAGACGGGACTTCCTCCGATAAGGGCGGTAGTCGTGGATTATCCTATGGATAAAGAAACGTACTCATTGCAAGATGAATATATGTTTGGCGAAAGCCTGTTGGTTGCGCCTGTTTTTGACGGCGGTAATAAAAGAAAGGTGTATTTACCGAAAGGCGCCTGGTATGATTTTTATAGTGCAAAACGGGTAAACGACGGATATACGGACTATGAAAGCGATAATATGCCCGTGTTCGTGAAAGGCAATTCCGTTATTCCTTTCGCAAGAAAGATCAGCGGATCGGATAACGACGTTTTGTTTGAAATCGAACCCGTTTGTTACGGGGAAGGCGGAACATTTACTCTTGCGGACGCAAACGGAAAGACGTTTGATCTTATTATGACCGAAGGCGTTTTAGAAAACACGGAAATAACCGTCGGCAATTATAAAATAATAAGCGGGAAAAACTCATAGTATAACGGCAACCGCCATTATATCGTTATTAATTTTTTCAGTTTTTATTTTTTTCGTTATTCGGAGAAGATCCGAAAATAATTTTGTAAGCCCTGCTGAAATTGTAAGGCGACGAATAACCTAAAATATTCGCGACTTCCATTACTTTTTTGCCGGAATTAAGAAGTTGTTTCGCATAATCGAATCGGATTTTCGTCAAATAATTTTTAAGCGATTGCTTGGTGGTTTTTTTGAAAATCACAGATAAAGAACTCGGATTGTAACCGTATTTGTTGGCAATCATTTCGATACTCGTATACAAAATAAAATTTTTATCAATATCCTTTATTATTTCGTAAACCAACATATCGTTGTCCTTAAAACTTGAATAAGCGAAAATATGCCCCCTGTAAAGGTTTACAAGAAAATGAGTAATATAATTGTCTATAAGCCTTTTTGAAAATTTGTCGGGATGTAAATTTTCGGTAAGCATATTTGACATTAAGTAAAATAATTGCGGTTGATAAATATAGTTTATTTTCGCGTTATTGAATTTTTTAAATAATTTTTGTCCAAATTTATAATATATCGATCCCGGTCTGATGTCGACCGCAAAGTAGCTGAACCTGAAACTGTCCTTTGCTTCTATTCTGTGATATTCGTCTTTCAATGAAATAAAAATATCGCCTTTTTTTACCGTATACGGGGTTTCGTTCTTATATATCAACGCGTTTCCGCTTTCAATAAACGTAAATTCAAACATAAACGCCTGTTTATGCCGCGGAATGTTCCCGCCGTAGAGATAATACGTTTCTCCTATTTGATAAACCAAGTAATTCGTTGTTTTCATAGGTTGAAACGTTTTGTCTTTTGGTTGGCGGGTATTGTAATAGGTTTTTTCGAATATCAGCGCATCCATATTTTGATTATATATTATGAATTTGTTTTTGTCAACAGATTAAAAATAGNNTATTTTATCAACAAAAATGATATTGTAATATTCAATGCACTGTGATAAAATCAAATCAAAAAGGGGACTAATCGGGATAGTTTATGAAAGCGAAAATTTTACACAGCGTTGAAAAAAGTTTCAAGTGGATAGAAAAAGAAATGCTTACGTTTAACCGCGGGGCTTGGGGGGTTTACGAAAGAATCCGTATTGACGTTAACGAAAGGGTGTGTTTGTCGCGTCCGGATACCGCAAGCGAATTTTTGGTTGCCGCAGCAAGATATAAAGAAGTAACAGGATTCGGCGGATACGACGACGTGTTTGAAAATGTGTTCAAATGGCTTGATTTCGTACAGAACGAAAACGAAGGGATAAGCGGTTCTTTCTGTTTTGCGTTTGTCGACGGTAACAAGCGTTATTCGTGCGATCAATCGTTATATCAGAACGATAACGGCAAAATTTTAATCAACCTTTTGAGTTTATACGAAAAAAATAACGACAAAAGATTTTACGATATGGCTAAAAAATTGGCGGATTTCTGGGTAAGCGTACAAAGAGAAGACGGGTGCTTTCATAATGACGATATAAAAATATTGCAGATTTTTCCGAAAGCGCCGTGTTTCGTTTTGTGGATGATGGCGGGTATGTTCCACGCTTATAAAGTGTTCGGCGACGAAATTTATCTCAATGCGGGTAAAAAGGCGTTTAACTATATCAAAAAATGTATCGTAGGCGGGCGGCTTTTAACTTCTTACGAAATCGAAAAAACGGAAAACTGGCGTCCTGTATCGTCTGAAAACGTTATCGCCATATATGCTTTCGCACATTGTTATAAATTCTGTAAAGATGACGATTTTTTGGTTTATGCAAATATCTTAAAGAAATATGTCGGAAAACTTATTGACGCGGAAACGGGCGCGGTTAAAAATTGCGATAAAGAATCGGTAAGCGCGTCTGAGAACAATAACGAAAACGACTGCGATCTCGTTTATACCGAAAATTTTGCACTTAACGCTTTCGTTGAAGCGTATGAAGTTTTCGGCGATGCGGAATATTTAGAGTGGGCGAAACGTTTGGCGCTATGGCTTACGGATATTCAATGCAACGGCGAAAGTCCGCTGTGGGACGGCGGTTGGCGCGGTTCTTATAATTTGGTTAAGAAAAGTTGGTGCGGTCGTTGCAATCAGAACAATGCAAACGACGAAGGCGGTATGTACTCCGTCTATACAGGTTGGACAGCGCTACCTATAGTAATGGGTATGTTGAAATTATTAAAATACATTTGACAGGAGACAAAAATGAAAAAATTATTATCGAAAACGATTGCGGTTTTGCTTTGCTTTTCGTTGATTTTATTCGGTGCTTGCGGGGAAACGGATTTTGATTCGGGAACGACGTTGTTTATAGGGGTTTCGCAAGACG